>NZ_JBSGYT010000022.1:5364-117203 GCF_053610645.1 Streptomyces sp. NPDC054883 | reverse complement strand
ACGCCCCCCGCCCGCGGCGGCCTCGGGGTCAAGGTAAGCGTGGGCGGTGCCGGCGCCGGGGCCGGCGGCGGGGGACCGGGCGGGCGGGCCGGGCGGGCGGGCGCACCCGGCCCTCCCGCACGCTCGCTACGTCCTGCGGAGGGCGGTCAGGCAGCCCTTGGCGAAGTCGTTCACCGCGTCGTCCAGCGCCTTGAGGCTCTCCGGCGTGGGGGGTTTGCCCGCCTCCCCGGTGACCGTGATGTCCAGCATGAGGTTGCTGTCACGCACCCGTAGCTGCCTGACCTGGCGCTGCTCGTCCGGCTTGGTGTAGGCGAGACGGTACGCCTCCTTGCCCACGCCCTCGACTTCGACCGGGGCGCCGCCCGGCGCGTCCTTGCCCGCGTCGCCCCGCACCTTGGCGAAGACCTCCTTCGCCTCGTCCACGCTCGGTACGTAGGCGAAGTCCAGCTCGACCTTGGCGCCGCCGTAGGCCGCGGGGCCGCGCTCGACGAGCTGCTGGACGCACTCGGCGCCCGGGTAGCCACCGGTGGTCCTGCGCGTACGGTCGGCCACGTCCTCGCGGGCCCCGAGCGGGTCAGCCAGCTTGCCGTACGGCAGCGCGTTGCATATCTCGTCCGTGGCGACCCACGGGTAGCCGCCCTTGCCTTCTTGGGAGACCTCCTGGTCCCCGCCGCCCCCGCACGCGGTGGCGGCGAGGACGAGGGCCGCGGCGACCACGGCACGGGGCTGAAGGCGGTGACGGCTGAGACGGCTGAGACGGCGCATCCGGTGCTCCCCTGTCGCACGGTCCATGTCCACGCCGTCACCCTGCCAGGAATGCCGCGGCGGCACCGGGGATCCGTGCAACCACGGTGGCGCTCCGGGTGTCTTCAGGAGTGTCAGCCCTGTCCCCGTCTCTCAGAATCGGGGGGACGTCATGCATCGCGTACGTCGCCGTCAGATCACCGCGCTGCTCGCCGGCGCCCTGCTCACCGCCGGGGTCGCGTTCGCCGCGCCGGCCTCCGCCGCCACCACCACGCTGGTCACCAACGCCCGCTGGGGCGGGCACTGCACCTACGACCGGCTCGTCATCGACCTCCAGGGAGCCGCCCCGCCGGTCACCGTCACGCCCGTCTCCCAGCTGGTCTACGACGGGTCCGGCAAGCCCGTCCCGCTGCCGGGGAAGTACTTCCTGGAGATCAGGCTGCACCCCGCCGCCGGGCACGACGACACCGGCAGGAACGTCTACGTGGGGCCCAAGCTCCAGCAGATCGCCCTCAGCAAGCTCAAGGGCATGGCCATGACCGGCGACTTCGAGGGGTACGTCACCTTCGGCGCCGCCTTCGACACCCCGCCCGCCTACAACACCAGCGTGCTGCACGCCCCGGAGCGGTTCGTCCTGGACTTCCCGCACCCGGCCACCTGCTGACCGCGTCGGCGCTACCGGTGCTCGGGGTTCGGGAAGTCGAAGCGGCACCCGGCGTCCCACTCCGAGCGCTGGTTGCCGTGCGCCGGAATGCCGCCCGCCCGTTTCAGGAGGGCGGCCAGGTGCATCAGGTTCCAGCTCATGAAGGTCGTGTTCCGGTTGGTGAAGTCGTTCTCGGGGCCGCCCGAGCCGGGGTCCAGGTACGAGGGCCCCGGCCCGGCCTCGCCGATCCATCCGGCGTCGGCCTGCGGCGGGATGGCGTACCCGAGGTGCTGGAGGCTGTAGAGGACGTTCATGGCGCAGTGCTTGACGCCGTCCTCGTTGCCGGTGATGAGCGCCCCGCCGACCCGGCCGTAGTAGGCGTACTGGCCCCGCTCGTTCAGCAGCGAGGAGCAGGCGTAGAGCCGCTCGATGACCTGCTTCATCACGGAGCTGTTGTCCCCGAGCCAGATCGGGCCGCACAGCACCAGGATGTCGGCGTCCATGATCCGGCTGTACAGGACGGGCCACTCGTCGCTCTCCCAGCCGTGCTCGGTCATGTCGGGCCAGACACCGGTGGCGATGTCGTGGTCGACGGCGCGGACGAGCGCGGTCCGGGCCCCGGCGGCCTCCATCACCGCGCGGCTCCTGGCGATCAGGCCCTCGGTGTTGCTGGTCTCGGGGGAGCGTTTGAGGGTGCAGTTCACGTAGAGGGCGCTCAGGTCGCCGTACCGGGGGGTCTGCGCGGAACTGGAGTCGTCGGCCACCCCGCCACCCTGCGTTCCGGCGGACGTGACCACCAGCGGGCGCGCCCGGAAGGGGCGGGTTGTGACCCGTCCGGGCGGCCGACTAGGGTCATGAGGCCTTGGTGTTCGGGAAACCGGTGGGAAACCGGTGCGGCCCTCGCCACTGTGATCGGGAAGTCCGGCTCCAATCCCCAGCGGGAAGCCACTGGGCCCGCGCGGGAGACCGCTCGGCCCCGGGAAGGCGGAGCCAGGGCATCAGTACCCGTGAGCCAGGAGACCGGCCGGGGCGCGTTGTCCATCCACGAGGTGCTGGAGAGGTCTCCCCACTCATGCATATCGCCGAGGGCTTCTTGCCCCCGTTGCACGCGGCCGCCTGGGGCGTCGCGGCCGCCCCCTTCGTCGTACACGGTGTCCGCGCCCTGACCCGGGAGGTGAAGGCGAACCCGGAGAGCACGCTGCTGCTCGGTGCCTCGGGGGCGTTCACCTTCGTCCTGTCGGCGCTCAAGATCCCCTCGGTCACCGGCAGTTGTTCCCACCCCACCGGGACGGGGCTCGGCGCGATCCTGTTCCGGCCGCCGGTCATGACGGTGCTGGGGACGATCACGCTGCTGTTCCAGGCCCTGCTGCTGGCCCACGGCGGGCTGACCACGCTCGGCGCGAACGCCTTCTCGATGGCGATCGCCGGGCCCTGGGCGGGGTACGGCGTCTACCGGCTGCTCAAGCGGTTCGGCGTGCCGCTGATGGTGACCGTCTTCTTCGGCGCGTTCTTCGCCGACCTCGTCACCTACTGCGTGACCAGTGTGCAGCTCGCCCTGGCCTTCCCCGACCCGGCGAGCGGCTTCCTCGGCGCGCTCGCGAAGTTCGGCGGGATATTCGCGGTCACGCAGATCCCGCTGGCCGTCAGCGAGGGGCTGCTGACCGTACTGGTCATGCGGCTGCTGATGCAGTCCAGCAAGTCGGACCTGGTCCGGCTGGGCGTCGCCGGGCTGACGGCCGGCACCACCCGCACCGAGCAGGAGGCGGCGGCCCGATGAGCGGCGCGAGCAAGAACACGAAGATCAACGCGCTGCTGCTGCTCCTGGTGGCCGCGCTCGCCGTGCTGCCGGTCGCGCTGGGCATGGGCGAGGGCAAGGCGGAGCCGTTCACCGGCGCCGACAGCCAGGCCGAGTCGGCGATCACCGAGATCCGGCCGGACTACGAACCGTGGTTCTCGCCGTTGTACGAACCCCCCTCCGCGGAGGTCGAGTCGGCGCTGTTCGCCCTCCAGGCGGCCCTCGGCGCGGGCGTGCTCGCCTACTACTTCGGCCTGCGCAAGGGCCGCCGCCAGGGCCTCGCCCGGGCGGGCGGCCCACAGGATTTTCCGGCGCCCCCGGCGGAGTCCTAGCCGGTGCTGCCCATCGACGTGGCGGCGCACGGCAGCCGCTGGCGCCACCGCCATCCGCTGGAGAAGGCGCTGCTGGGGCTCGGGCTCACGGTCACCGCCGTCGGCCTGCCGCCCTGGCCCGGCGGGCCGCTGGTCGCGGCGGCGACGCTGGCCGTGCTGCTCGGTCCGGCCGGGGTGGCCGGACGGCAGCTGTGGCGGGCCTTCCGGATCCCGCTGGGCTTCTGCTTCACCGGGGCGCTGCCGCTGCTGTTCGCGGTCGGGGGCCCGGCGGGGCCGGTCTCCCTGGCGCCGGACGGGCCGCGGCACGCGACGGAGCTGCTGCTGCGCACGTCGGCGGCTTCGCTCGGGGTGCTGTTGTTCGCCTTCACCACTCCGGTGTCGGACGTGCTGCCCCGGCTGGTGCGGGCGGGCGTCCCGGCTCCGGTGGTGGACGTGGCGCTGGTCATGTACCGGATCGGGTTCCTGCTGCTCGACTCGGTGGCCCAGGTGCACCGGGCGCAGGCGGCCCGGCTCGGGCACACCGGCCGGGCCGCGCTGTGGCGTTCGCTGGCCGGGCTCGCCGCGACCTCGTTCGTACGGGCCTTCGACCGCGCGGCGCGGCTCCAGGAGGGGCTGGCCGGGCGGGGCTACGACGGGGCGCTGCGGGTGCTGGTGCCGGGGGCGGCGCTGTCGTGGCGGTTCCTGGCGGCGTCGGCGGCCCTGCTGGGCGCGCTGGTGACCGTGACTCTCATCCTGAAGGGGCGGTACCTGTGAACCCGTTGGTGGAACTGGTGGGCGCGGGCTACGCGTACGAGGACGGCCCGGCGGTGCTGTCCGGCGTCGACTTCGCGATCGCGGAGGGCCGGGCACTGGTACTGCTGGGCCGCAACGGCAGCGGCAAGACCACGCTGATGCGGCTGCTGAGCGGGGGCCTGCGGCCGGGCGCGGGCGAACTGCGGCTGGACGGCGGCCCGGTGAGGTACGACCGGGCGGGGCTGACCCGGCTGCGCGGCTGCGTGCAGCTGGTCGTCCAGGACCCGGACGACCAGCTGTTCGCGGCGTCGGTCGAGCAGGACGTGTCCTTCGGCCCGATGAACATGGGGCTGGAGCCGGCCGAAGTACGCGCCCGGGTCGACTCGGCGCTCACCGCGCTGGACATCACCGCCCTGCGGGACCGGCCGACGCACCTGCTCTCGTACGGGCAGCGCAAGCGGGCGGCGATCGCGGGCGCGGTGGCGATGGCGCCGCGGGTGCTGATCCTGGACGAACCGACGGCCGGCCTGGACCCGGACGGGCAGGAACGGCTGCTGGACGTGCTGGCGGGCCTGCGCGCGAACGGAACGACGGTGGTGATGGCCACGCACGACGTCGACCTCGCGGTGCGCTGGGCCGACGACGCGGCGGTCCTCACCCCGGCGGGCATCCGCGTCGGCCCGGCGGCTGCCCTGCTGTCGGACCCGGAGCTGCTGGCGTCGGCGGGGCTGCGCCAGGCGTGGTCCCCGGCGGTGGCGGCCTTCCTGCGGGCGCGGGACCTGCTGGCGGGGGACGCGCCGGGTCCGAGGACCCCGGAGGCGCTGGCCGCCTGGGCCCGGGCCCCGGCCTGACCCGGCACGGGCACCGGCGGCCGCCGCGAACCTAGGATGAGCGCATGTCGCTCCCGCACGCCATCCTCACCGCCCTGCTCGAAAAGCCCTCCTCGGGGCTGGAGCTGACCCGGCGGTTCGACAAGTCGATCGGGTACTTCTGGTCCGCGACGCACCAGCAGATCTACCGCGAGCTCGGGCGGCTGGAGGAGGCCGGGCTGATCCGGGCGCTGCCCAGCGAGGTGCCCGTACGCGGCCAGAAGAAGGAGTACGAGGTACTGCCCGCCGGCAGCGCGGAGCTGGCGCGGTGGGTCGGCGAGAGCCAGGACCCGAAGGCGATCCGGGACCCCCTGCTGCTGCGGGTGCGGGCGGCCGGCGTCGTCGGCCCGCAGGGGCTGGCCGGGGAGCTGCGGCGGCATCTGGAACTGCACCGGGGCCAGCTGGCGGAGTACGAGGCCATCGAGGCGAAGGACTTCCCGCCGGGGCGGGACTCCGACGAGGACCGGCTGCGCCGGCTCGTGCTGCGCGGCGGGATCGGCCTGGAGTCGTTCTGGCTGCGCTGGCTGGATGAGGCGCTGGCCGAGGTCGAGGACATGACGGGGCCGCCCGCGTGACGCGGCCCCGCCCGGCGTGCACTACTTGTTCAGGGCGTTCCAGAACTCGTCGAAGCTCAGCAGGCCGTCGCCGTTCGCGTCCTTGGCGGCGATGACGGCGTCCGCGACGGCGCCGGTGACGTACGCGTCACCCATGGCCTTCATGGCCGCGCTGTACTCGTCGGCCGTGACGAAGCCGTCGCCGTCCGCGTCGAACTTGCCGAACGTCGCCCGCGCGCTCTCGATGTCCGCCACTGGGTCCACCCCTTCTCGGTGCTTGTTGACGGCTCAGGGTAGCGCCCCCGCCGGGTCCGGCCGACGCCGGGTCCCGTTCGGCCGGCAGATATAAATTCAATTCGCCTCCCGGCAGCCGGAAGCGATAATTCCAGCCAACAGATCCGGCCCCCACTTGTCACGCTCCGGGATCACGGCATAACGTACCGGCATTGCCGCCACACCAGGAGCGCAGGGCTCCCAGGGACAAGCGGCAAAAAGGGCGATCACAGGTGACGATCACAACTGACGCATCATTCGAAGTGCTGCCCTTCACCCGCACTTGCCGCCATATCTGGGAAGACGGCGACCATGTGCTCATCGGAGTGAGTCCCGGCAACAGCTACTTCAGCTCCGAGCGCATCGGCAGTCTTGCCCGATGGGCGACGACCCGCTTCGCGCAGGTCGACTTCGTCTACGCGGACCGCCACGTGGACCGGATGTTCGCCGCCTTCGGCTACACCACGGAACACGCGGAGAAGCGCGCCGCGAAGGAGATCAAGGCAGTGCGGCGAAGGATTCTCAAAGGTGTCGAGGAGTCCGGTTCCCCGCATGCCGAGATACGAGTGAGGGCACTTTCGGAGTTCGAGTCGAACCCCGTGTACCAACTACTGCACCGACGGGTTCTGCATTTCCTGCAAACCGATGACGAGTTCCGTAAGGGCTGCGAGGAAATGGCCCTCCATTTCGTCGGATCGAAGTTGCCGGAAGGTGAATCCATCACCGACGGCCAGTTGCAGATCTGTTTCGACTACATGGCGGCGGAGCTGCCCTTCTTCGTGGACACCCCGAGCATTCTCGACGTGCCGTCCTCGGTGGCGGCCTACCACGTCAAGATGCCGATGACGGATGTCCTCTTCGCGCGCGGCGGGGGCCTGCGCGCGACCCGCAACCAGGCGTACGCCGTCGTACGTCCGGAGGCCGCGGCGGCCGCCCCGCACCCGGCGGCCGAGAACGACCCGGGCACCGAGCGCCACGCGAGAGCCGCGAACCACGCACCGACCGAAGGGACCGTCGATGAGCGTCGAGCAGCTTGAGGGCCGGGAGAGCCGACAGGGCGCGGGGGCCGATGACGCCCTCCTCGACTTCCCGCTGTCGCGGCGCGGTGACGTGCTCCCCGCGGAGTGCGACTGGCTGCGCGAGAAGGCGCCGGTGGCGAAGGTCCGCACCCTGACCGGGGACCCGGCGTGGCTGGTGAGCAGTTACGCGCTGGCCAAGCAGGTGCTGGAGGACGAGCGGTTCAGCCTGAAGGACACCGCGAACGCCGGTGTGCCGCGCCAGTACGCGCTGACGATCCCGCCCGAGGTCGTCAACAACATGGGCAACATCAACAGCGCCGGGCTGCGCAGCGCGGTGATGAAGGCGCTCAACCCGCGCCAGAAGGGCCTGCGGGACTGGCTGCGCGCCAAGGCCGGGGAGCTGATCGACCAGATCGTGGCAGAGGGCGGTCCGGCCGACCTCCGGGCGGGGTTCGCCGACCCCTTCTCGGCGGCGCTGCACTGTCAGGTGCTGGGCGTTCCCTTCGAGGACCACCGCCGGCTGATGTCCGGGCTGGACGTCGCGTTCATGACCGCACGCGAACCGTTCGCCGACTCGGCACTGAACTGGTACAAGGACGTCGGCTACTTCGTCGAGCAGCTGAACGTCCAGCTCGCGCTGCCGGCCGAGGAGCGTACGGGGCTCCTCGGCACGTTCGCCGGGCTGAAGGAGGGCGATCCGGAGTCGGCGCACCTGACCGACGAGATGTTCGCGACGGTCGCCGTCTCGCTCTTCGGGGCGGGCGCGGTGTCCACGTCCGCGTTCCTGGTGCTCGCGGTCCTCGCGCTGCTCCGGCGTCCGGAGCTGATCGGGTACCTGCGCGCGCATCCGGAGCGGATGGGCGCGGCGGTGGACGAGCTGCTGCGCTGGAACCTGTCCGTCGGTGACGGCCTGCCGCGCATCGCCCTGGCCGACGTGCAGGTGGGGGACGTGCTGGTGAAGGAGGGCGAGCTGGTCCTCGTACTGCTGGAGGGGGCCAACTTCGACCCGGAGGCCTTCGGGGACCCGCAGGAGCTGAACCTGGAGCGGCAGAGCGCCAACGCCCATCTGGCCTTCGGCGCCGGGCGGCACTTCTGCCCGGCGTCCGCGCTGGGCCGGGTGCACGCGGAGATCGCCCTGGAGGTGCTGGCGGAGCGGCTGCCTGAGCTGCGGCTCGCGGTGCCGGCCGAGAACCTCGTCTGGCGTACGGGCTTCATCAAGCGGCTGCCCGAGCGGCTGCCCGTCGCCTGGTGACGCCCCCGGCGTAGGGCGGACGGGAACGGGCGGTGCCCCGGGAGCTCGCACGGCTCCCGGGGCACCGTCACGCCGTGGCCGCCCCTACCGGAAGATGCCGGTGTGGCCGAGCGAGTAGCGGCCGGGCTGGGGGTAGACGGCGAGGCCGTGGGGGCCGGAGCCGACCGGGATCTTGGCCAGCTCCTCGCCGGTGGCCGTGTCGATCGCGTAGACCTCCGAGTTGTAGCGGCCCGAGAGCCACAGCACCTTGCCGTCGGCGGAGACGCCGCCCATGTCGGGGCTGCCGCCGTCCGGGAGCTCCCACTTCTTGGTGAGCTTGTTCGCCTTGAAGTCGAAGACGGAGATGCTGCCCTCGCCCCGGTTGGAGATGTACATCTCCTTGGAGTCGCGGCTGACGTACAGCCCGTGGCAGCCCTTTCCGGTGGGGAGGAGCTTCGGTGTGCCGAACTTGTCGCCGCTGAGCACCCACATGCCGTGCGCCATCATGTCCGCGACGTAGAAGGTCTTTCCGTCCGGGGAGACCTTGACGTCCTGTGGCATGGCGCCTTCGAAGGGCAGCTTCTGCTGGCCGACGATCTCCATCTTCTCGGTGTCGACCTTGATCAGTTCGCCGGAGAACTCGCAGCTCACGATGAAGTACCGGCCGTCGAGGGAGAAGTCCGCGTGGTTGACGCCGTAACAGGTCACCGGGACGGTCTTCACCCGGTTCATGGTGTGCGGATCGCGGAAGACCAGCTCGCGGTCCATCGAGGCCATCACGACCGCGTACTTGCCGTTGGGGGTGAAGTACAGGTTGTACGGGTCGTGCACCTCGACGGGGTCACCCGCCTCGCCGGTGGCCGGGTTGATGGGGGTGAGCGTGTGGCCGCGGTTGTTGTTGACCCACAGGGTCTTCATGTCCCAGGAGGGCACCACGTGCTGGGGCTGGATGCCGACCGGGATGGTGTCGATGACCTTGTAGGTCTTCGGGTCGATGACGGACACGGTGTTGGAGCCGGTGTTCGGTACGTAGACGCGGGACGGGAAGTTCTTGACGACCGGGGACAGCTGGTTCGGCCGGTCGGCCGCGTAGACGTCGTGGGGGTCGAGCACCGGCGGCATTCCGGCCAGTCCGGGCGGCCCCGCGGGCTCCGCCTTGGCCGGCCGGGCGGGCCCCTTGGAGCCGAGCGCCTCGGTCGCGCTCTTTCCCCCGGCTCCGCACCCGGCCAGGGCCGCGAGAACCAGTCCGGCAAGCAGCACGGTGGCCTTCCGGGGAAGGCGATTCGTCGTCATGGGGTCAGCAGCTCCGTGGTGGTCACCGCGCGCAGTTGGCGACGCGCGAGTTCTTCGAGGAGGGGCGGCATCGCGTCGACCGTGTCCGCGTAGCCGAAGTGCAGGCTCACCACTGATCCGGCGTGGATCGTCCCGGTGACGTTGCGGATGACGGCCGCGGCGCCGGGCGAGGTGAAGTCGAGGGAGTCCACGTCGTACGAGAGGACGTGCGGGTAGCCGGCCCGCTGGGCGAGCTTCTGGACGAGCGGGGTCGCGTACTGGGTCTGCGAGGGGCGGAACCAGGTGCCGATCGAGCCGGTGAGGCGCTTGAGGCGCTGGGCGCAGCCGGTGATCTCCGCGTAGGCCTCGTCCTCCGGCATGGAGTTGATCGCGAGGTGGCGCTGGGTGTGGTTGCCGAGCTCGTGGCCGCCGTCCAGGACCCGGCGGGCCATGTCGGGGTGCTCGTCGAGCCAGGTGCCGATCGCCAGTACGGTCACGCGCGCGCCCGCCCGCTCCGCCTCGGCGAGGACGGCCCGCCCCGTCGCCGGGTCGCCGTTGCCGTGGAAGGTGAGGGCGACGCGCGGGCGGTCCCGGGAGCCGTGGCCGATCTCGACGGGCTGGCCGGCGAACCGGCGCGGGCCCGGTGCGGCGGCCGCCGGGGCGGGTCCGGCCGGGGTGGCGGCGGGAGCGGCCGCCCGGGGCGCGGTCGCGGTTCCACAGGCGGCGGTGAGGGCGCCGGCGGCGACCGCGGCACCGGCGAGGAGGGCGGATCGGCGGTCCGGGTAGCAGGGCACCTGCCCATTTAAGGTGCGGATGCCCCCGTAAAGGCTGATTGACCCAGTTCGGCACCTGCCTCAGAAGGGCTCCACCAGAGGGCCCGTCCGCTATGTGATCAACGATTCACTCACAGCGGTCGATACTTATTCATCGATTACGAGGTGAGTGGGCCACCTCACCTAGGATTTAGCTGTGAACTCTTAGGTTATACACACTTATGTCCGAGTTTGAGGTTTTGGCATTTGGTCGCTCGTCTGCCATAGTCGGAATCACGGCTTCCCTTTGACCCGAGCGAAGTCCCCCGCCGAGGATCACACCCCCTTCGATCCTCGGCGCACCCATGAAACCCCCACGGCGCCCCATCACACGGCGACAGGGGGTTTCTGGCGTTTCAGCGGTCGGCCACCCGCATCTCGAACCAGGTGATCTTGCCGCGCGGCAGCAGGTCGGCGCCCCAGCGGTCGGACAGCTTGTCCACGAGGAAGAGCCCGCGGCCCGTCGTGTCCATCTCGTGGACCGGCATCAGGCAGGGCAGCCCGCGCGAGGGATCGCGCACCTCGACCCGGATCCATCCGCGACGGCGCACCAGCCGCAGGCCGAACGACCGCGCGCCGGTGTGCCGCACCGCGTTGCCCACGAGTTCCGAGACCAGCAGGACGGTGTGCTCGGCGATCTGCGGCGACAGGCCCCACAGCCGGATCACCACGGACTGGGTCAGCCGGCGCGCCGTACCGGCGGACTCGGGCATGGACGGCAGGGTGACTTCCGCCTCGGCGGGGTTCCCGTACAACTCCAGCGCCCTGAGGCCCTGCTCCTCCTCAAGAGCCGCCGCCATCCGTACCGCCGAAGCGCCGCCGCGCTGCCGCGGCTGCTCCACACCCTCCAGGCCCGCCATGCACCCATCATGGACGGCCACACCGCCGCTCCGGGCCGTTCCGCGGGAAAACACCCCCCGGGGTCCACCGATTCCCAGGGGGCGGTCGGGCATATGCGCAGGGCAACCAGGGGGCCGCGCCACCGGTCTGACCTGGTGTGACACGCCGCGCACCGGTGATCACGGTGAGTGGATCACCGTTCGGCCTTAAGGCTGCCTTAAGGCCTGGCTAATACACCCCGAGGAAGGAGCGGCAGCCCGGCGCCGTACGGACAGGGCCTAGAGGAACTTGGCCTTGCCCGGGCCCTCCTCGACGAAGCTGCGCATGCCGCGCTCGCGGTCCTCGGTGGCGAACAGCCCGGCGAACCAGTTGCGTTCGATGGTCAGTCCGGTGTCGATGTCCGCCTCCAGTCCGGCGTCCACGCACTCCTTGGCGGCGCGCAGCGCAAGGGCCGGGCCCTGCGCGAGCTTCGCCGCCCAGGCGTGCGCCTGCTCGTACACCTCGGCGGCCGGTACCACCCGGTCCACCAGCCCGAGGGCGAGCGCCTCGTCCGCCTTGACCATGCGGCCGGTGAAGATCAGGTCCTTGGCCTTGGAGGGGCCGATCAGCCGGGACAGCCGCTGGGTGCCGCCGGCGCCCGGGATCAGGCCGAGCAGGATCTCGGGCTGGCCGAGCTTGGCGTTGTCCGCGGCGATCCGGTAGTCGGCGCACAGCGCGAGCTCGCAACCGCCGCCCAGGGCGTAGCCGGTGACGGCCGCGACGACCGGCTTGGGGATCCGCGCGACGGCGGTGAAGGCGTCCTGGAGCCCGCGTGAGCGGGCGACCATGGCCGCGTGGTCCATCGTCTGCATCTCCTTGATGTCCGCGCCGGCCGCGAACACCTTCTCGCCGCCGTAGACGATCACCGCGCGGACGTCGGCACGGTCGGTGGCCTCCACCGCGAGCTCGCGCAGCCGGTCCTGGGTGGCGATGTCCAGGGCGTTCATGGGCGGCCGGTCCAGGCGGAGGGTGCCGACGCCTTCGGAGACTTCGAGAGAGAGGGTCATACGGGAAGGTTAGCCGCGGTTAACGCGGAGTGGCCCGGTGCTGTGGGTCACAGCACCGGGCCACCGGATCACGTACGGGAGGGGACTACTTGATCCACTCCGACCAGTCCATGTTCCAGCCGTTGAGGCCGTTGTCCGGGGCGATCTGCTTGTCCTTGGAGTTCTTCACGACGACCACGTCGCCGATCAGCGACTCGTTGAAGAACCAGGCGGCGGGCTGGTCGTCGTCGCCCGCGCCGCGCGCGTCCTTGAGGCCGACGCAGCCGTGGCTGACGTTCTCCGAACCGAACGTGCTGCTGGAGGCCCAGTAGTTGCCGTGCACGAAGGTGCCGGAGTTCGACAGGCGCATGGCGTGCGGGACGTCGGAGATGTCGTACTCGCCGCCGAAGCCGACGGTCGCGCCGTTCATCCGGGTCACCTTGTACTTCTCGCTGATGACCATCTGACCGTTGTACGTGGTGGTCGACGGGGCGCCGGCGGTGATCGGCAGGTTCTTGAGCACCTGGCCGTCGCGGACGACCTCCATCGTGTGCGCGCTCGCGTCGACCGTGGAGACCTGGGAACGGCCGATGGTGAAGTGGACGGTACGGGTCTGCTTGCCGTAGACGCCCGGGCGGCCTTCGACCCCGTCGAGGGCGATCTTCACGGTCACCTTGGTGCCCGCGGCCCAGTACTTCTCGGGGCGGAAGTCGAGGCGGTCGTTGCCGAACCAGTGGCCCTCGACCGGCACGTTCGGCTCCGCCGTGACGGTGATGGCCTTCTCGACGGCCTCGGTGTTGGTGATGCCCCGGGTGAAGTTGACCGACACGGGCATACCCACGCCGACGGTCTCCCCGTCCTCGGGGGTGTAGTGGCCGACGAACGTGTTCGTCGGCGTGAGGGTGGTGAAGGTGGTGTCCTTGGCGGACTCCCGGCCGGCCTCGTCCTTGGCGACCACGTGCACCTTGTACTCGGTGGCGGCGGCGAGGTTGCGCGACGGCTCCCAGCTGGCCCCGTCGGCGCCCATCTTGCCGTCCACCGCGTTGCCCTTGGTGTCGGCGACCGTCACCGTGGTGAGCTTGCCGCCGGTGCTGGATATCTTCAGGACGCCGCTCGTGGCGACTTCCTTGGAGCCGTCGTCCGGCTTGACGTTGACCACGGCCTTGGACGCCTCGGTGCCGGTCTTGCCGCCACCCTTGCCGCCGGCGCCGCCCCCGGCACCGCCCCCGCTGTCTGCACCGCCGCTGCAGGCGCTGGTGAAGAGCAGCGCCGCTCCCAGCAGAAGGGCCGGCAGGCCGGTGCGGACGCGGCCGCGGATCGGCTGCAGGTTCACTCTTGTTCTCCCCATGTCCCCCGCGCGGACAGTCGCGCGCTTCCCGCCAGGAAATCACATGGGGAGATCACGTGAAGGCACGGTCTTGTCACCGTTCCGTCCCAACTGGTGTGCGAGCCGCGTCCCGGCCGGGGCCCGGCGGTCAGCCGGTCGCGGAGCCGGCGACCCAGTCGGCCCAGGAGAGGTTCCAGCCGCCCAGGCCGTTGTCCCCCGCGACCGTCTTGTCCTGGGAGTTGACGACCTCGACCACGTCGCCGACGAGCGAACGGTCGAAGAACCAGCCCGCCGGGGTGTCCGAGCCGCCGCCCTTGTCGTCGCGCAGACCGACACAGCCGTGGCTGGTGTTGAGGGAGCCGAAGGTGTCGGGGCTGGCCCAGTAGTTGCCGTGCAGGAAGGTGCCCGAGGTGGTGAGCCGCATGGCGTGCGGGACGTCGGGGATGTCGTACTCGCCGCCGAAGCCGACGGTCTGGCCGTTCATGCGGGTGACGTCGAACATCTCCATCACCACCATCTTCCCGTTGTACGTGGTGTTCTTGGGCGCCCCGGCGGTGATGGGCAGGGTGGACAGCAGCCGGCCCTCGCGGCGGACCTCCATGGTGTGCGCGGCCGCGTCCACGGTGGAGATCTGCGAACGGCCTACCTTGAAGGTGACCGTCTTGTCCTGGATGCCGTACACGCCGGGCGAGCCCTCGACGTCGCGGAGGTCCATCCGGATGGTGACCTCGGTCCCGGGCTTCCAGAACTCCTTGGGCCGGAAGTCGAGCCGGTCGTCGCCGAACCAGTGGCCCACGGCCTTGACGGGGGGCACGGAGCTGACGGTGATGGCCCGTTCTACGGCGGCGCGCTGCTTGATGGAGCGGTTGAACCGGAAGGAGACGATCATCCCGGTGCCCACGGTCGAGCGGTTCTCGGGCCGGAAGTAGCCGATGAACCGCTCCTCCGGCACGTAGGTGGTGAAGGTGGTGTGCCGGGCCTGCCGGCGGTCGTGGCCGTCGAGGGCGACCGCGTCGACGGTGTACTTGGCCGCGAGCGCGAGCCGTCCGGCCGCCGGGTCGGGGCTCCAGCTGAGTCCGTCGGCGGCGATCGCGCCCGGGAGCCGCTCCTCCTGGGCGTCCTCGACCTTCGTGACCACCACCCGCTCCAGCCGCCCCTCGGCGACCTTGACGGTCAAGGGGCCGTCGGCGGGTACCCCCTTGGCGTTGTCCTCGGGAACGATCCGGATGGCCTCGTCCGGGGAGCGGGGTTTGCCGGGCAGCTGGATCTCGACCGGTGAGCGGCCGTCCCCGGTGCAGCCGCTCAGGCCGCCCAGCAGGGCCGCCCATACCGCGACGGCCGCCAAGCCCGCCCCTGCCCGCCTCGTCAGAAGAGTCACGCCCTGTCCAACGACCGGGCCCCTCGGGGGGAAACGTGGGCGCGGCCGACGTTCCGGGCGGGGCGGTGCGGGCAGAACAGTGGGAAGGACCAGACGGGGGCGGGCCCGGGCCGGGACGCCGGGGCCGCACTCCCCTGCCCCCGCAGGTACCGAGAGCCGTGGAGGCGGGCAGTGTCGAGCGCAGCCGAGCAAGAGGCGGTGGAAACCGTCGCCGGAGAGGTACGGGTCAACGGGAGCGCGCCCGCGCCGCCCGTCGACGGGCAGCCGGACGGGCAGCCGCGGGGCGGGCCGGCCGGCCGGGCCGACGGACAGGTCAACGGCCTGCCCAAAGCCCGGACCCTACGGGTTCCGGCGCCCCCCGGACCGCCGGTGTGGCCCGGGTCCTCGCACCCGCTGGGCGCCCGCTACCGGTCGGGGCCGGACGGGGTGGCGGGCACCAATTTCGCGCTGTGGGCCCCGGGCGCGGAGTCGGTGGAGCTCTGCCTGTTCGACGGGCACGGCGCCGAGACCCGCTGCGCCCTGACGGAGCTCACCCACGAGATCTGGCACGGCTTCGTCCCGGGCGTGCGGCCCGGGCAGCGGTACGGCTTCCGGGTGCACGGCCGCTGGGACCCCTGGACGGGGTCCCGGCACAACCCGGCGAAGCTGCTCCTGGACCCGTACGCCCGGGCCGTGGACGCGCGGCCGGGCAACGACTACGGCGCGCTGCCGCCCGAGGTGTACGGCCACGTGCGGGACTGGCCGCAGCAGTACATCGCGGACACCGTGCGCGACGACCGGGACTCGGCCCCGCACGTCCCCAAGGGCGTCGTGGTGCACGACGACGACGACTGGGCGGACGACGTCCGGCCGAAGACGCCCTGGGCCGACTCGGTGATCTACGAGCTGCACGTGCGCGGGTTCACCATGCGCCACCCGGAGGTGCCCGAGCGGCTGCGCGGGACCTACGCGGGGCTCGCCCACCCCGCGGCGATCGAGCACCTGACCCGGCTCGGGGTGACGGCGGTGGAGCTGCTGCCGGTGCACCAGTTCGCGCACGAGGACCACCTGCTGCGCCGGGGGATGCGCAACTACTGGGGTTACAACTCGATCGGCTACTTCGCCCCGCACGCCGCGTATTCGTCGAGCGGCACGGCCGGTCAGCAGGTCGGCGAGTTCAAGCGGATGGTGCGGGCGCTGCACGCGGCCGGTATCGAGGTCATCCTCGACGTGGTCTACAACCACACCGCGGAGGCGGGCGAGCTGGGGCCGACGCTGTCGCTGCGCGGGATCGACAACCGGGGCTACTACCGGCTCCAGAACGACCAGCGCCGGTACGCGGATTACACGGGGTGCGGGAACACCCTGCACGCGGGCCGGCCGAACGTGCTGCGGTTGATCACCGATTCGCTGCGGTACTGGGTGACGGAGATGGGCGTCGACGGCTTCCGCTTCGACCTGGCGGCGGCCCTGGCGCGTTCCATGCACGACGTGGACATGCTCTCGCCGTTCCTGGCGGTGATCGCCCAGGACCCGGTGCTGCGGCGGGTCAAACTGATCGCCGAACCGTGGGACGTGGGCTCGGGCGGGTACCAGGTGGGCGCGTTCCCGCCGCTGTGGACGGAGTGGAACGACCGCTACCGGGACGCCGTCCGGGATTTCTGGCGGGGCGCGCTGCCCGACGTACGGGATCTGGGATACCGGCTGTCGGGGTCGAGCGACCTCTACGCGTGGGGCGGGCGACGGCCGTACGCCTCGGTGAACTTCGTGACCGCGCACGACGGTTTCACCCTGCGGGACCTGGTGTCGTACGAGCGCAAGCACAACGAGGCGAACGGGGAGGACGGCCGGGACGGCACCAACGACAACCGGTCGTGGAACTGCGGGGCGGAGGGCGAGACGGAAGACCCCCGGATCGGGGCACTGCGCCGGCGCCAGCTGCGCAACATGCTCACCACGCTGCTGCTGTCGACGGGGGTGCCGATGCTGGTGGCCGGTGACGAGTTCGGCCGGACGCAGGGCGGCAACAACAACGCGTACTGCCAGGACAACGGGACGAGCTGGCTGGACTGGTCGCTGCTGGAGGACCCGGCCTGGCAGGAGCTGTTCGCGCTGACCACCCGTCTGACGGCGCTGCGCCGGGAGCACCCGGTGCTGCGCAGGCGGGCGTTCTTCTCCGGGCGGGCCCAGGACGCGGACGGCCTGCGCGACCTGGCGTGGTTCACCCCGGCGGGGACGGAGATGACCGAGCGGGACTGGTACGCACCCGCCGCCGCGCTCGGCCTGTACCTCTCGGGGCGGGACATCCCGGGCCGGGACGAGCGGGGGCGGCAGGTCGTCGACGACAGCTTCCTGGCGTTGCTGCACGCCGGGGACCGGCCGGTGGAGTGGGTGCTGCCGGGTGCGCCGTGGGCCGCGTCGTACGAGCTCGTGCTGGACACCTCGCGGGAGGAGCAGTCGGCGGCGCCCGGTACCCGGCACCGGGGTGGCGAGCCCCTGACGGTCCCGGCGCGGGCGGTGCTGCTGCTGCGGGTGGCGGGCTGAGCGGTCGGTACCGCTGCTTCAAGACGCAAGGGCGCATCCGGAGCCGAATGCCGTGTGCGTCCTGCGATGATGTGCCCTTCGTACGCACACACGTCGTACACACATCCGTTCCGAAGGGGCTTGCGTCGATGCCGAGAGTCGGGACCGCGCTGCGGGAGCTGCGCGGGGCGCAGAAGTCGGCGAAGGGGGTGTCGCTCTACTCGCGGTTCGTCAACCGGCCCGCCGGGCGGTACCTGGCCGCCGGTTCGTACGCGCTCGGACTCAGCCCGAACCAGGTGACGCTGATCAGCGCGGCCTTCAGCTTCGCCGCCGCGGCGGCGGTCGCGCTGGCCGCGCCCTCGTGGGGGCTGGGGATCGCGGTGTGGGCGGCGCTCGCGGCCGGCTTCGCCTTCGACTCGGCGGACGGACAGCTCGCCCGGCTGCGCGGGGGCGGCAGCGCCGCGGGCGAGTGGCTCGACCACGTCGTGGACTGCGCCAAGCTGACGGCGCTGCACACCTGTGTGCTGATCGCCTTCTACCGCTTCCCCGACGCGTACGGCACCGGCGCGGGCGGGACGGCGTCCGGCGGCTGGCTGCTGGTGCCGCTGGGCTTCCAGTTCGCCGCCGTCGTCACCTTCTTCGGCGGCCTGCTCACCGAGAAGCTCAAGCCCAGGCCGGCGCCGGGGAGCCCGGCAGCGACCCCGTCGACGCTGCGGGCGGTGGCGTTGCTGCCCGTGGACTACGGGGTGTTCTGCGTGGTCTTCCTGCTGCTCGGCGGCGGCGGGCTGTTCCGCTGGGCGTACGCCGGGCTGGGCGCGGTCGCCGTGCTGTTCCTGCTGGCGTTCCTCGCGAAGTGGTTCCGGGAGCTCAGCGCAGTTCCGCGGTGAGGGGCTCCGGGAGCGGCTGCGCCAGGGCGTCGAGCGCCCGGCGCAGCTGCGTGCTGGAGGTGTGGACCGTATAGGGGAAGTAGACGACGTCGACGCCGTGCGCGGCGAAGTCCTGCTCCAGCCGGTGGCCCTTGGGGGTGCCGCGCCAGTCGTCGCCCTTGAAGATGACGTCGAAGCGGACCTGCTTCCAGGTCTCCACCTTGTCGGGAACCGTCTCGACGAAGGCCGCGTCGACGTACTTGACGCTGCGGACGATTTCCAGTCGTTCGACGAGCGGGATCATCGGCCGCCGGCCCTTGGCGAGTTCGGCCATCTCGTCCGAGACCACCCCCGCCACCAGGTAGTCGCACTGACTGCGGGCGTGCCGGAGGATGTTGAGGTGTCCGATGTGGAACAGGTCGTAGGCGCCCGGCGCGTAGCCGACCCGATACGGCCTGCGCGCGGGCGCGCCGAGGTCGGACATGTCCTGCTCCGTCATTTCTTACCCCCCAGAAGCCACACCCCCCGGCGTAGCGGATTAGCAGACAATAGCGTGCACGTTCCGCACCACGCGGGTGAACGAATAGGGTGACGTGCGCATCATCCAGGGGGGGAAGGGGACGCCCAGTGTCCAGATCCGGTCACCGGCGACTGCTGCTGGTTTCCACCAATTACGCGCCCGAGCACGCCGGGATTGGGCCGTACGCCACCCAGATCGCGGAACACTGGGCGGATCTCGGCCACGAGACGCACGTATTCGCGGGCATGCCGCACTATCCGGCCTGGTCGCTGGAGCCGGAATACCGGGGGGCGCTCCGGCGCACGGAGCAGCGCGCGGGTGTCACCGTGCACCGGCGTGCGCACACCGTGCCGCCGCGCCAGACCGCCGTGCGCCGGGCCCTGTTCGAAGGATCGATACTGCTGCACGGCGCCGTGGCCCCGCCCCGGATGCCGAAGCCGGACGCGGTCCTCGCCCAGATGCCCAGCCTGGCCGGCGGGGTGCTCGCCGCCCGTCTCGCCGCCAAGTGGCAGGTCCCCTACGTCCCGGTCGTCCAGGACCTGATGGGCGCCGCCGCCGCGCAGAGCGGGATCCGCGGCGGTGACAAGGCGGCCGCGCTGGCCGGGCGCGCCGAGGCCTACGCACTGCGGCGCGCCACCCTGGTCGGCGTCATCCACGAGACCTTCGTGGACCGGGTCGTCGGGATGGGCGTGCCCGAGGAGAAGATCCGCCTGGTGCCCAACTGGTCGCACGTGGCCGTGCCGACCAAGCCGCGCGGCGAGACCCGCCGGCACCTCGGCTGGGCGCCGGGCCAGACGGTGGTCCTGCACTCCGGGAACATGGGCCTCAAGCAGGGACTGGAAGTCCTGGTGGGCGCCGCCCGGCTGGACCCGGAGGTCCGCTTCGTCCTCATGGGGGACGGCAGCCAGCGCGCGGCCCTCGCCGGCCTCGCGGCGGACGTACCGAACCTCGACATCATCCCTCCTGCCGCCGACGGCGAGTTCCCCGATGTCCTCGCGGCGGCGGACGTGCTCGCGGTCACCCAGCACGCGGCGGTGCTCGACATGAGCGTGCCCTCCAAGCTGACCTCGTACTTCCAGGCCGGCCGGCCCGTCGTCGCGTCCGTCGCGGCGCAGGGCGGGACCGCCCAGGAGGTGGAACGTTCCGGCGCGGGGGTGCTCGTACCGCCGGAGGACCCGCACGCCCTGCTCAAGGCCGTACGGGCGCTGGCCGAGGACCCGGCGGCCGCGGACGCCCTCGGCGCCGCCGGACCCGTCCACGTGGCGGCGCACCTGAGCCGCGAAGCGGGGCTGGCCCGCATCGACGCACTGATGGACGAAGCACTTGGGGGTTCCCGGCCGTGATCGAGACGAACCGGCCGGCAGCGGCCCCCGCCGAGGACGAACCGGACCTCCTGAGGGACCAGTTCCGCCAGCTCCTGCGCTACCGCCGGCTCCTCGGCGCGGGCATCGGCATAGGCCTGCTGGGCGGCGTCTACCTCGGCGTCTCCACGGCGGACACCTACGTCGCGACGGCCGACATCGTGCTCCGCGCACCCACCGACGACCCCTTCAACCCGAGCCTGGCGCCCGACAAGGCGATCAACATCGGCTCGGAGCGCCAGGTCGCGCTCAGCTCTTCCACGGCAGACGAGGCGGCGAAGAAGCTCGGCGTGCCGGAGTCCGGCGTCACCGCCTTGCGCAGCGGCCTGCAGGTCACCAACCCGCCGCAGACGATGGTGCTCCGCTTCACCTACACCGCGTCCTCCCCCGGGGAGGCCGCCAAGCGCGCCAACGCGATGACCGCGGCGTACCTGCTCAAGCGGCAAGAGGCCCTCGACGTCACCCGCGACAAGATGGTCAAGGGCTACCAGGACCAGCGCGATCCGGTCGCCAAGCAGCTCGACGAGCTCGTCAAGCAGATCAACACCATGCCCTCGGGCCCGGGGCGGGACGCGGCGTACTCCTCCAAGACCGACCTCCAGAGCAAGGTCAACACCCTCAACAGCAACATCGCCAAGCTCCAGGCGCTGGACATGGCGCCCGGCCGCGTCACCAGCCCCGCGACCCCGCCCGGTGACTCCGACGGACCGGGCATCCCGATGTCCCTCGCGCTCGGCGCGGCCGTGGGTCTGGCGCTCGGCCTGCTCGCCGCCTGGGTCCGGCTCGTCTTCGACCCGGCGCCGCGCTCCGACGGCGATGTGGCGCGGGCCCTGCGCGCACCCGTCCTGGGCTCCCTGCCGCGGGACAAGACCGGGGGCGGCCCGCTACTCGCGGCCGGTGAGGAGGACCCGCGCCTCGCCGAGGAGTTCCGGTCGGTGGCCTTCCGGCTCGCCTACGACTCCCGCTTCGCCGACCGGCGCCGACTGCTGGTGGTCGCGCCGCGCGGCAGCAGCGAGACCGCCGCCGCGGTCGCCGTGAACCTCGCCGCCTCCTTCGCGGAGACCGGCAAGGACGTCCTGCTGATCGAGGCCGACCTGCGCACTCCGGTACTGGCCAGCCAGCTGCCGACCGACGCGGGCGGGCGCCCGCGCTGGAGCCAGATGCCGGGCGGCCCGGGCCCGGGCGGTCAGCCGGGGCAGCAGGGCGACTCCGACTGGCCCGACGGGCGCCAGCTCGTCGTGGACGCCGGGGAGTCGGGCGCCTTCGACCTGATCCCCGGCGAGCCGGTGCGCAACGTCGCCCGCGCGCTGACCTCGCCGCGCGCCACCCGGCTGATCTCCGAGGCCGACTCCCCCAACTCCACCGTCGTGGTGCTCGCCCCGCCGGTCCTCTCGTACGCGGACGCCCTCGCGCTCGTCGACCGGGTCGACGGCGTCCTCGTGGTCTGCGACCCGCGGGCGGTGCACCGCAGCGACCTGTCCCGGATCCGTGAGCTCATCAGCGGCGCCGGCGGGACCGTGCTGGGCGCGGTGCTGCACACGCCGCTGCCCGGCGACAAGCGCGGCGGCCGCGGCAAGGGGAAGGACAAGGGCGGCGCCCCGGCCGCTCCCGCGGCCCCGGCTGCGGCCCGCAAGCCGGAGCCGCAGCCGATCCCGTACGAGGTCGCCCAGCAGGAGCAGCACATCCCCGGTGACGGCACCGACACCGTGGCGCTGCGCACGGTCCGCACGGG
Source organism: Streptomyces sp. NPDC054883 (assembly GCF_053610645.1). Lineage (NCBI taxonomy): Bacteria > Bacillati > Actinomycetota > Actinomycetes > Kitasatosporales > Streptomycetaceae > Streptomyces > Streptomyces sp. NPDC054883. The sequence goes on along the minus strand of NZ_JBSGYT010000022.1, from coordinate 95,376 downwards.
CCGGCGGTGAGGCGCGGGGGTCTCGCCGCCGTCGCCTCGGTCCTGGACCAGGCCGCTTCCAGCGCCACCAACATCCTGGTGCTGGTGCTGGCCGCCCGACTGTCGTCGGCGTCCGGTTTCGCCGACTTCTCGATGGTGTACGTGGCCTTCACGGTGCTGCTCGGGCTGAACATGGCGTACGTCGGCCAGACGGTGGTGCTGGAGAAGCCCGGGGAACGCCTGGGCGCGGTGTGCCGTTCGGGCCTCGCCTTCACCGCGGCCGCCTCTGCCGTGGCCGGGGCGGCGCTGGCCCTGGTGGGCGTGCTGCTGCCGGGGGCCGCGGGGTGGGCGTTCCTCGCGCTGGGGCTGGTACTGCCGCTGGTGCTGGTGCAGGACGGGCTGCGGTACTGCTTCTCGGCGCTGCGCGTGCCGGAGCGGGCGCTGGCCGCCGATACGGCGCGGCTGGTGGGCGTGGTCGGAGCGCTCCTGCTGCAGCCCGAAGGGGCTTCGGCGGGGCGGCTGGTGCTGGTGTGGGGGGTCTCGGCACTGCCGGCGCTCGCGCTCGGGCTGTGGCTGCTGCGGCCGTACGTGCGCGGGTCGCGGGTGGACCTGCGACCGTACCTGCGGCGCGGGCACCTGGGGCAGCGCTTCGTGGTCGAGTTCGCGGTGGGCAACGGCTCCAGCCAGCTCGCGGTGCTCGGACTGGGGGTGTTCGCCACGCCGTTGGCGGTCGGTGCGCTGCGGGGTGCGACGACGCTGTTCGGGCCGCTGAACGTGCTGTTCAACTCGGCGAACGCGTTCGGGCCGCCGGTGGTGGGGCGGGCCTCGGGCAAGCGGGGCGTGGTCCGGCTGACGCTGTTGACGGGCGGGGTGCTGGCGGCCCTCGGCGCGGCGTGGGGCGCGGTGCTGTACGCGCTGCCGGGGGCGGTGGGGCGGCAGCTGCTGGGCGACACGTGGGGGGCGGCGGCGGCGCTGCTCCCGGCGACGGGGGCGCAGTACGCCGTGATGGGGCTCGGGACCTGTGCGCTGCTGACGCTGCGGGTGCTGGAGCCGAAGGCGACGCTGTCGTTGCAGGTGGTGTTCTCGCTGCTGTCGGTGGCCCTGCTGTTGGGGGGGTACGCGGTGTGGGGGGTGGCGGGCGCCGCGTGGGGCCTGGCGGCGGGTTCGGCCGCGAAGGCGGCGGCGGCCTGGACGCGGGTCTCCCGCCTCCCGGACCCCGCGGTCCCGGCCCCGGCCCCGGCGGCCGCCCCGTCGGCGGAACCGGCCTGACCGGCCGGGTGCGGCGCCGCTGCGCGCGCGGCTCCAGCTCCACCGGACCCCTGGGGCTCCGCCCCGGACCCCGCGCCTCAAGCGCCGGCGGGGCTGATTTTGCCGGCCCGGCGGGGAAACCCGGGCCCGCCGATCAGCGGAGGCGGGCCGACTTGTCCTCGCGGAACGTCGCGACCAGCGCCAGGCAGAGGCCCGCTATCGCCACCCGCCCCGACGCCTGGAGCAGCGGGCCCCGCAGCAGGATGAAGGAGTAGCCCGCCACCAGTGGGACCACCACCGAGATCAGGCTCCCCGGCGGCGACCGCCTGGTGGCCCGCTTCGCGTACCGGCGGTCCACCCGGGCGGCCGCGTAGCCCATCCCCAGCAGCCCCGCGCCCATGCCCAGCGGCCCGAAGTCGATCCACAGCTCCGCCCAGATCGGGGACGAGAGGTTGGTGTTGACCGCCCCCATCCACTCCCCGATCATCACGCCCGTGTCCTTCGGCTTCCCCGGCCACACCGACCTCGGCACCGCGAAGAACACCGACCCCGCGAGCTGGCGCCCGTACAGATGGCCCGGGCCCGAGTTCGAGTAGGTGATGGTGTTCGCGAACATGCCGATCTGGTCGTAGTCCTTCAGCGCCATCGGCTCCAGGAAGGACGTCGTCTCGACCGGCTTGTAGTTCTTCTCGTCGTACCGGAAGCGGTCCGCGAACGGGAAGACGAGCAGCGCGACCACCACGGCCATCGACAGCGCCACCCGGTACATCGCCGCGCTCACCGGGAAGACCGTGAACAGCAGCGCGAACATGACCGTCAGGAACCAGTAGCGCGGGTTGGAGACCGGGTTGTTGACCACCAGGTTCAGCAGCGCGAGCGCGCCCCACGTCACGATGATCGACACCTTGCGGCGGGCGTACTCCGAGGTGATCAGCCAGCGCGTGTACAGCAGCAGCGCCAGCAGCGCCGGTACCGTGCCGAAGCCGCGCAGCAGGGCCTGGCCCGCCTGGCCGTCGCCGTTGGAGACGCCCGCTTCCTCGATGCCCGCGATGATCTCCTGCCGGCTGGAGAAGAAGACCGCTGGGCCGCCGAGCTTCACGATGAACGCCGCGCTGCACAGGAAGGCGATCCCGGTGAGCAGTTGCAGGCGCCGCCGGTGGGCCATGACCGGCCGTTTATCCTTCTGGGCGCCGCCGCCCGCGCGGCCCGTCGGGCGGTGCCGGGCCAGCAGCACGCCGACGTCGAACGCGGTACAGCCCAGCAGGACGAGGCCGATCGCGGTGGTGAGGTCGTAGCGGGGGCCGACGACGGGTGTCGGGACCCGGCCGAGGACGGCCTGGGCGAGCGGGGCCACGCCCATCGCCATGTAGACGAAGAGCCAGAACGAGCCCTGGAGCAGCTTGCGCCGACTCGTCAGGACCATCGCGGACAGCCGGGCACCCGCGTACATGGTGAGCAGCAGCTGGAGCCAGAAGGCGGCGTCGTGCTGGCCGTCGCCGGGCTGGATGGCGACGAAGAGCGGGAGGAAGACGGTGAACCCGAGGATCAGCGGGACGGACAGCGCCCGCGAGAGCAGGGTGCGCGGGGTGGTGACCCGGCCCCACTGCCCCGCTTCCCGCGGCACCGGTACCGCGACGGGGGGCCTGCGTACGTCCGTTGCCACTGCCGCCCCCACCCCATGTGCCCGGTCCGCGCGCAGTCTAGTCTGAGCGGGCTGCGCCCGGGGAGGCGCGACGGGGTGGCTGTCGGGGGCGGACGATGGGGGCGACTGTTGCGTGATCTTCCTTCCTTCACGCTGACCGGATACGACAAGGGGCGCGGACTGCTGACGCAGGCGCTCTGGTTCGCCGTGATGAACACGCTCTTCATGGCGTGGTTCTGTCCGGCCCGGGTGCGGGTGGCGTTGCTGCGCGCGTTCGGCGCCCGGATCGGCGAGGGCGTGCTGATCCGGCACAAGGTGCGGGTGCTGTGGCCGTGGAAGCTGACGGTCGGGGACCACGCGTGGATCGGCGAGGGCGCGTGGCTGCTGAACCTTGAGCCGGTGACCATCGGTGCGAACGTGTGCCTCTCCCAGGAGGCGATGCTGTGCACCGGTTCGCACGACCACCGGGCCGCCGACTTCCGCTACCGCAACGCGCCCATCGTCGTGGAGGACGGGGCGTGGGTGGCGGTACGGGCCACCGTGCTGGCGGGCGTGACGATCGGGCGGTGCGCCGTGGCGGGCGCGGGCGCGGTGGTCCACCGGGACCTGCCCGAGCTGACCCTGCAGACCCAGGACGGGCGGCGCCGCCCGGTGGAGGAGCCCAAATGAGTGCCGCGCTCAGAGTCCTGCACGCCGTGACGCTGCACTCCCCCTCGCACGCCTTCGGCGGGCCGGTCCGGGTCGCGCTGAACCTGGCCAAGGGGCTGCGGGCGCGCGGCCACGAGGCCCGGCTGCTGGCCCTCGGCGAGGGGTTCCCCGATCCGTGGCCGACCGACGTGGAGGGCGTGCCGGCGAAGCTGTTCCCGGCCCGCAGGCTGCTTCCGCTGGGATTCAGCGGGATGACCTCGCCGGCGCTGCTCGCCTCGGCGGGGCGGCTGGTGCGCGACGCGGACGTGGTCCACGTCCACCTGGCACGGGACCTGGTGACGCTGCCGGTGGCGCTGGCCGCGCTGCGGGCCCGCAAGCCGCTGGTGCTCCAGACCCACGGGATGGTGGACCCGAGCGGGAAGCTGCTGGCCAAGGTGCTGGACGCGGTGGCGGTACGCCGGGTGCTGCGCGGGGCGGACGCGGTGCTGTACCTGACCCCGCACGAGCGGGCGGACCTGAACGCGGTGGTGGGGCCGCCCGCGCTGGCCACGGCGGTGCGACTGGTCAACGGCACCCCGGCGCAGGAGGAACGGCCGGCTCCGGCCGGGGCGCCGCGCATCCTGTACTCGGCGCGCCTGCAGGCCCGCAAGCGGCCGGTGGACTTCGTGGACGCGGCCCCGGCGGTGCTGGCGGCGCATCCGGACGCGGAGTTCGTGGTGGCGGGGCCGGACGAGGGCGAACTGGCGGCGGTCCGGGCGCGGATCGCCGCGCTGGGGCTGTCGGACCGCTTCACGGTCCCCGGGGCACTGTCCGGCGCCGAGGTGCTGGCGGAGCTGCGCCGGGCCCACGTGTACGTGCTGCCGTCGGTGGAGGAGCCGTTCCCCATGTCGGTGCTGGAGGCGCTGGCGGTGGGCGTGCCCGCGGTGGTGACCCACTCCAACGGCCTGGCCCGGGACATCGCCGCGGCGGGCGCCGGGCGGGCGGTGGAACCCGGTCCGACGGGGGTCGCGGAGGCGGTCCTCGGCCTCCTGGACCCGGACGCGAACCGCTCGGCCTCCGTCGCCGCCCGGAAGCTGGCGGCGGGGTCGTTCTCGATGGACGCGGTGCTGGACACCCTCCTGCCGGTGTACGGGTCGGCTCGCGGCGCGGGGGCGTGACAGCTCTCCCGCACGGCGCGTCAGATGATGTCGCGGCCCCGGTCCTCGACGACCGGGAGCACCCCGGCGGCCCGGCGGCGGCGCAGGACGCTGGAGTACACGGCCAGGCCGATCGCACCCGCCGCCATCATGATCAGGCCGACGAGAGGGAGGTTGACGCCCTTCATCCGCCAGTCGCTCGCGAAGGTGAGGATGGCCCCCACCACGATCAGGGCTATGCAGCCGCCGATGCCTCGCATGTCAAGTCGCCTCCACGTTCGTGGTCTTGTGACGGCGCGAGTACCCCGGGCCGGGACATGGAAACGCCCCCGCGGCGGTGGCACCGCCCGCGGGGGCGTTCTCGTACGCGTTCCGGTACGGCCGCAGGCTACGCGGGGACCCACGCGTAGCAGGCCGTCGAGTTGAACTCGGCGGTGCCCGCCGGGATCGTCGCCGTGATCTTGTCGCCGGCCTTGGGCGGGGTCTCGGGGCCCGAGGCGAGGACCGAGCCGTCCTTGCCCTTTGCCTCCCAGGAGCAGGTGGTGCTCTGGGTCAGCGCCCGGTAGGTGCCCGGGGCGGGCGACTGCCGGCGGCCGTCGCCGAAGCCCTTCTCGGCGGCGTCCAGGACCGGCTTCTGCTCCGGGCACAGGAACGGGATGGCGTCCTTCGCGCCGGGGACCTCCCCGGCGACGATGGCCCCGATCGCCGCGTCCTTGTCGTGCTTCGCCGTCCGCTCCACCCGCTGGCAGGACTCCTGGCCGGTCTGGAGGACGGCCGCGGGGTCCATCTTCTCCGGGACCCGGCCGCTGAGGTACTTCCTCTCCGTCTCGGTGAAGGTGCCCGTCATCGGGGTGAGTTTCGCGTCGGGGAGCACCGGACCGGACGGCTTGGCACCGGCCGGGGTCGGCGCCGCCGGGCTGTCGGCCGGATCCGGCGCCGATGAGGCGGCCGGCGGCTTCGGCTTGCCGGCCGCGGAGTCGGCCTTCTGGCCGCCGTCCGAACTGCAGGCGGTCAGGGTCAGGGCGGCGGCCAGCAGAACAGCAGCCGCTGCGGAACGTCGGTACATCAGGGGGCTCCCGTACTTGCCGGTGGTGGAGAAAGGAGTACGGGGCCTGCCGCCCGGGCAGGCCCCGTACTCCGTCAGGCGGGTGGTGCCTCGGCCGTTACTTGGGGCCAAAGGTGAGGATCAGCTGCGGCGCGGCGTCCGCGGCCGTCGCCTCCGAGGACCAGAGCCACAGCGGGTCGGTGCCGGTGCTCGTCAGGGCCATGCTGTAGCCGGTGCCCAGCACCGCGGAAACCGCCGTGGTGTCCAGTTCGACGCTCTGGATCGCCGAGCCGTCCGGCACCCCCGCGACGGATCCGAGCGGGGTGGTGCCGAGGGTCGGCTTGGTGTTGAACGTCGTGCCCGCGGCGCTCCAGCTGCCGGTGACCGGCACCACGGACACGGTGTCGGCCGTACCGGCACCGGTCTGCGTCGTGGTCTTGAACTGGAGTGAGGCCGCCTTGAGGACCGTCCCGGCCGGGGCGGCCGGAAGGTTGAACCGCAGGTACGTCTCGTACGCCGAGGTGCCGCGCACCGCGAGCGAGGTGGACGTGCCGTAGGCCTGGCCGGGGGCGCCCTGGTTGATGTAGGTGTCCTCGGTCGTGACGACCTTGGAGACCGTGTCGGTGGGGGCCTTGGCGAGGTCGTAGTGGTTCTTGACCTGGGCCTGGGTCAGCGCCGTCGGGTAGACGGCTGTCTCGTCGATCTGCCCGGCGAAGAAGTTGCTCGTCGGACGGTTCGGCCAGCTGCCGAGGTTGTCGCCGCCCACGTGCCAGAAACCGGCGTACTGCTGGAAGCTGGTGACGTTCAGCGTGCCCTTGCTCTGGCCGTCCACGTACAGCGCCATGCCCGAGGGGCCCTGGGTGCCGACGACGTGGTGCCACTTGTTGTCGTTGTACGTCTCGAACAGGCCGGTGGAGATGGTCCTGGTCGAGCCGTTGTACACGCCGAAGACCAGCCGGCCCGCGTTGGTCATGTACAGCTGCTTGTCGTACGACCCGCTGCTGCGGTCGGTGTTGTTGCCGAAGCCGATCAGCTTGCCGCCGCGCGAGGTGTTCGTCTTGAACCACGTCTCGATGGTGTAGCTGCTGCCGACCGTCTGGCGGTGGTCGCTGTACACCTGCTGGCCGGTGCCGTTGAAGCCCATCGCGGTGCTGGCGCCGGAGACGGCTCCGGGCGTCTGGCGCAGGGCCGGGGCGTTCAGCTGGATGCCGCTGGTGTTGCCGTCCGCGGAGGAGTCGGCGACGTAGGGGCTGACGGTGTCGTCGTAGCGCCAGTACAGGTTGGCACCGTCAGCGCGGACCTGGTTCGGGTACGACTGGACCGAGGCGGGGACCGTCACCGAGGCGGTGGCCGACAGTGCGCTGGTGTTGCCCGCGGCGTCGGTCGCGGTCACCCGGTAGGTGTAGGACTGACCGGCCTTGACGGTGGTGTCGGTCCAGGAGGCCTGCTGCCGCTCGAACTCCAGCGAGTCGGCGGTCATGGTGTGGGCCGGGGTGGACGAGCCGTTCCGGTAGATCCGGTACGTCAGCTTGCTGTCGTCCTCGTCGTAGCTGGTGCGCCAGCGGACCTGGACCTCGCCGGGCTTGACGCTCGCGGCGCTGGCGACCGGGGTGGTCGGGGCGCCGACGTCACCGGTGGAGGCGAAGCGGGTCAGGCCCTGCTGTGCGAGCCCGTTGACGGTGGTGAACTCGCCGCCGACCCACATGTACTTGGTGTCGCCCTTTTCGGCGACCGCCATCACGCGCGGGCCGATGCCCTCGCCGAGGCCGTCGTTGGTGTCGGGGAACCAGCCGAGCTTGCGCGGGGAGGCCACGAAACCGTCCACCGGCGCGGGGGACGTGCCCTGGTAGTCGGTGGGCTGGGCCAGCAGGTGGTGCCGGCGGCCGTCGGGGTACTCGCCGTTGAGGGAGCAGTCGTGGGCGTGCGAGGAGCTGTAGAGCACTCCGTCGTACGGCAGGACGAACTGGGTCGCGCCGAGGCAGCGGTCCCGCCACTTCTCGCTGAAGTCACTGAGGTTGAGGCCGATGCGGCCGTCGAAGACACCGCCGCCGGAGCCCTCGTTGCCCGTGTAGAAGCCGGTCGCGTCGGTGGCGATCGACTTGACGACCGAGTTGGACGGGATGGTGCTGTACGTCTTGGCGACGGCGCCGGTCGTGGCGTTCACGACCGCCAGGGCGTGCGTGTTCTGACCGTTGACGGTGAAGAAGTCGCCGCCCAGGAGCACGTTCTTGCCGTCGGGGGTGACCGCGACCGCCCGGCCGGGCTCGTCGGCGTTGGCGGTGAAGGGCTTGAGCGCACCGGAGGCGGCGTCGACCGCGGCGAACCGCTCGCGGGTCTGGCCCTCCACGGTGGAGAAGTCGCCGGCCGCGTACAGCGTGTCGTCGCTGACGGCGAACGCGCGCACGGTGGCGGGGAAACCGGGGTGGAACGAGGCCTTGGGGGTGCAGGTCTCGATGTCGATCGCGGCGGCGCTGGAGACCGGCGTGCCGTTGACGGCACCGAAGTAGCCGCCCGCGTAGAGGGTCTTCTTGTCCTTCGAGACGGCCAGGGTGCGGACGGTCGCGCTGCCGTCGCCGACGGTGAAGGCGAGCTTGCAGGAGGTCGGGGCGCCCGTCGCGGCGTCGAGCGCCACGAAGTTCACCGCTTCCTGCTCGGTGCCGCTGCCACTGCCGTCGGGCGGCCGGACCGCCGAGAAGGTGCCGCCGGCGAAGACCGTGCCGCCCGCCTGGGCCATCGCCCAGACGATGCCGTTGGGCTGCCAGGTGGGCAGCTCGTCGGCGGTGAATGCCACGGGAGGCGTGATGGCGGACGCCTCGGGCATCAACACCAGGCCTATGCCGGTGCCGGCACCGGCCAGTGACAGGACGAGGGCAGCAGTCAGCCCTCTGGATCTACGCATGGGCCCCCCAGGGCAATCGCCCGGTTTGATGGCTGGAACTATCCGATCAGCCATATGTACTGGCGCAGACTAGGGCTCACGCGAGGGCCCGGTCACCTCACTTGACCCATTGCATACCAACTTGGAATCAACGGGTTTCGCATGGAGGGCGCACGGCGGACATACGGCAGGTGTGCCCCGGTCACCCGGCAGGGACCTGCACGGTATGACCGGGACACGGCAAAGCGTAGGCGAAAGACCAGGCCCTCAGCGGTCTATGCGGACGGTCACGCCCGCCAGTTGGTCCTCGACCTGGCGGACGTCGGCGTCGACCATGATCCGGGCGAGTTCCGCCACCAGGACCGTCGGCTTCCAGCCGAGGATCTCCTGCGCCTTGGAGGCGTCGCCGATGAGTGCGTCGACCTCGCTGGGGCGCTCGTACTTGGGGTCGTGGCGCACGTGCTCGGTCCAGTCGAGGCCGGCGTGGCCGAAGGAGGACTCGACGAACTCGCGGACGGTCGCGGCGACGCCGGTGGCGACCACGTAGTCGGTGGGCTCGTCCTGCTGGAGCATCCGCCACATGGCGTCGACGTACTCCGGCGCGTATCCCCAGTCGCGGACGGCGTCGAGGTTGCCGAGGTAGAGGTGGTCCTGGAGGCCGGCCTTGATCCGGGCGACCGCGCGGGTGATCTTGCGGGTCACGAAGGTCTCGCCGCGGCGCGGGGACTCGTGGTTGAAGAGGATCCCGTTCACCGCGAACATGCCGTAGGCCTCGCGGTAGTTCACCGTGGTCCAGTACGCGAAGACCTTGGCGGCCCCGTACGGGCTGCGCGGGTGGAACGGGGTCAGCTCGTTCTGCGGCGGCGGGGTGGAGCCGAACATCTCCGAGGACGAGGCCTGGTAGATACGGGTGTCCACGCCGCTGGCCCGGATGGCCTCCAGCAGGCGCAGCGCCCCGAGGCCGGTGACGTCACCGGTGTAGAGGGGCGCGTCGAAGGAGACGCGGACGTGGGACTGGGCGCCCAGGTTGTAGACCTCGTCGGGGCGTATGTCGCGGAGCAGGTTCACCAGCGCGACGCCGTCGGACAGGTCGGCGTGGTGCAGCACGAGGGAGCGGTTCTCCGTCTGCGGGTCCTGGTAGATGTGGTCGATCCGCTCCGTGTTGAAGCTGGAGGACCGCCGCACGAGCCCGTGCACCGTGTAGCCCTTGGCGAGCAGGAGCTCGGCGAGGTACGAGCCGTCCTGCCCGGTGACGCCGGTGATCAGTGCGGTCTTGCCCATGTGGGGTCCCCCTGGTTGTCGTTGTGCGCTGTTGCGGTGAGCGGGGCTCGGCCCCACCCGTTCTGCGGGGCTGCGCCCCTGGACTCGCGGCGGGCCGGCCGGCCCGGTGTGCCGGGGCCGTCCCGCCGCCTCGTACGGCGTGCGCCCGCGCGGCCCGGGGCCGGATGGGTACCGTACACGGCCCGTCCGGCACCTCTCGTGCCGCGTTCGGCCCCGCCCTGGCGCCGGGCTCGAGGCGGCCGGACCGCTCCGGGCGGCCGCCGGCGGGCGCTTTCGCGACGGCGGTCGGCCTCCGGGAAATGCCGCCGCGGCGGACTGGCATCATCGGCGGTATGACAAGTTCGCTGCCGCTCCTGCCCCCGCACGCCCGCGTCTTCGTCGCCGGCCACCGCGGCCTCGTGGGGTCCGCGGTGGCCCGGCGGCTGACCGCCGACGGCCACCAGGTGCTCACCCGCAGCCGCGCCGAGCTCGACCTGCGCGACGGCGCGGCGACCGGGGCGTACCTGCGGGACGTCCGCCCGGACGCCGTGGTGCTGGCCGCCGCCAAGGTCGGCGGGATCATGGCCAACAGCACTTATCCGGTGCAGTTCCTGGAGGACAACCTCCGGATCCAGCTCAGCGTCATCGCCGGGTCGCACGCCGCCGGGGTGGACCGGCTGCTGTTCCTCGGCTCCTCCTGCATCTACCCGAAGCTGGCCCCGCAGCCCATCAGCGAGGACGCCCTGCTGACCGGCCCGCTGGAGCCGACCAACGAGGCCTACGCCCTCGCCAAGATCGCCGGGATCGTGCAGGTCCAGTCGTACCGCAAGCAGTACGGCGCCTCGTACATCTCGGCCATGCCCACGAACCTGTACGGCCCGGGGGACAACTTCGACCTGGAGTCCTCCCACGTCCTGCCCGCGCTGATCCGGCGCTTCCACGAGGCCGCGGCCGAGGGGCGTGAGGAAGTGACCCTGTGGGGGTCGGGCACCCCGCGCCGCGAGTTCCTGCACGTCGACGACCTCGCAGCCGCCTGCGCCGTGCTGTTGGAGCGTTACGACGGCGACGAGCCCGTCAACATCGGCTGCGGCGAGGACCTCACCATCAAGGCCCTGGCCGAGACGGTGGCCGAAGTGACCGGCTTCGAGGGCCGGCTCGCCTGGGACACCTCCAAGCCCGACGGGACGCCCCGCAAACTGCTGGACGTCACCCGCCTGACCTCGCTGGGCTGGAAGCCGGGCATCGCGCTGCGCGACGGAATCGCGTCCACCTACCGCTGGTGGCTCGACTCGCAGACGTCGCCCTGATCCCAGGACCGGCCGCGATGCCGGACGCGGGGCTGATCGCAAGGCCGGCCCCTCAGTACGCTCCGCGACCGTCGACGACGGCGCGGAGCGTACGGCCCATGACGTCGACGTCGCTGGTGAAGGACCAGTTGTCGACGTACTGGAGATCAAGCTGAATCGTTTCGTCCCAAGACAGGTCCGACCGTCCGCTGATCTGCCACAGGCCCGTCATACCGGGGCGCACCCTCAGCCGGCGCAGCTCGGTCTCGTCGTACCGGGCCACCTCCTCCGGCAGCGGCGGGCGCGGGCCGACCAGCGACATGCTGCCGGTCAGCACGTTGAACAGCTGGGGCAGTTCGTCCATCGAGGTCCGGCGCAGCAGCCGCCCCACCCGGGTCACCCGGGGGTCCCGGCGCATCTTGAACATCAGGCCGTCGTTCTCGTTGGTCCCCGCCAGCTCGGCCTTCAGCCGGTCGGCGTCCACGACCATCGTGCGGAACTTCCACATGACGAACGGGACCCCGTCGCGGCCGATCCGGTGCTGGCTGTAGAAGGCCGGCCCGCGCGAGCTGAAACGTATCGCCAGGACGAGCGCGAGGAAGAGCGGCGACAGCAGCAGCAGTCCGACGGCGGCGCCCGCCCGGTCCAGCGCCGACTTGAGCAGCGTCTGCACCCCCCTGCGCACGGGCGGCGCGATCCGCAGCACGGCGAGCCCGCCGGCGGAGAGGGTCTCCAGCCGTTTGACGGATATCTCCACCAGACCCGGGAAGACGGCCAGTTCCAGCCCGGCGTCGTGCAGCGCCCAGACGACCCGGCGCAGCCGCTCCCCGGTGATCCGCACGCCCGGGGCGACGAGCACCAGGTCGGCGTGGTGGCTGCGGACGGCGCCGAGCACGGCGGCGGCGTCCGCGCCGGGGCCGTGCGGGGTCGCGCCCAGCCGGGTCGCGACGGGTACTCCGCTGTCGAGTCGTCCTTCGCCGACCGGGACGACACCGACGACGACGTAGGGGTGGTCGGTGCGCGAGGCGAGGTGTGCGATCACGCCTTCGGCCGCCTCGGGCTCGCCGACGACCAGGACCCGGCTGACCGCCTGGGCCTCCCGGCGGGCGGCGGAGAGGTGGCGGTAGGTCAGCTTGTGACAGGCTACGGTGATCAGCAGTGCGGGCAACAGCGCCCCCAGCGCCGCCAGTCGCGGGGTGCTCTCACCGGTCACCACCCGGGCGACGGCGAGGACACCGATCAGAATCAGCCAGTCGTGGAGGACGGGCAGCACACCGCGGGACTCCCCGAGCACCCGGGTCGCGTACCGTCGGCGCAGCGCCTGTACCGCGGTCCACCCGAGGGCCGCGCCGACGGCGCAGTAGACGGGCCGGGCCTGCTGCGCCGCGTCGAAGACGAGCCCGACGGGAACCGCCGCGCCCAGGAAATCGGCCGTTACCGCTGCGGGAAGGTACCAGCGAGCCTTGTCGCCGAGCCGGCGCGGAGGCGCGGACGTCGACGCGGTCGGATCAACGGCCGTCCCGGCCACTCTTTGCGCAGGAAAATGGACATGCCTCATGGGCCCCCCTGGCACGTGGTCTATGACAGTGGCGTGTGCCCGCGGCTTCCCCTGGCGACGGGCATCTGACGCACCGGGAAACAGTACGACAAACACCCGTACGTTTAATGCCGTTTGCGTTAATGGAGCTTCCCGTTGTCCAAGTGTTAGCAACTGGCATCTGCTGTTCCGGATGTGCCGCCCTCTCCCTCTCATACGGAAGTGAATGGTTCGGATACCGGATACGTCTCTTCGGACAACGGACTGTTTCCAGCCAACCTTTTGATGTGGCCCTGACATCGACGTCCGCAGGTGACACTCTTCGACCGTTCATCGCACCAGTCCTGATCTGCCCGGAGGCCGACCCAGCCGTCCGGAACCCCCCTCGCAGAAGGAGTTCGCGTTGAGTCTCACCCCCCAGCGGCGTGCCACCGCGGCCGGCGCTCTCGTCGCCGCCGCAGCCCTGCTCGCCGTAGGCATTCAGGCCGGAACCGCCACCGCCGACGCCACCGCGTCGTCGCAGTCCGCCAAGGCGGCTCAGCCCAACCCGGGCGCGGCCGCCCGCCAACTCAGCGCTTCGGAGCGTGCGACGCTCCTCGCCGACGCCAACTCGACCACCGTGCAGGCGGCCAAGGCCCTCGGCCTCGGCGGTCAGGAGCGCCTGGTCGTCCGCGATGTGGTCCAGGATGCCGACGGCACCACCCACACCACGTACGAGCGCACGTACGACGGCATACCCGTGCTCGGCGGCGACCTGACGGTCCACGCCAAGGGCGGCGTCACCAAGAGCGTCACCAAGGCCACGAACCACGAGATCAAGGTGGCGGACACCAGCCCCTCCGTCGCCCCCTCGGCGGCCGAGAGCCAGGCCGTCTCCTCGGCCAACGCCGCGGGCGCCAAGCAGGCCAAGCCCTCCAAGAACGCCCGCAAGGTGATCTGGGCGGCCGAGGGCGCGCCCGTCCTCGCCTTCGAGACCGTCGTCGGCGGCCTCCAGGACGACGGCACCCCGAGCGAGCTGCACGTGGTCACCGACGCCAAGACCGGCGCGAAGATCACCCAGTGGCAGGCCATCGAGACCGGCACCGGCAACACCATGTACAGCGGCCAGGTCACGGTGGGCACCTCGCAGTCGGGCAGCAACTACACGCTGACCGACGCCGGGCGCGGCGGCCACAAGACCTACGACCTCAACGGCGGCAGCTCCGGCACCGGCACGCTCTTCACCAACACCACCGACGTCTGGGGCAACGGCGCCGCCTCCAACCGGGCGACCGCCGGCGCGGACGCCCACTACGGCGCCCAGCTGACGTGGGACTACTACAAGAACGTGCACGGCCGCAACGGCCTGCGCAACGACGGCGTCGCGCCGTACAGCCGGGTGCACTACGGCAGCGCGTACGTCAACGCCTTCTGGGACGACGGCTGCTTCTGCATGACGTACGGCGACGGCACCGGCAACACGCACCCGCTGACGTCCATCGACGTGGCCGCGCACGAGATGACGCATGGTCTGACCTCGGTCACCGGCAACATGACCTACAGCGGTGAGCCCGGCGGTCTGAACGAGGCGACCTCCGACATCATGGCGGCGAACGTCGAGTTCTACGCCAACAACCCGCAGGACGTCGGCGACTACCTGGTCGGCGAGAAGATCGACATCAACGGCGACGGCACCCCGCTGCGCTACATGGACAAGCCGAGCAAGGACGGCGGCTCCAAGGACTACTGGTCCTCCAGCCTCGGCGGCCTCGACGTCCACTACTCCTCGGGCCCGGCGAACCACGTCTTCTACCTGATGTCCGAGGGCTCCGGTGCCAAGGTCATCAACGGCGTCAGCTACGACTCGCCGACCTCGGACAACCTCCCGGTCACCGCGATCGGCCGGGACGCCGCCGCGAAGATCTGGTTCCGCGCGCTGACGGTCGGCTACTTCAAGTCGAACACCAACTACGCGGCCGCCCGCACGGCGACCCTCCAGGCCGCCGCCGACCTGTACGGCCAGGGCTCGACCACGTACAACAACGTGGCGAACGCCTGGGCCGGCATCAACGTCGGGGCGCGCATCACCTCCGGCGTCTCGGTCACCCCGATCGCCAACCAGACCACCCAGATCAACACCGCTGTCAGCCTTCAGGTCCAGGCGACCAGCACCAACGCGGGCGCGCTGAGCTACGCGGCGACCGGTCTGCCGGCCGGCCTGTCGATCAACTCCTCCACGGGTCTGATCTCGGGTACCGCCACCACCGCGGGCACGTCCAACGTGACCGTCACGGTGACCGACTCCGCGGGCAAGACGGGTACGGCGTCCTTCACCTGGACCGTCGGCACGTCCCAGCAGAACGTGTTCGAGAACACGAACGACTACCAGATCGCGGACAACTCGACCGTGGAGTCCCCGATCACGGTGACCCGCACGGGCAACGCCCCGAGCACCCTCAAGGTGGACGTCAACATCGTCCACACCTACGTCGGTGACCTGAAGGTCGACCTGGTCGCCCCCGACGGCTCCGTCTACAACCTGCGCAACCGCACCGGCGGCAGCGCGGACAACATCGTCCAGAGCTTCACCGTGAACGCCTCCTCCGAGGTCGCCCAGGGTGTCTGGAAGCTGCGGGTGGCGGACCTCGCCTCCGCGGACACCGGCTACATCAACAGCTGGAAGCTCACCTTCTGACCCCTACCGGGGTGACGGGGGCCGAGCCGCTCCACGGCTCGACCGATTGATCACGGGGCCGCCCGGGAGACGACCTCCCCGGGCGGCCCTGTTCCATGACACGGGAGAGCCCGGCACCACGGGGTGCCGGGCTCTCGCGTCGCGTGCCGGCGGGTCAGCCGATGGCGCCGAAGATGCGGTCGAACATGTCGGGACCCTGCTCGCCGGGGCGGCCCTGCTGCTCCTGGCGGCCCTGCTCGTCCATCCGGGCCTGCTCCTCCTGGCGCGCCTGCTCCTCGCGCCGGATCTGGTCCTTGGGGGCCTGCTCGTCGCGCTGCGCCTGGTCCTGCCGGGCCTGCTCGTCACCCGCCGACTCGTCGCGGGCCTGCTCGTCGCGGGCCTGCTCCTCCCGCACCTGCTCGTCGCCCGCCGGCTCGTCACGCGCCTGCTCGTCGCCCGCCTGCTCGTCACGCGCCTGCTCGTCGCCCGCCTGCTCGTCGCCCGCCGGCTCGTCGGCCGGCTGTGCGCCCGGCTCGTCCATGCGCGGCTTCGTCATCTCCTGCACCGCCGGCCTGGCGCCGTTCTGCATCTGTGCCCCCGGCAGGCCCGGCCGGGCGTCGCGGCGGCCCCGGTCCTCGTCGCCGTTGCCGAAGTCGTCGTCGTCACGCCCGTCGCCACGCCCGTCGTGACGGCCCTCGTGGCGGCCTTCGTTGTCGTCGACCGGCTTGAAGAGCACCGACCGGACCTGGACGCCGTGCACCCGCTCTCCCGGCTCCAGCGCCCGCTCCGCACGCTCGCCGCAGTCGCGGTCCCGGAACAGCACCGCCAGCGACTCCGTCTCGTTGTGCACGGAGGTCGCCGGGTCCTCCCACGAGGTGCCCGTCAGCCGGTAGCAGGTGTCGTTGTCCGCCGGACGGATCTGGCGGTGCTCGTCGCCGCCCGCCTCGTCGTCGTCGACGAGGTACTCCAGGCGGCCCAGCGAGCGGCGGCCGTCGTCATCGTCGTGGTCGGCCGCCAGCGAGGTGCCGGAGGCGGGCAGAACGAGAGCGAGAGCACCGAGGAGTGCGGCGGCGGTGGTACGAGCACGCATGAAGAGTCCGTTCTCTGGTCGGCTGGAATGCCGGTCCGGTGGCATCCAGCGGGCAGCGTAGGAGCGGACGATTCAGACGAAACGATTCAGCATGCCCAGCGCGTTCGAAGGTTCACCCTCCTGGATCGGTCGGCGGGGCCCATCCGGCAGCCACCGCGGCCCGTCAGACACCCCCTAGACCCGGTCCGCCACCGCCACCGCGACCGCTTCCGCGGGCCGGGGACCGGCCGCCGCCGCGCCCCCGGTCCGCCCCGCGGAGCGGATCAGCAGGACCGCGGCGACGGCGCCCAGCAGGCCCATCACCCCCGAGGCCACGAAGGTCTCCCGCAGTCCGCTCACGAAGGCCGCCTCCACCCAGGCCTTCGCCGCCGGGGCCGCCGCCAGCAGTTGCCCCGCCCCGCCCGACGCCAGCGCCTCGGCGGTGCCGCGCGCCCGGCCGGAGCCGGCGAGCCCGTCCGCCAGCCCGGCGTGGAAGAGGGAGCCGAGCACCGCGATGCCGAAGGCCATGCCCAGCTGCCGGGCCGTGTTCAGCGCGCCCCCCGCCATGCCGGCCCGGGCCGGAGCAACCGCCCCCATCACGGTGGCGGCCAGCGACGGGATCGCCGCGCCCACCCCGGCCCCCGTCACCAGCAGCCCCGGGACCAGCGCCGGCCAGCCGTCACCGGCGTCCAGCATCCAGGCCTGGAGCAGCGCGCCCGCCCCGATCAGCGCCAGCCCGCCGCCGATCGTCAGCCGCGCCGGGGCCCCGTGCAGGAGCCGTCCGGCCAGGGCCGAGACGAGGAACGAGGCCAGGCTCAGCGGCACCACGACGAGGCCCGCGCCGACCGGGCTCAGTCCCTCGACGGACTGGAGCCAGAGGGAGACGTACATCAGGTACGAGAACGCCGCCCCGGACAGCAGCAGCGCGGCGGCCATGACACCGACGAAGGTACCGCTGCGGAACAGCGAGAGGTCCAGCATGGGGCGGGCGGTGCGCAGTTCGACGAGGACGAAGACGGCGAAGGCGGCCGCGCCCAGGCCGAGGAGGCCGAGGGTGGCGCCGGAGGTCCAGCCGGTCTCGCCGGCCCGGATCAGCGCGTACGTGACGCCCCCGGCACCGGCGGTGAAGGCGGTCATGCCGGGCAGGTCGAGGCCCTTGGCGTGCGGGTTGCGGGAGTCGGCGACCGCCTTGCGGGTGACGTACACCGCCAGGGCGCAGACCGGCAGGTTGATGTAGAAGATCCAGCGCCAGCCGAAGTGCTCGGTCAGCAGTCCGCCGATGATCGGGCCGGCCGCGGCGGCGGCGCCGTTGACCGCGCCCCAGACGCCGAAGGCGATCCCGCGGTCGCGGCCCTGGTAGGCGGCGCTGAGCAGGGCCATGGTGGTGGCGAACATCGCCGCGCCGCCGAGGCCCTGCACGGCGCGGAAGGCGATCAGGGCGGTGGGGCCGGTGGCCAGGCCGCAGGCGAGCGAGGCGGCGGCGAAGACCACGAGGCCGCCGAGGTAAACGCGGCGTCGGCCGATGCGGTCGGCGAGGGAGCCCGCGCCGAGCAGCAGGGCGGCCAGCGCCAGGGCGTATATGTCCATCACCCACTGGAGGGCGGAGAACCCTGTGTGCATGTCGGCGGCCATGTCCGGCAGGGCGACGGTCACGATCGTGACGTCGACCAGGAGCATGAAGGCCCCCAGACAGACCGCCGTCAACGGCAGCCACTTGCGCATGGAACTCTCCTCTTTTGGAGTCGATCGAGTCATTGGGTCGGTGCCCCCAAGGTCGCAGCCGGTACGCCCGTCCCCACACCCGGCACCCGTTCGCCGCCGGATTCCGGTCATCGAAGGGCCTGGAATGATGGAAACCATGAACCGCACCGCACCGGACGAGGAGCTCGACCTCCTCGACCGATCCCTGATCCAGGCGTTGATGATCGACGGCCGGGCCTCCTTCAGTCGGCTCGCCGAAGTACTGGAGGTCTCGGACCAGACGGTGGTGCGCCGCTACCGCCGGATGCGCTCCGGCGGTCTCATCCGGGTGATCGGGCTGCCGCAGGGCCGCCGCGTCGGACTGTTCGAGTCCTGGCTGCGCGTGCAGTGCGCGCCCGACGCGGCGCTGGAGGTGGCCGGGGCGCTGGCCCGGCGGCCTGACATCTCCTGGGTGAAGCTCGGCTCGGGCGGGACCGAGATCCACTGCCTGACCAAGGCGCGCACCCGCGCGGACCGCGACGGCCTGCTGCTGGACAAGCTCCCGCGCACCCGCCGGGTGACCGGGGTCAGCGCCCACACGCTGCTGCGGGTCTTCGTCGGCGGCCCGGAGCGGTGGTGCGGACTGGACGTGCTGCGGCCCGAGCAGGCCGCGGCGCTGGAGCGGCCGCCGGCCCTGCCGGTGCGGGAGCGCCACACGCTGGACGAGGCCGAGTTGGCGCTGCTGTCGGTACTGGGCCGGGACGGGCGGGCCGGCTACCCCGAACTGGCCCGCGCCTCGGGCCTGTCGGAATCCACCGCGCGCCGCCGCCTGGAGCGGCTGCGCGAGCTCGGGGCGCTGTACCTGGACGTGGAGCTCGTGCCCTCCCGGCTCGGCTACGAGGCGGAGGCGACCTTGATGCTGACCGCGGCGCCCGCCCGGCTGGCGGAGGCGGGCGCGGCGGTCGCCCGGCACGAGGAGGTGCCCTTCGCGGCCGCGGTGACCGGGGCGGCGAACCTGCTGGCGGTCGTGGTCTGCCGGGACACGGAGGCGCTGTACACGTACCTGACGGAGCGGATCGGGACCGTGCCGGGCATCGAGCGGGTCGAGGTGATCCCGACCCTGCGCAACATCAAGCGGGCCGGGATGCTGGTGGAGGACGGGCGGCTGGTCGACCCGTGAGGCCGGGGGGATGTCCCGCCGCCCGCCCCCTCGGGCTTCACCTCAGCAGGACCCCGCCCCCCGCGTCGGTGTCGGCGCTGGTTTCCAGGGGGCCCGCGACCAGGCCCAGTTCGGCCGGGCTCGCCAGCAGCGGGTGCGCGGGCAGGATCCGTACGGTGTAGCCGAAGGGCCCCGTACGGTCGAGGGCGAGCGGGCCCTCGTAGACCCAGCGGCCCTCCAGGTCCGGCCCGGAGGCCGGTTTCAGCGGGAAGGTCCGGGCGCCCTGGATCACGTCCTGCGCGTCCACCCGGCCCGCGACGGCCTGCACCTCGACGTCCTCCGGGGCGAGCGCGTCGAGCGCCACCCGGACCCGCAGGGTGAGGGTGGCCCCCAGCTCGGCGGTCCCGCCGACGGGGGCGGCGGCGAGCGCCTCCACGTGCTCGACGGCGACCCGGGGCCAGGCCGCGCGGACCCGGCCCTTCCACCAGGCGAGGTCCCGCGCCGCCTCCGGGTCGAGCGCGCGGTGCGCGAGCGCTGCGGGGGCGTAGAGCCGCTCCACGTACTCCCGCACCATCCGCCCCGCGAGCACCTTCGGCCCCAGGGAGACCAGGGTGCGCCGGACCATCTCGATCCACCGCTCGGGCAGTCCGCTGCGCCCGGCCCGGTCGTAGAAGCGGGGCGCGACCCGGCTCTCGATCAGCTCGTAGAGGGCGTTGGCCTCCAGGTCGTCGCGCCGTTCCACGTCCGTCCCGGCCCCGTCGGCGGTGGGAATGGCCCAGCCGAAGTCGGGCTCGAACCACTCGTCCCACCAGCCGTCCAGCACGGAGAGGTTGAGGCATCCGTTGAGCGCGGCCTTCATCCCGCTCGTGCCGCAGGCCTCCAGCGGGCGCAGCGGATTGTTCAGCCAGATGTCGCAGCCCGGGTAGAGCTTCTGTGCCATGGCCATGCCGTAGTCGGGCAGGAAGACGATCCGGTGCCGCACCCGGGGGTCGTCGGAGAACCGCACCAGCTCCTGCACGAGGCGCTTGCCGCCGTCGTCGGCGGGGTGCGCCTTGCCGGCGACCACGATCTGCACCGGCCGGTCGGGGTCCAGCAGCAGCCGGCGCAGCCGCTCCGGGTCGCGCAGCATCAGCGTGAGCCGCTTGTACGAGGGGACCCTGCGGGCGAAGCCGATCGTCAGCACGTCGGGGTCGAGCACGGAGTCCACCCAGCCCAGTTCGGCGTCCGCGGCCCCGCGCTGCTTCCAGGAGGCCCGCAGCCGGTCGCGCACCTCTTGGACCAGCTGCTCCCGCAGCACCCGGCGCAGGTCCCAGACCTCCTGGTCGGCGATGCCGGCCACGGCGTCCCAGCGCGGGGAGCCGCCGACGGACAGCGCGTCCTCGGTCCGGCCCGCCCCGATCTGGCGGGCGCCGAGCCGGACCACTTCGGGCGCCACCCAGGTCGGCGCGTGCACCCCGTTGGTGATGGAGGTGATCGGCACGTCGACCGGGTCGAAGCCGGGCCACAGCCCGGCGAACATGCCCCGGCTGACCGCGCCGTGCAGGGTGGAGACGCCGTTGGCGCGCTGGGCCAGGCGCAGGCCCATGACGGCCATGTTGAACACCCCCGGGTCGCCGCCGGGGTAGGACTCCGCGCCCAGTTCCAGGATCCGCTCGACGGGTACGCCGGGCAGCTCGCCGCCCTCGCCGAAGTGCCGGGCGACCAGTGCGCGGTCGAAGCGGTCGATACCGGCGGGGACGGGGGTGTGGGTGGTGAACACGGTGCCGGCGCGGACCGCCTCGACGGCGGCGTCGAAGCCGAGCCCCTGCTCACCTTCGAGTTCCCTTATGCGTTCGAGACCGAGGAAGCCGGCGTGTCCCTCGTTGGTGTGGAACACCTCGGGGTCGGCATGACCGGTCAGCCGGCAGTACGTCCGCACGGCGCGGACGCCGCCGATGCCGAGCAGCATCTCCTGGAGCAGCCGGTGGTCGCTGCCGCCGCCGTAGAGGCGGTCGGTCACCTCGCGGGCGGCGGTGTCGTTGTCCTCGACGTCGGAGTCCAGCAGCAGCAGCGGGACCCGCCCGACGCGGGCTTGCCAGATGTGCGCGTGCAACGACCGCCCGCCGGGCAGGCTGAGGACCACCCGGGCGGGAGTGCCGTCGGCCTCGCGGACGAGGGCGAGCGGGAGCTCGTTGGGGTCGAGGACGGGATAGTGCTCCTGCTGCCAGCCGTCGCGGGAGAGCGACTGGCGGAAGTAGCCGTGCCGGTAGAGCAGCCCCACGCCGACGAGCGGGGCTCCGAGGTCGCTGGCGGCCTTGAGGTGGTCGCCGGCGAGGATGCCGAGCCCGCCGGAGTACTGCGGCAGGGCCGCGGTGATACCGAACTCGGGGGAGAAGTAGGCGATGGCGGCGGGCAGGTCCCCACCGTTCTCGTGGGTCTGGTACCACCTGGCGCCGTGGACGTAGTCATCGAGGTCGGCGGCGGCCACGGCGAGCCGGCGCAGGAACCGCCGGTCGCCGGCGAGCTCCTCCAGACGGCCGGCGGACACGGCGCCGAGCAGTCGCACGGGATCGCCGGCAGCGGCCTGCCAGCCCTCGGGGTCGACGGAATGGAAGAGTTCGCGGGTTTCCGCGTGCCAAGACCAGCGCAGGTTGCGCGCGAGGTCGGCGAGTGGCAGCAGCGGCTCGGGGAGGACGGGGCGCACGGTGAATCGACGGATAGCCTTCACGTGTTCCACCTTCGCAGGGGATCGCGGATCGGAGCGGCCGCACCACGCTGTGCACCCGCGCATCCGTCCACTTTGGATCACTTCCGGAGCCACGAGGCTAGCCCGCGACCGCTCCGTGCGGCCACGGCGCCGACGGGCGCGCGGGCCGCGAAGGCGGTATACCGGTGTAGGTCCGGGAGTCCTCAACCGACTTGACGGAGCCTCGGCGGATGTCGAGCCGGGGCTTGGTTATCGGCGTGCCACTACGTACGAGTAGTTAACCAAGCACGCGGATTGGGCGGGACGAGAGTGGGAAGGGCTCCCCGGGTACACGCACGGCGCACACCGCCCACCACCTCTCCCGCCACCCGAGTGAACGCGGACAGGAGCGGCCATGCCCGCAGCCCAGCCGACTTCTGAGCGGCTAGAAACAGAGCGAACAGAGCGTGCACTGCCGGCTGCCCCGTCAGCCGGACCGTTGCCACCGAGCCCCGCGAACTGCCCCCAGGTGATCCCATCATGATCGGTCGCATTCCCGTGCTGGACGTCCGCCCTGCCGTCGACTGCGGCGCCAGACCCGCCAAGGCGGTCGTGGACGAGGTCTTCCGGATCTCGGCCACCGTGTTCCGCGAGGGCCACGACGCCGTCTCCGCCCACGTCGTACTCCGAGATCCGAGCGGCCGGCTGCGGCCGCCCGTGCCGATGCACGAACTCGCCCCCGGTACCGACCGGTGGGGGGCCAGGGTCTGCGCCGACACCGAGGGCAGGTGGACGTACACCGTCGAGGCGTGGAGCGACCCCATCGCCACCTGGCGGGCGCACGCCGCCATCAAAATCCCGGCCGGCATCGACACCGGGCTGATGCTGCTCGAAGGCGCGGAGCTCTACGCGCGGGCCGGCTCGAAGATCCCGAAGAAGGACGGGCGGGCGCACGTGCTGGCCGCCGCCGAGGCGATGCGCGACGAGGACCGTGAGGTCTCCGTGCGGTACGCGGCCGCCCTCGCCGAGCCGGTGACCGAGGCCCTCGCGCGGCGCCCGTACCGGGAGCTGGTCAGCGCCGCGAAGCCGCTGCCGCTGCTCGTGGAGCGCAAGCGGGCCCTGTTCGGCTCCTGGTACGAGATGTTCCCCCGCTCCGAGGGAGCGGTGGTGGAGCCCGGCTCGGCTCCGGTGAGCGGTACCTTCCGGACCGCCGCCGAACGGCTGCCCGCTATCGCCGCCATGGGCTTCGACGTCGTGTACCTGCCGCCCATCCACCCCATCGGCAGCACCTACCGCAAGGGCCCGAACAACACGCTCTCAGCCGGTAGTTGGGACCCCGGCGTGCCGTGGGCCATCGGATCGACCGAGGGCGGTCACGACGCCGTCCACCCCGAGCTGGGCACCATCGAGGACTTCGACGCCTTCGTGGCGCGGGCCCGCGAGCTCCGCATGGAGATCGCCCTCGACTTCGCGCTCCAGTGCTCGCCGGACCACCCGTGGGTGGAGAAGCGGCCGGAGTGGTTCCGCCACCGCGCGGACGGGACGATCGCGTACGCCGAGAACCCGCCGAAGAAGTACCAGGACATCTACCCGGTCCATTTCGACACCGACATGGCCGGCATCGTCGAGGAAACGGTCCGGATCCTGCGGCACTGGATGGACCACGGCGTCCGGATCTTCCGCGTCGACAATCCGCACACCAAGCCTGTCGTCTTCTGGCAGAAGGTGATCGCGGACATCAACAAGACCGACCCCGACGTGATCTTCCTGGCCGAGGCCTTCACCCGCCCCGCGATGATGCGCACCCTCGCCGCCGTGGGCTTCCAGCAGTCCTACACGTACTTCACCTGGCGCAACAGCAAGGCGGAGCTGACCGAGTACCTGACCGAGCTGACCGGCGACCGCTCCGCGGCCGTCATGCGGCCGAATTTCTTCGTCAACACGCCGGACATCCTGCACGAGTACCTTCAGCACGGCGGTCGCCCGGCCTTCGAGGTGCGGGCGGTGCTCGCCGCCACCCTCTCCCCCACCTGGGGCATCTACGCCGGATACGAGCTCTGCGAGAACGAGCCGGTCAAGCCGGGCAGCGAGGAGTACCTGAACTCGGAGAAGTACGAGTTCCGGCCACGCGACTGGGCCGCCGCCGACCGCGAGGGGCGCACCATCGCCCCGCTGATCACCACCCTGAACCGGGTCCGCCGCCGCAATCCCGCCCTCCAGCAGCTGCGCGACCTCCATTTCCACTCGACCGACAACGAACAGGTGATCGCCTATTCCAAGCACGCCGGAGCCAATTCCGTACTGGTGGTCGTCAACCTCGATCCGCACCACACCCAGGAGGCGACCGTCTCGTTGGACATGCCGGTACTCGGCCTCGACTGGCACGGGTCCCTCGCGGTGCGCGACGAGCTCACCGGCGAGACCTATCACTGGGGCAGGGCGAACTACGTGCGCCTAGAGCCGGGCCGGACGCCCGCGCACGTGCTGGCCGCTCTGCGACCGTCCCCGCCCACCGGAGGGTCACCCATCACATGATGATCAACGATCCCGTCCACGACACGTTCGAGGACACCCCCGCCAAGGACCGCGACCCCGACTGGTTCAAGCGGGCGGTGTTCTACGAGGTCCTCGTCCGCTCGTTCCAGGACAGCAACGGCGACGGCGTCGGCGACCTGCAGGGCCTCACCTCCAAACTCGACTACCTCCAGTGGCTGGGTGTGGACTGCCTCTGGCTTCCGCCGTTTTTCGCGTCACCGCTGCGCGACGGGGGCTACGACGTCTCCGACTACACCTCCGTGCTGCCGGAGTTCGGCGACCTCGCCGACTTCGTGGAGTTCGTGGACGCCGCGCACCAGCGCGGCATGCGGGTGATCATCGACTTCGTCATGAACCACACGAGCGACCAGCACGAGTGGTTCCAGCAGTCGCGCAAGGATCCGGACGGACCGTACGGCGACTACTACATGTGGGCCGACAACGACAAGCAGTACCAGGACGCCCGCATCATCTTCATCGACACGGAAACCTCGAACTGGACGTACGACCCGCTGCGCAAGCAGTACTACTGGCACCGCTTCTTCTCGCACCAGCCGGACCTGAACTACGAGAACCCGGCCGTCGTCGAGGAGATCATCTCGGCGCTGCGCTTCTGGCTCGACCTCGGCATCGACGGTTTCCGCCTCGACGCCGTGCCCTACCTGTACGCCGAGGAGGGCACCAACTGCGAGAACCTCCCGCGCACCCACGCCCTCCTCAAGCGGGTCCGGGCCGAGATCGACGCGCACTACCCCGACACCGTCCTGCTCGCCGAGGCCAACCAGTGGCCCGAGGACGTGGTCGACTACTTCGGTGACTTCGCCAAGGGCGGGGACGAGTGCCACATGGCGTTCCACTTCCCCGTCATGCCGCGCATCTTCATGGCCGTGCGAAGAGAATCCCGCTACCCCGTCTCCGAAATCCTGGCCAAGACCCCGGCGATCCCGGCGAACTGCCAGTGGGGCATCTTCCTGCGCAACCACGACGAGCTCACCCTCGAAATGGTCACGGACGAAGAGCGCGACTACATGTACTCCGAGTACGCCAAGGACCCGCGGATGCGGGCCAACATCGGCATCCGGCGCCGGCTCGCCCCGCTCCTCGACAACGACCGCAACCAGATGGAGCTGTTCACCGCCCTGCTCCTGTCGCTGCCCGGCTCGCCGGTGCTCTACTACGGCGACGAGATCGGCATGGGCGACAACATCTGGCTCGGCGACCGCGACGGCGTGCGCACGCCCATGCAGTGGACGCCGGACCGCAACGCCGGTTTCTCCTCCTGCGATCCGGGCAGGCTGAACCTGCCGGTCATCATGGACCCCGTCTACGGGTACCAGGTCACCAGCGTCGAGGCGGCGATGGCATCGCCCTCCTCGCTCCTGCACTGGACGCGCCGGCTCATCGAAGTCCGCAAGGCGAACCCCGCCTTCGGGCTGGGGTCGTACACCGAACTGCCCTCGACCAACCCGGCGGTGCTCGCGTTCCTGCGCGAGTACGGGGACGACCTGGTGCTGTGCGTGCACAACTTCTCGCGCTTCGCTCAGCCCACCGAGCTGGACCTGCGGTCGTTCAACGGGCGGGTGCCCGTCGAACTCACGGGCGACGTGCGGTTCCCGCCGATCGGCGAATGGCCGTACCTGCTCACGCTCGCGGGACACGGCTTTCTGTGGTTCCGCCTGCGCAGTGAGTAGTCCGGCATCGAAAAGCGGGTAACGGCGGTACGGGGCGGGCGCGCGAATGGGTCAATCGCCCGCCCCTGTACGGATCATCCTGACCCGACACTCGCTCACCGCCGGACAGCAACCATCGCCATCCGGGACACTCTGCGCATTCTGTGACGGCCCGGGGAAAGGACGCGACGCCATGTCGGAGGCTGCATCCGCCCGGAGCCGCCAGGGAAGTCTGGCCGGAGTCCCGCTCGGACCGCTGGAGCCCATGCTGCGGGCCTGGCTGCCGAGACAACGCTGGTTCGCCGGCAAGGGACGCCCCATCACCAGACTCCGGCTGGTCTCTGCCGTCGAGCTGCTGCCGCCCGGGGCCTCGCCGGGGCTGCTCCACCTGCTCATCGGGGTGGATGCCGAGGGCAGTTCGGACTGCTACCAGCTGCTGCTCGGGGTACGCCCCAACCTCCCCCCGGGGCTCTCGCCCGCGCTGATCGGATACGCCGAGCAGGGCCCTTACGCCGGCCACGCCGTGTACGAGGGCCTCGGCGATCCGCGGCTCGCGGCGCTGCTGCTGGAACGATTGCGCTCCCCCGGCTCGCTCGGCCCGCTGCGCTTCGAGCGGGACCCGGACGCGCTGATCCCGGCGGCGCCCGCGCCCCGGCCGCTCTCCGGCGAGCAGACCAACTCCTCGCTCATCTACGGGGATTCACACATCCTCAAGGTGTTCCGCCGGGTCGGGCCCGGGGTCAACCCGGATCTGGAACTGCCCCGGGCGCTGGCCGCCGTCGGCTGTGCGCGGGTGCCCGCTCCCGTCGCCTGGTACGAGGCCGAACTGCCCGGCTCCGAACCGCTGACCCTGGGCGTGCTCCAGCCGTACCTGCGCGGCTCGGACGACGGTTGGCAGCTCGCGCTGCGCCGGCTCGGCGCCGGGGCCGACTTCACCGCCGAGGCGCACGCGCTGGGCCGGGCCACCGCCGAGGTGCACAGCGCCCTCGCCGAAGCCCTGCCCACCCTGGCGCTGGACCCGGAGCAGACCGCCCGGCTCGCCGCCGGGATGACGGCCCGGCTGGCCGCCACCGCCCGGGAGGTGCCCGCGCTGCTGCCCTACGAGGCGGGGCTGCGCGGGGCGTTCGACGCGCTGGCCGCCTCCCGGGGTACCGGGGTCGCTGCCCAGCGGATCCACGGGGACCTGCACCTGGGGCAGACCCTCCGGGCCGCCGACGGCAGCTGGGCACTGATCGACTTCGAGGGCGAACCGGCCCGGCCGCTGGCCGACCGCCGCCGTCCCGAACCGGCGGTGCGCGACATCGCCGGGATACTGCGCTCCTTCGACTACGCCGCACGCTCGCACCGGCCCTTCGCCCCCGCGTGGGCCGACGACTGCCGGGCCGCGTTCTGCGAGGGCTACGCCCGCACCACCGGCCGCGACCCGCGCGAGGACCCCGTCCTGCTGCGCGCGTACGAGACCGACAAGGCGGTGTACGAGGCCCGCTACGAGTCCCGGCACCGCCCCGACTGGCTGCACGTCCCGATGGCGGCGATCCGGCGGCTCTCGGAGCCGCAGCGGCCGGCCCACCGGCTGCCACCCGCCCCGGGCGCCGCCGCCCACCCCCAGCCCCGTCCGAAGCCCCCGAGGAGGCCGCTCGCGTGAGCGCCGCACGACAGCCGTCACCGACCGTCCGCGACGAAGCGGCCACCGCCCCCGAGCCGCCGACGAAGGCTCGTACGCCACGGGCCCGGCGGCCCGCCGCGCCCCGAGGCACCGCCCCGGCCCCGGCGCTCGACGCCGGAGAGCGGGCCCGGCTGCTGGAGGGCCGCCACCACGACCCGCACGCCGTGCTGGGTTCCCGGCCCGAGCTGGGCGGGGTCACCTTCCGCGCGCTGCGCCCGTACGCGAAGTCCGTCACCGTGATCGCCGAGGGGCTGCGGGCCGAGCTCCACGACGACGGCGACGGGCTGTTCTCCGGGCTGCTGCCGCTGGCCGAGGTGCCCGACTACCGCCTGCTGGTCGGCTACGACGGCGACGAGATCGAGGTCCACGACCCCTACCGATTCCTCCCGGCGCTGGGCGAGCTCGACCTGCACCTGATCGGCGAGGGCCGGCACGAGGAACTGTGGACGGCCCTCGGCTCCCGCGTCATGGAGCACCAGGGCGTCCGCGGCACCCGCTTCACGGTGTGGGCGCCGAACGCCCAGGGCGTGCGGCTGACCGGCGACTTCTCATACTGGGACGCGGGCGCGTACCCGATGCGCTCGCTCGGTTCGACCGGGGTGTGGGAGCTGTTCCTGCCGGGGATCGGCGAGGGCACCCTGTACAAGTACGACATCACCCGCCCCGACGGCGGCCACACGGTACGGGCCGACCCCATGGCGCGGCGGGCGGAGGTCCCGCCGGCGACCGCCTCCGTCGTCACCGACTCGCACTACGCGTGGCAGGACGCCGAGTGGATGGCCGCGCGCGGCGCCCGGCCGGCGCACCAAGCGCCGATGTCGGTCTACGAGGTGCACCTGGGATCCTGGCGGCCGGGGCTCTCCTACCGCGAGCTCGCCGAGCAGCTCCCGGCGTACGTGCGGGAGCTCGGATTCACGCACGTGGAGTTGATGCCCGTCGCCGAGCACCCGTTCGGCGGGTCCTGGGGCTACCAGGTCACCGGCTACTACGCGCCGACCTCGCGGATGGGCACCCCGGACGACTTCCGGTTCCTGGTGGACTCGCTGCACCGGGCCGGGGTCGGCGTGATCGTCGACTGGGTCCCGGCGCACTTCCCGCGCGACGAGTGGGCGCTGGCGGAGTTCGACGGACGGCCGCTGTACGAGCACCACGACCCGCGGCGGGCCGCCCACCCGGACTGGGGGACGCTGGAGTTCGACTACGGCCGCAAGGAGGTGCGCAACTTCCTCGTCGCCAACGCCCTGTACTGGTGCCAGGAGTTCCACATCGACGGGCTGCGGGTGGACGCGGTGGCCTCCATGCTCTACCTCGACTATTCGCGCGAGGAGGGGCAGTGGCTGCCGAACGAGCACGGCGGCCGGGAGAACTGGGACGCGGTGAAGCTGCTCCAGGAGATGAACGCGACCGTGTACCGGCGCTGCCCGGGGGTGGTGACGATCGCGGAGGAGTCCACGGCCTGGGAGGGGGTGACCCGGCCCACGGACGCGGGCGGGCTGGGGTTCGGCCTCAAGTGGAACATGGGCTGGATGCACGACACGCTGCGCTACGTGTCGAAGGAGCCGGTGCACCGCAAGTACCACCACCACGACATGACCTTCGGGATGATCTACGCGTACAGCGAGAACTACGTGCTGCCGATCTCGCACGACGAGGTGGTGCACGGCAAGCGGTCGCTGGTGTCGAAGATGCCCGGCGACTGGTGGCAGCAGCGGGCCTCGCACCGGGCGTACCTGGGCTTCATGTGGGCCCATCCGGGCAAGCAACTGCTGTTCATGGGGCAGGAGTTCGCCCAGGGAGCGGAGTGGTCGGAGGAGCACGGGCCGGACTGGTGGCTGGTGGACCCCGGGTACTCGGCGGCCGGCGACCACCGGGGGGTGCGCGACCTCGTGCGCGACCTGAACCACACCTACACGGCGACGCCCGCGCTGTGGGAGCGGGACTCCGTGCCGGAAGGGTTCGCCTGGGTGGAGGCGGACGCGACGGACGACAACGTCTTCGCGTTCCTGCGGTACGCGCAGGACGGCTCGCCGCTGCTGGCGGTGTCGAACTTCTGCCCGGTGGTGCGGCACGGCTACCGGATCGGGGTGCCGGAGCAGGTGGCGCAGTGGCACGAGGTGCTCAACACGGACTCCGAGGCGTACGGCGGCAGCGGGGTGCGCCACCTCCAGCCGATGCGCCCCGAGCCGGTCCCGGCACAGGGGCGCCCGGTGAGCCTGCGCCTCACGCTGCCGCCCATGGCGACGATCTGGCTGCGGCCGTGACGGTCCGGCTCAGGCGCTGACGGTCCGGCTGGCGAGCCGCGGTTCCAGTTCCTGGAGGAGCTTGCGCTTGGCGCGGGCGCCCACCAGCTGCTGGACGGGCTCGCCGTCGCGGAAGACGAGCATGGTCGGCATGGACAGCACCCCGTACCGGGTGACGACGGCGGGGTTGCGGTCCGCGTCGATCTGCACGACCTTGAGCCGGTCCGCTTCCTCGGCGGCGACGGCCGAGAGGACGGGGGCGAGCTGGCGGCAGGGCCCGCACCAGTCGGCGGTGAACTCGACGAGCACGGGGCGGCCGCGCTCGTCGAGCACCTCGGCCTCGAAGTCCATGTCGGTCACTTCGGCGACACCCTTGGCGTGGATCATCTCTTCGTCTCCCTTTCGTACGGACGTGGCTTACGGGTTCATCTCGCATGCGGGCCGGCCGGCTCCCCCGGCCGCCGCCTCCGCTCCGGCCAGCTGCCGGGCGACCTGCTCGCGCACGTCGGCCAGCCGGCCGATCAGCTCGTCCAGCTCGGCGAGCTTGCGCCGGTAGACGGCGAGGGACGCGGGGCAGGAATCCCCGGCGGGGTGGCCGGCGCGCAGGCAGTCGACGAAGGGCCGGGTCTCCTCCAGCTCGAAGCCGAAGTCCTGGAGCACCCGGATCTGACGCAGCAGGCGCAGGTCTTCCTCGTCGTAGGTGCGGTAGCCGTTGCTGCCGCGCCGCGCCGGGAGGAGGCCGCGCGCCTCGTAGTAGCGCAGGGTCCGCGTGCTGGTTCCGGCGCGCTCCGCCAGTTCACCGATTCGCATGCCGAGACCGTATGCCTTGACGCCGACGTCAAGGCAAAGGGAGTTTCGGGGGTGTGCGGCCGGAAGGGACCGGGGCCCTCGCCACCCCCGTAAGCGAGGGCCCCCGGTATGGGACACGCAGGCGGCGGCCGGCCGGTTCAGGGTCTGTGACGGGGATCACTCGACGGTTGTTCCGATACCCCTGAAATGGAGTGGCCAAATCCGTACGCTGAAATTGGATCTTCGCTGCATCCGATTACCGGACAGTCGCCGGGAAAACCGCCCAAAGCGCCGAACTCAATAGGAGATTCCTACGAGTTATGGGCTTGTTTGAATGGTCTGTAGTCGCCACCCCTTGGTGACTCCTACCGTGTGCCCTGTGCATTCCAGCCCTCCTTTCAATGCCCCCGCCGCGCGTCGTCTCCGCGCGGCCCTGGGCATGGCCCCCGGTCACGTCGCCTATGGCCTGCGTGCCCAGTACGGCCTGACGGTCGCCCCGGAAACCGTGATGGCGTGGGAGCGCGGCGAGATTTCGCCGTCCTCCGCCGAACTCACGGCGCTCGCCGGCGTCCTGTGGTGCGCACCCGGTGAACTGCTCGCCGAACCCGTGACCTTGAGGGAGCACCGGATCGCCCGCGGCCTGGCCCCCGACGAACTGGCCCGGCGCATCGGGCTGGAGACGAACGCGTACCAGAAGATGGAGGACTCCGGCCGCTGGAAGGGCAACGAGCGGCAATCGGCCGCCCTCGCCTCGACGCTGGGGCTGACCCTGGCCCAGTTCGTGACGGCGACCGGCAAGGAGCAAGAGCTGGCCGAGTTGCTGCGCAGCGCGGTGACCACGCGCTGGCAGGCGTACGGGAAGCCGCTCGGCAAGCTGCTGCCGGTGCCCCGGGCGAATCTGGACCGGGTGCTGGAGAAGATGCACGGCGAGTACCAGTCGCGGATGGTGGCCACCTTGAGCTGGGGCGGCGGCGGGGGCGCGGGGGCGACGGGCGACGCCGGCCGGGAGTACCTCGCGGAGATCGTGGACCGCTTCTGGGCGGTGGCCGGCGGCGCGCGGTAGGACACCGCGCGCCGCCCGGGACGGTCAGAAGACCGACTCGGCCTCGTACATCCGGTGGTCCGGGACCCGCTTGAGCTCCGTGACGGCCGAGGCCAGGGGGGCCATGACGATGTCCGTGCCGCGCAGGGCGGTCATGTTGCCGAAGTCGCCGCGGTGCACCGCCTCGACGGCGTGCCAGCCGAACCGGGTCGCGAGGACGCGGTCGTACGCCGTCGGCGTGCCGCCGCGCTGGACGTGGCCGAGGATGACCGGGCGGGCCTCCTTGCCCAGCCTGTGCTCCAGCTCGACGGCGAGGCGGTTGCCGATGCCGGCGAAGCGCTCGTGCCCGTACGCGTCGATCGCGCCCTTCTCGTACGGCATGGAGCCCTCGGCCGGGTGCGCACCCTCGGCCACGCAGACGACCGCGAACTTCTTGCCCCGCGAGAAGCGTTCCTCCACCATCTTCACCAGGGCGTCGACCTCGAACGGGCGCTCCGGCAGGCAGATCCCGTGGGCGCCGCCGGCCATGCCGGACTCCAGGGCGATCCAGCCGGCGTGCCGGCCCATGACCTCGACGACCATGACCCGCTGGTGGGACTCGGCGGTGGTCTTGAGGCGGTCGATGGCCTCGGTGGCGACCATCACGGCGGTGTCGAACCCGAAGGTGCGGTCGGTGGAGGAGATGTCGTTGTCGATGGTCTTCGGTACCCCGACGACCGGCATCCCGGCGTCCGCCAGCATCCGGGCGGCGGTCAGCGTGCCCTCGCCGCCGATCGGGATCAGCGCGTCGAGGCCGTACCGCGTCGACAATTCCTGCGCGTGCTCGGCGGCTTCGTGCAGCCGGGCGCGCTCCATGCGGGCCGAGCCGAGGATGGTCCCGCCGCGGGCCAGGATGCCGCTGACCGCGTTGATGTCCAGGGGGCGGTAGTGGCCGTCGAGCAGGCCCTTGAAGCCGTCCTCGAAGCCGATGACTTCGTCTCCGTGTCCGACCAGCGCACGGTGTACGACCGACCGGATGACGGCGTTCAGCCCCGGGCAGTCGCCGCCTGCGGTGAGAACTCCGATACGCATCGTGCTGTGTCTCCTGCTCCTGGTCGTACCTGGCCGTACGCGTGCGGGCGGGCGGCCGTACATGTGAAGGGCGTATTACTGAAGCCTTGTCCGATTCTTCCACGGGGCGGGGGTGCGGCGCTCTTCGCGGCCGGGCCCCGCCGGGCCTTCCGGCCCTCCCGAGGGGGCCTTTTCCCGGCGGGCGTCGTACCTATACGCAGAGGTATTGTCAAGAGGTCAAGCCCACACTAACGGGGACAACCGACTCGGAGATCCGCCGGGTGGCGCCTGAGCCGCCCCGGGGGCGAAACATGGACGGAGAGCACGCGTGACGCGCAGCGTGTACGTGACCGGTATCGAGCGGGGGGACGGCCGGCAGGTCGTCGAGCTGGGGATCATGGAGCTGCTGGCCCGGCAGACGGGCCGGGTGGGCGTCTACCGTCCGCTGCTGCACGACGGCCCCGACCGGCTCTTCGATCTCTTGAAGGCCCGCTACCGGATAGACCAGGACGCGGCGTCCGCGTACGGCATGGAGTACCAGGAGGCTTCGGCCGTCCTCGCCGAGAAGGGCACCGACGAGCTGGTCTCGCGGCTGGTCGACCGCTACCACCGGGTGGCCCGCGACTACGAGGTCGTGCTGGTGCTCGGCACCGACTACGCCGACACGAACCTGCCGGACGAGCTCGCGCTGAACGCCCGGATCGCCAACGAGCTGGGGGCCGTGGTCGTGCCCGTGGTGGGCGGTACGAAGCACTCCGCCGAGGCCGTCCGGGCCGAGGCCCGCAACGCCTACCGGGCGTACGAGGGCCTCGGCTGCCACGTGGTGGCCATGGCGGTCAACCGGGTCGCCGCCGAGGACCGGGACGTCATAGCCGAGTGGCTGGCCGCCCGCCTCCCCGTGCCCTGCTACGTACTGCCGGACGACAAGTCCCTCTCCGCCCCGACCGTCGCCGAGATCACCCGCGCGCTCGGCGGCGAGGTGCTGCTGGGGGACGACGCCGGGCTGGCGCGCGACGCCCTCGACTTCGTCTTCGGCGGCGCGATGCTGCCGAACTTCCTGGGCGCGCTGACCCCCGGCTGCCTGGTCGTCACCCCCGGGGACCGCTCCGACCTGGTCATCGGCGCACTGGCCGCGCACACCTCCGGCACCCCGCCGATCGCCGGGATCCTGCTGACGCTGAACGAGCGCCCCGGCCGGGACATCCTGACGCTGGCCTCGAAGCTGGCGCCCGGCACGCCCGTGGTGTCGGTGGCCGGCAACAGCTTCCCGACCGCCGCGGAACTCTTCTCGCTCCAGAGCCGTTTGAACTCCGCGACCCCGCGCAAGCTGGAGACCGCGCTCGGCCTGTTCGAGCGGCACGTGGACACCGCCGAGCTGCGGGACCTGCTGTCGGTGGCCCGCTCCGAGCGCGTCACGCCGATGATGTTCGAGAACGAGCTGCTGGAGCGCGCCCGAGCCGAGCGCCGCCGGGTGGTGCTGCCCGAGGGCACCGAGGAACGGGTGCTGCGCGCCGCGGACGTGGTGCTGCGGCGCGGGGTCTGCGACCTGACCCTGCTCGGCGAGGAGCCGGCGATCCTCAAGAAGGCCGCCGACCTGGGCATCGACATCTCGGGCGCCCAGCTGATCGACCCGGCGACCTCCCCGCTGCGGGAACGGTTCGCCGAGTACTACGCGAAGGCCCGGGCCCACAAGGGCATGACCGTCGAGCTGGCCAACGACGTGGTGACCGACGTCAACTACTTCGGCACCCTGATGGTCCAGGAAGGCCTGGCCGACGGCATGGTCTCCGGCGCCGTGCACTCCACCGCCGCGACCATCCGCCCCGCCTTCGAGATCATCAAGACGGAAGCAGCCGCGCGAAGCGCGTCAGGCAGGGTGGCGGCGGGCGACGGGAGGGCCAAGCCGGAAGCGTCCATCGTCTCCTCCGTCTTCTTCATGTGCCTGGCCGACCAGGTCCTGGTCTACGGGGACTGCGCGGTCAACCCGGACCCGGGCGCCGAGCAGCTCGCCGACATCGCCGTCCAGTCCGCCGCCACCGCCGCCGCCTTCGGCGTCGAGCCGCGGATCGCGATGCTCTCGTACTCGACCGGCACCTCCGGCACCGGTGCGGACGTGGAGAAGGTCCGCAAGGCCACCGAGATCGTCCGCGCGCAGCGGCCCGACCTGCTCATCGAGGGGCCGATCCAGTACGACGCCGCGGTCGAGCCCTCCGTCGCCGCGACGAAGCTGCCCGGATCGGAGGTGGCCGGGCGGGCGAGCGTGCTGATCTTCCCGGACCTCAACACGGGCAACAACACGTACAAGGCCGTCCAGCGCTCGGCCGGCGCCGTGGCGGTCGGTCCGGTGCTCCAGGGGCTGCGCAAGCCGGTCAACGACCTGTCCCGCGGCGCCCTGGTCCAGGACATCGTCACGACGGTGGCGATCACCGCGATCCAGGCCCAGTCGCCCGCCCGGCCGCAGCCGTCGGCCGGCTGACCCGTACCTCCCCTCCGCCCCCAGTGAAGAAGGCATCCGCACCTGTGACCGCATCACGCATCCTCGTCCTCAACTCCGGCTCCTCCTCGCTCAAGTACCAGCTGCTCGACATGGCGGACTCCTCCCGGCTCGCCGTCGGCCTGGTCGAGCGCATCGGCGAAGGGACGTCCCGGCTCGTGCACGAGCCGCTGACGGGACCCGGCGCCGAGGGCGGCAAGCGGGAGCAGGCCGGCCCGATCGCCGACCACGGGGCCGCGCTCAAGGCGGTCGCGGCGGAGCTGACCGCCGACGGGCTGGGCCTGGATTCCCCCGAACTGGCCGCCGTGGGACACCGGGTGGTGCACGGCGGAATCCGGTTCACCCGGCCGACGGTGATCGACGACGAGGTGCTGGCGGAGATCCGCAGCCTGATCCCGCTGGCCCCGCTGCACAACCCGGCCAACGTGACGGGGATCGAGGTGGCCCGCTCGCTGCGCGCCGATCTCCCGCAGGTCGCCGTCTTCGACACGGCCTTCCACTCGACGATCCCGGAGTACGCGGCCCGGTACGCGATCGACGCCGAGACGGCGCGGAAGTACGGCATCCGGCGGTACGGGTTCCACGGCACCTCCCACGCCTACGTCTCGCGGGCGACGGCCGCCCTGCTGGGCAGGCCGGTGGCGGACGTCAACGTGATCGTGCTGCACCTGGGCAACGGCGCCTCGGCCTCCGCCGTCCGCGGCGGGGTCTGCGTGGAGACGTCGATGGGCCTGACCCCGCTGGAAGGGCTGGTCATGGGAACCCGGTCGGGAGACCTCGATCCGGCCGTGATCTTCCACTTGGCGCGGGTAGGCGGCCTCTCGGTGGATGAGATCGATTCGCTCCTGAACAAGAAGAGCGGTCTGCTGGGCATGTGCGGGGACAACGACATGCGCGAGGTGCTGCGGCGCGCGGGCGAGGGGGACGAGGCGGCGGCGACGGCGTTCGCCGCGTACGTCCACCGGCTGAAGAAGTACATCGGCGCGTACTCGGCGGTGCTCGGGCGGGTGGACGCGGTGACGTTCACGGCCGGGGTCGGCGAGAACGCCCACCAGGTCCGGGAAGCTGCGGTGGAGGGGCTGGCCGGGCTGGGCCTGGCGCTCGACCCGGAGAGCAACGCGGTGCGCTCGTCGCAGCCGCGGCTGGTCTCGGCGCAGGACGCCCGGGTGGCCGTGGCCGTGGTACCGACGGACGAGGAGCTGGAGATCGCAACTCAGGCCTACGCATTGGTTACCCGGTAGTCACTTTGGACTTTCCACCAGACGGAATATTCCGCTACGAAACAAACCGATAGGATCCGCTCCATGCGCCGTTCCAAAATCGTCTGCACGCTGGGCCCCGCCGTCGACTCGTATGAGCAGCTGAAAGCGCTCATCGAGGCAGGCATGAACGTGGCCCGATTCAACTTCAGCCACGGATCCCAGGCAGAACACCAGGAGCGGTACGACCGCGTCCGGAAGGTCTCCGAGGACACCGGGCGCGCGGTCGGCGTGCTCGCCGACCTCCAAGGCCCGAAGATCCGGCTGGAGACCTTCGCCGAGGGTCCCGTCGAGCTGGTGCGCGGTGACGAGTTCACCATCACCGTCGAGGACGTCCCGGGTGACAAGTCCATCTGCGGCACGACCTACAAGGGCCTGCCGGGCGACGTGGCCAAGGGCGACCCGATCCTGATCAACGACGGCAACGTCGAACTCCGGGTGATCGAGGTCGACGCCGTGCGCGTCAAGACCATCGTCATCGAGGGCGGTGTCATCTCCGACCACAAGGGCATCAACCTGCCCGGCGCGGCCGTGAACGTGCCGGCCCTGTCGGAGAAGGACATCGACGACCTGCGCTTCGCCCTGCGGATGGGCTGCGACATGGTCGCCCTGTCCTTCGTGCGCGACGCCAACGACGTCAAGGACGTCCACAAGGTGATGGACGAGGTGGGCCGCCGGGTCCCCGTCATCGCCAAGGTGGAGAAGCCGCAGGCCGTGGAGAACATGGCCGCCGTGGTGGACGCCTTCGACGCGGTCATGGTGGCCCGTGGTGACCTGGCCGTCGAGTACCCGCTCGAAAAGGTCCCGATGGTGCAGAAGCGGCTCATCGAGATGTGCCGCCGCAACGCCAAGCCGGTGATCGTCGCGACCCAGATGATGGAGTCGATGATCACGAATTCCCGCCCCACCCGCGCGGAGGCGTCCGACGTCGCCAACGCGATCCTGGACGGCGCGGACGCGGTCATGCTGTCGGCGGAGTCCTCGGTGGGCGCCTACCCGATCGAGACCGTCAAGACGATGTCGAAGATCGTCGCAGCGGCGGAGGAGGAGCTGCTCTCCAAGGGCCTCCAGCCGCTGGTCCCGGGCAAGAAGCCCCGTACCCAGGGCGGCTCCGTCGCCCGCGCGGCCTGCGAGATCGCCGACTTCCTCGGCGGCAAGGCGCTGATCGCCTTCACGCAGTCCGGTGACACCGCCCGGCGGCTCTCGCGCTACCGCGTGCAGCAGCCGATCCTGGCCTTCACCACGGACCAGAACACCCGCAACCAGCTCACGCTGAGCTGGGGCGTCGAGTCCTACATCGTGCCGCACGTGGACACCACGGACGCCATGGTCGACCTGGTCGACGGCGAGCTGCTCAAGCTCGGCCGCCACAACCCCGGCGACACCATGGTCATCACGGCCGGTTCTCCCCCCGGCGTCCCGGGCACGACCAACATGGTCCGTGTCCACCACCTCGGCGGCGCCACCGCCTGACCCGCCCCGCTCCCCTCTGCCGCACAGAGACCGAGGGCGGCGCCCACCCCCGCTCGGGGAACCTGGGCGCCGCCCTCGGTGTACGGGGGCGCACCGCGGGCCGGTGGCCCGTTCACGACCGCGGCCCGCACCCCCTTCCGGGGGCGCGGGCCGCGGTCGTGTACGGGGCGGGCTACTCCGGCGGGCCGACGTAGTTGTGCAGGCCCGGGACCGTGAGGTTGCCGCCGAACTGGCCGGCCTGGACGACCTTGACGTTCGTGAAGAACGCGAAGGGGACGTTCAGGGGCGGCGGGGAGTTCGGGGTGAACTCGATCGGGATCAGCCCGAAGAGGTTGCCCTTGAGGCTCTCGGTGTACATCGTCACCTTGCCGCCGCGGATGGTGGACGTCGAGCCGGGGCGGGACTTGAGGTGGGCGACGTTGCCCGTCTTGCCGACCGTCTGGTAGAGGTCCTTGATGTCCAGGGAGTCCGCCGTGAACTTGAGGACCTTCTTGGTCTTGCCGCCGGCCGTCTTCACCTCCACGATGCCCGCGTAGTCCAGGCCGTAGAGGGTCAGCAGGGAGCTGTCGAGGTACCACGGCTCGTCCGGCAGCAGCGGGATGCCCTGTTCCAGGGAGGCGTCGGCGAGGGCCTTGGCGTCGTAGGTCGGGCAGGGGAAGGGTTCCTTCCCGTCCGCGTCCTTCGTCGGCGAGGGGGATCCGGACGGGGAGGGCGAAGACGTCGGTTCGCCGTCGGCCGCCTTGCCCGCCTTGCCCGTCTCGTCCTTCGGCGTCTTGGCGGTGTCCTTGACGTCCTGCGGCAGTTCCTGGACCGAGGCGCCCGCCTTCTTGGCCGCGTCGCGGATCGCGTCCGCGGAAGGGTCCGGGGCGGGCGTGGCGGTCTTGGCGGGCGCGGGAGTCGCCGGGGTGGCCGGCTTGGCCGCGTCCTGGAGGGGCTTGGTGAGCCCGCCGACGAGGCCGGAGAGCGCGTCCCCCACACCCAGCGGGTCCAGCGGGTTCTTCGGCTTCGCCGCCGGCGCGGAGGCCGAGGGCGCGGTCGAGGCGGCCGGCGTCGGGCTCTGCTTCGTCGCGGGCTTCGAAGGCTGGGCGGCCGGCTTCGACGCCGACGGGGTCGGCCCGGGCTTCGGTGCCGCGCTCGCGCCGGGCGAGGCGGACGCGCCCGGCGAGGGCGAGGCGGAGGCGGAGGGCGAGCCGGACGGGGTCGGGGACTCCGAGGGCGTGGGCTCGTCGGAGCGG
Organism: Streptomyces sp. NPDC054883; assembly: GCF_053610645.1. NCBI lineage: Bacteria > Bacillati > Actinomycetota > Actinomycetes > Kitasatosporales > Streptomycetaceae > Streptomyces > Streptomyces sp. NPDC054883. The sequence continues at coordinate 56,038 of NZ_JBSGYT010000022.1, read as the reverse complement.
GTCACGCACGGGCCGGGCGCGAAGGGGATGTCCTTGTCGTCGGCCAGGGCCAGCTTGGGGGCGAGGCCCATGCCGACGAACACGGCCGTCGGCATCGCCGCCAGCGCCATCGTCTTGCCGACGGGTATCTGGATCTTGTTCAGCAGCGACTTCCGGGGCGCCGCGTGCCGCGGGCCCCTTCTTTCGCGGGACTGCGCGTCAGGGGCCACGCCCTGCTGCGTCTCGTCACCCCGCACTGTTCCTCCCGCCATCGGCGTGGGCAGTCGTCTCGCTCTGGTAAGCCGTTTCCATACCGCGCGGGCCGGGGACGCCGCCCATGGGGGCGTCCGCGTACGCCTGGGCGTGGTCCGGCACGCCGTCCTCTTCGGGCTCGGCCGGCCTGTCCGGCGCCCACGAGAGCGCGAGCGCGCCACCCAGCAGGGAGAACAGGAAGCCGATGAAGAAACCGCCGAGGTTGGACACCGGCAGGGACACCAGGGCGAGGAGGATCGACGCCACTCCGGCGAAGACCCGGATGCCCTGCTGGAACCAGAGGGCCACGCCGAGGGTCATCAACAGGATGCCGATGATCAGCGAACCCGCGCCGGCGGTGGTCGCCATGGCGATGGTGATGTTGCCCAGCCGGAGGTCCGCGTAGGGGAAGTACGCGATGGGAAACCCGCCGATGAGAGTGAAGAGGCCCGCCCAGAAGGGCCGGCCACCCCTCCAGGCGCGGAAGCGGTAGTACACCACGGTGAGCCAAGCGTCGTCTGCGGCGCGAACCGGGGCCTGGGGGTTCATGGACAACAGCTCCCTGGAAACGGTGGTACGGAAAACTCTGTGGCGCTCGGCGGGACGGGCGGCGACGGCAGCCACCGCCCGCCTCTGCCGGTCACCTGCCAGGAGTGACTACTTCTCGTCCTGGTAGCACGGCTGGTCACCGCTGAGCAGACGCAGCTTGAGGTCGGGCAGCGTGAAGGTGCCCGCCGTCGTCGCCCACGCCTTCTGGCGCACGTTCGTCAGCACGGCCTTCTTGGCGCGCTGGGAGAACAGGGCGCCGTTCGCCACCGTGCCGGCCTGCGGCGCGGTGGGGTGGGCGGCGTCGGCCGCCGCGTCCACCGCGACACCGATGTCGAGGTTGGTGAAGGTGGCGTCGGTGTCGAGCTCGGCGACGTCCAGGTAGATGTTCTCCGCGACCGCCGGCTTGCCCTTGTTGCCGGTCTGGAGCTTCATCGTGATGGCGCCGAGGCCGGGGATCGGCGTGACCAGCGACTGGCACATGTTGGTGATCTCGGCGTGCCGGAACCCGGAGATCGTGACCGGGTGCGCCGCGTCCTTGCCGTCGAGACCCTTGCCCTTGGCGACGCTGCCGTACTGCAGCAGGTCGTCACCGTCCAGCTTGTCGGCCGAGACCTTGAAGTCCTGGCCGGAGACGCTGAAGGACGCCGCGAGGGCACCCTGCGCCAGACCGACACCGACCGCGGCCGTGGCCGCGATGCTCGGCACCATGACGAGCGCGAAGCGCTTCCATCTGGTCCCGCCACGAACCTGAGAACTCATCTTGTTCCTCCTTCTCGGACGTACATCTCCGGTCCGGGCCGTGCCCGTCCTGGGATGGGAGAAGTGCTACGTCCTCGGGAAGGAGCGCAGGCGGCCGAGCCGCGGCGGAGCCGCGTCGCGTACACCGGCGTTCACCCCCGAGCGACAACCACTGGGCCACGCGTTCGCGCAACCAGGAGGACAGGCTCCGCCGGTGCGGCGAAGACCCCCCTGTCCTACGGCCGGTGCCACTGCCACCGGCCGGCTCGGTGGGGACCCTCCACCGCGGCTCCGGATGAGCGGCTCTGCGGGAAGGACCGAGCGTCGCCGATCGTGGTCCATTCCAGGCCGGTGCACAAGGGGGTTCGTTACTGGCGGGTAACGGCTGGATAACCGCGGTGGGGCAGGCCGTCGTCGGGCGGCAACACAGGGTGTTACCCAGGGCCACGACAATGAGGAGGAAAGAGAACCAACCGGACAGATCACGGGGTTCGATTTACTCGGAGTAACAGCAGCCGCGATTACCAAGTTTTGGCAAAGTGCGGCCGCTGTTTACCTCCGTGTCAACAAATCGCCGGTGGCCCACCGCCCACGGCGACCCGCCTAGAAGAGCACCCGCGCCAGCGCCGTCCGGGCCGCCGACACCCGCGGGTCGTCCGCGCCGATGACCTCGAACAGCTCCAGCAGCCGCAGCCGCACGGCGTCCCGGTCATCACCGAACGTGACGCGGACGGTGTCCACCAGACGGCTGAACGCGTCCTCCACGTGCCCGCCGACCAGGTCGAGGTCCGCAGCGGCGATCTGCGCCTGCGGGTCCTTCGGGTTCCCGGCCGCCGCCGCGCGCACCGCCTGCGGGTTCATGTGCTGGACCCGGGAGAGCAGCTCGGCCTGGGCCAGGCCCAGCTTCGCCTCGATGTTGCCCGGGTCGTCGACCAGTACGTTCTTGTACGCCTGCACCGCTCCGGCCAGGTCACCGGCGTCCAGCGCCACGACCGCCGCCTCCAGCAGCGCGTCGTACGGACCGGCGGCGGGTTGGGCGGCAGCAGCCGCGGCCGCCGCCGGGGCGCCCTCGGCGGCCGGGTCCACCTGGAGTCCGAGCAGACCGAAGCGCTCCTCGGCGACCTGGACCAGCTGGGCCAGCGTCGCCCGGATCTCCTGCTCCGGGGCCGCGCCCTGGAACAGCGGCAGCACCTGGCCGGCCACCACGGCGAAGACCGCCGGGATGCCCTGGATGCCGAACTGCTGCATCAGCATCTGGTTGGCGTCGACGTCGATCCTGGCCAGCACGAGCCGGCCGTTCGCCTCGACGGTCAGCCGCTCCAGCAGCGGGCCGAGCTGCTTGCACGGCTCGCACCACTCGGCCCAGAAGTCGAGGACGACCGGAACCTGGTCGGAGAGGCGGATGACGGTGTCGTCGAAGGCGGCCTCGTCTACGTCGATGACGAGTGCGGAGGGCGGTACGGCGCCGGCGGTCGCGGCGCCCGCGCCGCCACCCTGCCGGGCCGCCTCGGCGCGCGCCTGCTCGGCCTTCGCCTTGGCGTCGGCGGCCGCCTTCACCGCGGCGAGGTCTACGACGCCGCTCATGGACATGTTTCTGGGCTGCATGCGTACATCCTCCCCCGTGTGCGCGCCCCGACGAAAAAGATCGGACAAGCCGGCCCGGAAATTCCCGCGCCGGTGTTCCGCCGTGCGGCGCCGGGTCCCCACCTGGCGCCTGTAGCTTCGCGTGGTTGTCGCTCTTACGCTACGAGCCGTAGCGTAACTCCCCGCCCACTGCTCCTGACTGCCCGGGGGCCGTGATCTGAACCACAGCGATCGGGGTCCCGGGGTCTTGCCTACTGACGGGTATGGTCTCGGCCATGCGCAACCCCAGCCCCGGCACCAGCTCCCCGCCCGGCCGCACCGGCCGCCCCCGCAGCGCGGCGGCGGACGCCGCGATCCTGGCGGCGACCCGGGACGCACTGGTGGAGCTTGGCTGGTCGAAGCTGACGATGGGCGACGTCTCGGCCCGGGCCGGCGTCGCGAAGACCACCCTCTACCGGCGCTGGGCGGGCAAGAACGAGCTGGTGGTGGACGCGGTCGCGGAACTCTTCGACGCGCTCGAACTCCCCGACCGGGGATCGCTCGAAGCCGACATCGAGTACGTGGTGCTCCAGTTCGCGGAACTGCTGAGGCGCCCGGAGGCACGTACGGCCCTGATGGCGGTGGTCGCCGAGTCCACCCGGGACGCGGCGCTGCGCGACCGGATCCGGTCGGCGATCGTCGACCGGCAGAAACGTCTCGTCGTACTGGGCCGCGAACGCGCCCAGGCGCGCGGGGAACTCCCGTACGAGGAGGACGAGTCCCTCACCGGGCACACCACCGACCTGATATTCGACGTGATCGCGGGCACGGTGGTGCACCGGGCGCTGGTCAGCTGCGAACCGGTGGACGAACTCTGGGTGGCCACCTTCACCGCCCTGCTGATGCACGGCCTGCGGGGCGCGCCCGGGGAGTGAGGCCCGTACGGGGAACGGCGAGGCCGGTCGTCCCGGCACCGGCTGGGCGGGGACGACCGGCCTGACGGGCCGTTGCGGCGGGCCTAGAACCCGGGCGGCTCGGTGTAGGTGCCCCACTCGTCCCGCAGCGCGTTGCAGATCTCGCCCAGCGTGGCCTCGGCGCGTACCGCCTCCAGCATCGCCGGGATCATGTTCGAGCCGTCCCGCGCGGCGGCCAGCATGGCCTGGAGCGACCGCTCGACCTTCGCCGCGTCGCGCCGCTCCTTGCGCTCCGCCAGCTCGTGCACCTGGACCCGCTCGACCTCGTGGCTGACCCGGAGGATCTCCAGGTCGCCGGTGACCGAGCCGTGGTGGACGTTGACGCCGACGACCCGCTTGTCGCCCTTCTCCAGCGCCCGCTGGTACTGGAACGCCGACTCCGCGATCTCGCCGGTGAACCAGCCGTCCTCGATGCCGCGCAGGATGCCCGAGGTGATCGGTCCGATCGGGTGCTGCCCGTCCGGGTGGGCGCGCAGGCCGCGTTCCTTGATCTGCTCGAAGATCTTCTCCGCGTCGGCCTCGATGCGGTCGGTGAGCTGCTCGACGTACCAGGAACCGCCCAGCGGGTCCGCCACGTTGGCGACCCCGGTCTCCTCCATCAGCACCTGCTGCGTGCGCAGGGCGATCTCGGCGGCCTGCTCGCTCGGCAGCGCGAGGGTCTCGTCGAGGGCGTTGGTGTGCAGCGAGTTGGTGCCGCCGAGGACTGCCGCGAGGGCTTCGACGGCGGTCCGTACGACGTTGTTGTACGGCTGCTGGGCGGTGAGGGAGACGCCGGCGGTCTGGGTGTGGAAGCGCAGCCACATCGCCTTCTCGGACTTCGCCCCGTACACCTCCTTCATCCAGCGGGCCCAGATCCGGCGGGCGGCGCGGAACTTGGCGATCTCCTCGAAGAAGTCGAGGTGCGCGTCGAAGAAGAAGGAGAGCCCGGACGCGAAGTGGTCCACGTCCAGCCCGCGGGAGAGGCCCAGCTCCACGTACCCGAACCCGTCGGCGAGGGTGTACGCCAGCTCCTGCGCGGCCGTCGCCCCGGCCTCGCGGATGTGGTAGCCGGACACCGACAGCGGCTTGTAGGCCGGGATGCCGTTCGCGCAGTACTCCATGAGGTCGCCGATGAGGCGGAGGTGCGGCTCCGGTTCGAAGAGCCACTCCTTCTGGGCGATGTACTCCTTGAAGATGTCGGTCTGGAGCGTGCCGTTGAGCAGGGCGGGGTCGACGCCCTGCCGCTCGGCGGCGACCAGGTACATGCAGAACGCGGGCACGGCCGGTCCGCTGATGGTCATGGACGTGGTGACGTCGCCCAGCGGGATGTCCTTGAACAGGACCTCCATGTCGGCGGCGGAGTCGATGGCGACCCCGCAGTGGCCGACCTCGCCGAGTGCGCGGGGGTCGTCCGAGTCGCGCCCCATCAGGGTCGGCATGTCGAAGGCGACGGAGAGCCCGCCACCGCCGGCGGCCAGGATCATCTTGTAGCGCTCGTTGGTCTGCTCGGCGTTCCCGAACCCGGCGAACTGCCGGATGGTCCAGGTGCGGCCGCGGTAGCCGGTGGCGTGCAGGCCGCGGGTGAAGGGGTACTCCCCCGGCCAGCCGATGCGCTCGAACCCCTCGTACGAGTCGCCGGGGCGGGGCCCGTAGACGGGGTCGACGTCATCTCCGGAGAGCGTCGTGAAATCGGCCTCGCGCTTGCGGGCCTTGTCATACCGGGCCTGCCAGCGGCGGCGGCCCTCCTCGATGGCGTCAGCGTCCATACCCATGAATTTACTAGGACGTCCTAGTAAATGTCGATGGCAAACCCCCGGGAGTCGTCCCGGAGGCAGGCGGATCAGTCGTGACGCGAGCGGAGCCCTAGCCAGGGGGTGTCCCGGCGGGTGCTACGCGCGGGCGGTGGCCAGACCGTCGGTGACCAGGGGCTCGATCTCCGCGCGGACCTTGCGCTCGACGAAGAACGCGGCCAGCGGGATGGTGCCGCTGGCCAGGACCCAGATCATCTTGCCGAACGGCCACTTCGCCTTGGAGCTGAGGTCGAAGGCGAAGACCAGGTAGATCATGAAGAGCACGCCGTGGACCTGGGAGACCACCAGGGTCAGGTCCGCGCCCTTGTCGAATCCGTACTTGAAGATCATGCAGGTGCAGAGCACCAGCAGCATGACGGCGGTGGCGAAGGCCATCACCCGGTACCGGGTCAGCACGCTCTTTTTCATGCCAACGAGACTAGCCGTCCGATATGCGCGATCTTGACCGGGGGCCCCGAGCCCGCGCTGTGACACCGGGCACCCCGCGCGGCCTCATTTCTCGTCGAAGTCCCCGGCCGCCACCCGCAGCGGCCGCAGCAGTGCGAAGATCTCGGCGCACTCCTCGGAGTCGTACGCGCCGAGCCCGAAGTCGATCTCCATCAGGTCCCGGGTCGCGGCCTCGACGACCTCGCGGCCCTTCTCGGTGATGGAGGCGAGCGTCCCGCGGCCGTCGTTCGGGTTCGGGCGCTTGTCCACCAGCCCGGAACGCACCAGACGGTCGACGGTGTTCGTCACCGAGGTCGGGTGGACCATCAGGCGCTCGCCGATCTTCGACATCGGCAGCTCGCCCGCCTGCGAGAAGGTGAGCAGCACCAGTGCCTCGTAGCGGGCGAAGGTCAGGCCGTACGGCTTCACCTTGGCGTCGACCTCGCCGAGCAGGATCTGGTGCGCCCGCATGATCGAGGTGATGGCGGCCATCGAGGGCACCGGCCCCCAGCGCTGCTGCCAGAGCTCGTCGGCGCGGGCGATGGGATCGAAGGGAAGGCTGAGCGGCTTGGACACCCAGCAGACCCTACCGGGCGGTCATTTGGCGGTCAGCCCCGTCTCACGCTTCGGCCCCCGCACGGGGTCCGCCGTCGCCCGCAGCCGGGCGAGGAGCAGCAGGACCACGGCCGTGCCGAGTACGCCCGAGGCGGTCACGACGACGTGCACCGGCCAGAACTCGGCGGCCACCCCGGCCAGCGCCATGCCCACCCCCTGGAAGGTCATCAGCCCCGTGCTGAGCAGGGTCATCGCCCGGCCGCGCAGTTCGTCCGGCACGGCGTCGAGGTACATCCGGTCGAGGCCGAGGGTGTACGCGTGCGCCAGCCCGGCCGGCAGCAGCGCCACCAGGACGCCCGTCACCCCCGGCCGCAGCGCGTACCCGAGCAGCGGCAGCAGCCCGACGGAGGCGAGCGGCGCCGTGATCCGCGAACGCGTACGGGCGGTGAGCGCGGAGCCCGCCCACAGCTCACCCGCGATGGTGCCGACCGGCAGCGCGCACAGCATCAGCCCGAGCAGCGCCGGGCCGGCGCCGATGCCGTCGGCGTAGGGGGCGAGCAGTGCCTCGGGGACGACGACGAAGACCGGCGGCAGCCAGAACAGCAGGATCAGCACCCGCCTGCGGCGGTTCCCGAAGACGGCGCCGAGTCCGGCGAGCGGCGTGCTGCGGGCGGTACGCGCACCGGTGCGGGCGGGCCGGTCCGCGGTGCCGAAGCGCAGCAGCAGCGCGGAGGCCAGCAGTCCGGCGGCGGTGAGGGCGAGCGCCCCGCGCGGGGCGAGCACGGTGAGCAGGAGCCCGCCGAGCCCGAAGCCGACGAGCTGTGCGCTCTGGGCCACCATGCGCAGCAGCGAGCGGCCGAGCACGAACGCTTCGCCGGGTCCCAGGACGTCGGCGAGGGAGGCGTTGCGGGTGCCCTGGAACAGCGGTGCGACGAAGGCCATGGCGCAGCGCAGGACGAGGAGCCCCGCGACCGGGGTGCCCGGCAGGACCATGGCCGCCGCGCAGGCCGCGCAGACGAGGTCGCAGGTGACGAGCACCCTCCGGGCGGGGTGGCGGTCGGCGATCCCGGCGAGCAGGGTCCCGCCGAGGACGTAGGGCAGGAAGCCGAGCGCGAAGGTGAGCGCGCTCATCAGGGGCGAGCCGGTGACTCGGTAGACGAGGACGGTCAGGGAGATCTCGGCCACGACGAGGCCGAGCACGGACATCAGGTGCGCGGCGAAGACGGCGCGGAACTCGCCGCCCGCGAGGACGGAGCGGTAGCCGGGGGCGGTGGTCTGGTCGACGGATGCCATGCGCACACCCTGGCCGGTGGCGACCCGCGCCGGCAGGGATTCGGCCGGGCCCGAATCCCGGGGAGGTCTGAGAGGGAACCGGGACACTGGGCAGATGGCCTACCGCTTCCGCTTCGACCCCGTGGACCTGCTGCGCTGCCGGTTCTCGCTCTCCCCCCGCTGGGAGACGCAGGAGGCGGTGCGGGTGCTGCGAGACGCGCGCCGCCAGGCGTACCACCTGCCCTGGCTGCGCCGGATCCGGGCGGCGGCGGACGCGCTGGACCTACGGCCCCTGTGGCTGCTGATGCCCCGCAAGGGACACCATCCGGACTTCCTCAGTCCGCCGCCGCTCGGCCCCTCGGTCACCATCGGGGACGAGCTGGCCCGGGTCCGCGCCACCGATCCCGAGGCGGCGGGCGAAGAGCTGCGGCGCTCCCTCGCCTGCACCCCGGGCGCCCTGGACAGCGAGCTCGGGCGGCGGATGCTGGAGGATCCCGCACGGGCCGTCCAGGAGCTGGCCGACCTGCACGAGCGGGCCTGGGAGGCGCTGGTCGCCCCCCACTGGCCGCGCCTGCGGGCCCTGTTGGAGGCCGACATCCTCTTCCACACGCGGCGGCTGGCGGCGGGCGGCCTGGAGGCGCTGTTCGACGGGCTGCACCCCGACCTGAGCTGGGCGGACGACACCCTCACCGTCGAGCGCGGCGCGCACCACGACCGCCGCCTGGACGGGCAGGGCCTGTTGCTGATGCCGAGCGCGTTCGTCTGGCCGGAGGTCGTCGGCGGCTACGACCCGCCGTGGCAGCCGACGCTGGTCTACCCCGCCCGCGGGATCGGCGCGCTGTGGTCGGCCCCGACGGAGGTCACCCCGAGCCCCTTGGCCGCCCTGCTCGGACGGGCGCGGGCCGACATCCTGTGCGCCCTCACCGAACCCGCCTCCACGACGACCCTCGCCGTCCGGCTGGGCCTGGCCCCTTCCAGCGTCTCCGCGCACCTCGGGACCCTGCGGGCGGCGGGCCTGCTGATCGCGGCCCGCCACGGCCGGCAGGTGCTCTACGAACGCACCCCCCTGGCCATCGCCCTGACGGGAGGCGGCCCGACCTGATCGCCGGCGGAAGTGTCGCACCCCGGCCGTCCGGCAGCGGCACTGGTCAGCTACCGGGTCCGCTGCGGCAGCCGGGCGGTGTTGCGGAAGACCGGGTGGAACGCGACGCCGGTGCCGGGTTCGGCGGGTACCCCGGGACCGGGTCCGGGCGACCATCGTGGCGTGGGCGATCGACACCACGTTGACCGGCGTGAACAGCATGATCAGCCCGACGGAGCCGAGCACCACAGCGTCGGGGCCTTCCGGCCGCACGGTCCCTCCAGTGCTCGGTCCCGGTGTCCCGACGGGCTGCTGCCACCACGAAGGGGTGACGGACCACCGGTGTGCGGACCGGGCTCCGCCGACGGGCCGTTCCGCGGCGGACGGCCGGTCCGGGGCCGTACGCGCGGCGGCGCGGGCGGCACCGGGGCATGCGAACGCCCCCGGCCGGTGGGCCGGGGGCGCGGGCGCGGGCGGGGAGGAGGCCGGATCAGCCCTCGGCGAGGTGCCGTTCGACCGTCGCCACCTTGGAGGTCATGCCGTCGGTGACCCCGGGGCGGACGTCGGCCTTCAGGATGAAGGAGACCCGGGGCGCGCGCGCCTCCACGGCCGCGACGGCGCGCCTGACCACGTCCATCACCTCGTCCCAGTCACCTTCCACGGTGGTGAACATGGCGTCGGTCCGGTTCGGCAGCCCGGATTCCCGTACGACGCGGACAGCGTCGGCGACGTACTCGCCGACTTCCTCCCCCACGCCCAGAGGCGTCACCGAGAACGCGACGATCATGCCTTCGCCGCCTCGCGCGCCCGGGCCGCTACCACGCTTTCGGCCTCGTCGCGCTTGAGGATCCGGTCGCCGAAGAGACCGCCGAAGGGCACCAGGGCCAGCAGGAAGAAGAGCGCGGCCTTCTTCAGCGGCCACTTGGCCCGGTTCCACACGTCCAGCAGGAAGATCACGTACAGGACGAAGAGGATGCCGTGCAGGGCGCCCAGCGGCATCACCAGGTTGATGTCCGAGATCCGGCTGAGCAGCGAACCGAAGATCAGCAGGGCCGGGAACGACAGCGCCTCCGGTACGGAGACGAGGCGCAGCCGGTGCAGGGCGGAGGCGGTCTTGATGTCCACGGGGAACCTTCGGGGGGATCGAGGCATGGTCCGGACCAGTCTCTCAGCCGGCCGGGGAGATCTTGACCCGGCCCCCGGCCGCCCGGGGAAAACGGCCCGGTGTGGCGGATGTCGGGCAGGGCGCCCTGTTCGGCCCGGCCCGCTGCGGATACCTTCTCCCCGTGGCTCAGTTCCGACTCCAAGGCAGCAAGGTGCTCGCCGTCGACCTGACCGGGGACGCCGTGAAAGCGAAAAACGGCTCCATGGTCGCGTACGACGGCCAGATGGCCTTCAAGAAGATGTCCGGCGGCGGCGAAGGCCTGCGCGGCATGGTGACCCGCCGGCTGACCGGCGAACAGATGTCCGTGATGGAGGTGCAGGGGCACGGCACCTGCTTCTTCGCCGACCGGGCGAGCGAGATCAACCTGGTCAGCCTGCGCGGCGAGAAGCTCCACGTCGAGGCCAGCAACCTGCTGGCCACCGACGCCGGACTGCGCACCGGCACCACCTTCACCGGGCTGCGCGGCGGGGCGACGGGCAATGGCCTGTTCACCACCACCGTCGAGGGCTCCGGCCAGGCGGCGATCATGTCGGACGGCCCGGCGGTGGTGCTGCGGGTCAGCGCCCAGTACCCGCTCTCCGTGGACCCGGGGGCGTACGTCGCGCACACCGGCGACCTCCGGCAGTCGTTCCAGTCGGGGATCAACTTCCGCACGCTGATCGGCGAGGGCTCCGGCGAGTCCTTCCAGATCCGCTTCGAGGGCGAGGGCCTGGTGTACGTGCAGCCCAGCGAGCGCAACACCATCGGCGGTGACCTCTGATGCCGTTCCGCGAGATCAACTCGAAGATGGTCGAGGCGCAGGTGCTGCCCGGGCAGACGATGTACAGCCAGCGCGGGGCGATGCTCGCCTACCGCGGCGACGTGTCCTTCACCCCGAGCGTCACCGGCGGCCAGGGCGGGGTCATGGGCATGATCGGGCGCAGGGTGGCGAACGAGCAGACCCCGCTGATGACGGTCGAGGGCAGCGGCACCGTGATGTTCGGTCACGGCGGCCACCACATCCAGGTGATCAGCCTGTCCGGCGAGACCCTGTACGTCGAGGCGGACCGGCTGCTCGCGTTCGACGGGACCCTCCGGCAGGGCACCATGTTCATGGGCTCGCAGGGCGGGGTCATGGGCATGGTGCGCGGCCAGGTGACCGGGCAGGGCCTGTTCACCACCACCCTCAAGGGCCACGGCTCGGTCGCCGTGATGGCCCACGGCGGAGTCATCGAGCTGCCCATCACGCCCCAGCGGCCGGTCCACGTGGACCCGCAGGCGTACGTCGCCCACCACGGGGACGTGCGCAACAAGCTCTCCACCGCGCTCGGCTGGCGGGACATGGTCGGACGCGGTTCGGGCGAGGCGTTCCAGCTGGAGCTGTCCGGCCAGGGCGCGGTGTACGTACAGGCCTCGGAGGAGAAGCTGTGACCTACCAGTCAGGAACGAGCGGTCCCGTGACCGGTGGCCCGACGGTCTTCGACCCGTACACCCTGCCCTCCGACGACAACGTGAACGCGTACACCTTCTGCGTGGAGCTCAAGGGCAGCCAGTGGTTCCTGCAGAAGGGCAAGATGATCTCGTACTACGGGAGCATCGAGTTCAACGGCGTCGGCAACGGCCGCTTCGACCGGCTGCTGCGGACGAGCTTCCACTCGCCAATGCACGCGAGCGACTGGGTGGTGGCCGAGGGCCAGGGCAAGATGCTGCTGGCCGACCGGGCCTTCGACGTGAACTCGTACGACCTGGACGACGGGAACCTGACGATCCGGTCCGGGAACCTGCTGGCCTACCAGCCCACCCTCGCCCTCAAGCAGTCGATCGTCCCCGGCTTCCTGACCCTGATCGGAACCGGGAAGTTCGTGGCTGCGTCCAACGGGCCGGTGGTGTTCATGGAGCCGCCGCTGCGGGTGGACCCGCAGGCGCTGGTGGGATGGGCGGACTGCCCCTCGCCGTGCCACCACTACGACCACAAGTACATGTCCGGGGTGATCGGGGGCCTGCGCTCGCTGACCGGCATCGGCGGCTCCTCGGGCGAGGAGCACCAGTTCGAGTTCGTCGGGGCGGGGACGGTGCTGCTGCAGTCATCGGAGACGCTGATGGCCGAGCAGGCGGTCGGGGCCGTGGGCACCGGCGCCGCCGGCGGCGAGAACCACGGCGTACCGGGGGCGGGCCAGGGACCACTGGGACAACTGGGCGTACCGCGGATGCCCGGGCAGCTGGGTGATCTGCAACGCCGCTTCGGGCTGTGACGGCCCGGGGGCGGCTTCCGGCGGCCGCCGGGGCACGGCGGCTTCCACGATCGTCGTATTTTTGTACGTAATTCAACTTTTTAGGTAGAGTTCAGTCATGGAGACCATGGAGACCGATACGGCCACGCGCTGGCTCACCGACGCGGAGCAGTGCGCCTGGCGCACTCACCTGGACGTCAGCAGGCTGCTGATGCACCAGCTGGAAAAGGATCTCCAGCCCTTCGGACTGACCAACAACGACTACGAGATCCTCGTGAACCTCTCGGAGTCGGACCACCACCGGATGCGGATGAGCGACCTCGCGACCGCCACCCTGCAGTCGAAGAGCCGGCTCTCCCACCAGATCACCCGGATGGAGGCGGCCGGCCTGGTCACCCGGGTGAACTGCGAGTCCGACCGCCGCGGCCTGTACGCGGTGCTCACCGACGAGGGCATGGAGACCATGCGCAAGGTCGCCCCGCACCACGTGGCGTCCGTACGGCAGCACTTCATCGACCTGCTCAGCCCGCAGGACCTCGCGGCGCTGCGCGCCTCCCTGGGGCCGGTGGCCGAGCACCTGCGCGACCAGCGCGGCAAGGTCTGACGCGCGAGCCGCGCCCCCCCGTACGGCGGGGCGCGGCTCGCGTGGTTCACGGGCGGACCGGTCAGGCGTTGGGACGCTTGCCGTGGTTCGCCTTCTTCTTCTTGCGGGCCCGCTTCTTGTTGCCGCGCTTGGCCATGACGCCACTCCCTTCGCGGGGCACCCCGAAACCGCCGGGGCGCCTTCGAGGCATACCGGACGCGGCCAGCTTAGAGCTGCCCGGGGGCCGGCGCCTCCGTATCGGTGAGGGTGGCCAGCAGGGCGTCGGAGGCCGCGTACGGGTCCAGCTCGCCGGAGGCGACCTTGGCGGCGAGGCTGCCGAGGTGCGCGTCACCGTGCAGGTCCGCCATCCGGGCCCGCAGGGCGGTCACCGCGATGGTCTCCACCTCCCGGGCGGCCCGGGCGGTCCGGCGCTCGGCCAGCACCCCCCGCTCGTCCATCCACGCCCGGTGCTTCTCCAGCACCTCGACCAGCTCGTCGATGCCCTGGCCCCGGGCGGCGACCGTCTTGACGATCGGCGGCCGCCAGTCGCCCGGCCCGCGGGACTCCCCGAGGCCGAGCATGTGGTTCAGCTCGCGGGCGGTCGCGTCGGCGCCGTCCCGGTCGGCCTTGTTGACCACGTACACGTCGCCGATCTCCAGGATGCCTGCCTTCGCGGCCTGGATCCCGTCGCCCATGCCCGGCGCCAGCAGCACCACCGAGGTGTCGGCCTGCGAGGCGATCTCCACCTCCGACTGCCCGACCCCGACCGTCTCGACCAGGATCACCTCGCAGCCGGCCGCGTCCAGCACCCGGATCGCCTGCGGCGCCGCCCAGGCGAGACCGCCCAGGTGGCCGCGCGTGGCCATGGACCGGATGTAGACGCCCGGGTCGGAGGCGTGGTCCGACATGCGCACCCGGTCGCCGAGCAGGGCGCCCCCGCTGAACGGCGACGACGGGTCCACCGCGAGCACGCCGACCCGCTTGCCGGCCTTCCGGTAAGCCGAGACCAGGGCCGACGTGGACGTGGACTTGCCCACGCCCGGGGAACCCGTGAGGCCCACCACGTACGCCCCGCCGGTCAGCGGGGCCAGGGCGGCCATCACCTCGCGCAGGTGCGGGGACGCCCCCTCGACCAGGGAGATCAGCCGGGCCACGGCCCGCGGGCGGCCTTCTCGGGCCTGGGCCACCAGCGTGGGGACGTCCACCGTCGTCATGCTCGTGCTACCTACGCCTTCGTGCCGTTGCCGGGGACGCGGACGATCAGGGCGTCACCCTGGCCGCCACCGCCGCACAGGGCGGCCGCGCCGACTCCGCCGCCGCGCCGGGACAGCTCCAGGGCCAGGTGCAGCACCACGCGCGCGCCGGACATGCCGATCGGGTGGCCCAGGGCAATGGCCCCGCCGTTGACGTTCACCTTTTCCGGGGTCACGCCGAGGTCCTTCATTGACTGGACGGCGACCGCCGCGAACGCCTCGTTGATCTCGATCAGGTCGAGGTCGGCGACCTCCAGGCCCTCCTTCTTGAGGGCGTGCAGGATGGCGTTCGAGGGCTGCGACTGGAGCGAGTTGTCCGGTCCGGCCACATTGCCGTGGGCGCCGATCTCGGCGATCCACTCCAGACCCAGCTCCTCGGCCTTGGTCTTGCTCATCACGACCACGGCGGCGGCACCGTCGCTGATCTGCGAGGAGGTCCCGGCGGTGATCGTGCCGTCCTTGGCGAAGGCGGGGCGCAGCTTGCCGAGGGACTCGGCGGTGGTCTCCGGGCGGATGCCCTCGTCGTGCGCGAAGATCACCGGGTCGCCCTTGCGCTGCGGGATCTCGACCGGGGTGATCTCGGCCTCGAAGACGCCGTTCTTCTGGGCGGCCGCGGCCCGCTGGTGGGAGGCGGCGGCGAACTCGTCCTGCGGGGCCCGCTCGATGCCCAGGCGGGTGTTGTGCTTCTCGGTGGACTCGCCCATCGCGATGTTCTCGAACGCGTCGGTGAGGCCGTCGTAGGCCATCGCGTCGAGCATCTCGATGGCGCCGTACTTGAACCCCTCGCGGGACTTCGGCAGCAGGTGCGGGGCGTTGGTCATCGACTCCTGGCCGCCGGCGACCACGATGTCGAACTCTCCGGCGCGGATCAGCTGGTCCGCGAGGGCGATGGCGTCCAGGCCCGAGAGGCACACCTTGTTGATGGTGAGCGCGGGCACGTTCATGGGGATGCCGGCCTTGACGGCGGCCTGGCGGGCGGGGATCTGGCCCGCGCCGGCCTGGAGCACCTGGCCCATGATCACGTACTGGACCTGGTCGCCGGAGATCCCGGCCCGCTCCAGCGCGGACTTGATGGCGAAGCCGCCGAGGTCGGCGCCCGAGAAGGACTTCAGCGAACCGAGCAGGCGCCCCATGGGCGTGCGGGCCCCGGCGACGATCACGGACGTGGTGTTGTTCGTTCCGGACATGAGGCACAGCCCCTTGGATGAGAGGAGTGAACGAGGGTTTACCCGAATGTACTGAGCGGTACCCGCCCCGTCACCGGGCAGTCGGTGTGATCGCTGGCACGTTGCGTGACCACCCTCCTCAGCTGTGCACTGTTCCCATGCTGACAAGAATCGACCACATCGGGATCGCCTGCTTCGACCTCGACAAGACCGTCGAGTTCTACCGTGCCACGTACGGCTTCGAGGTGTTCCACACCGAGGTCAACGAGGAGCAGGGTGTGCGCGAGGCCATGCTCAAGATCAACGAGACCTCCGACGGCGGGGCCTCGTACCTCCAGCTCCTGGAACCCACCCGCGAGGACTCGGCGGTCGGCAAGTGGCTGGCCAAGAACGGCGAGGGCGTCCACCACATCGCCTTCGGCACCGCCGACGTCGACGGCGACGCCGAGGCCATCCGCGGCAAGGGCGTCCGCGTCCTGTACGACGAGCCCCGCATCGGCTCGATGGGCTCCAGGATCACCTTCCTGCACCCCAAGGACTGCCACGGCGTGCTGACCGAACTGGTCACCTCCCGCCCGGAGCACTGACGGCCCGCTTCCCCGAGCGCCGGACCCGCACCACCAAATGGCCTCAAATGGTGAAACCGGCACGGCCGCAGCGGCTTGCGCACCGCGCACCGGGCCGGCTTCCGGGAAAACCCGCGCCCCGCACCGCGCACCAGGTCCTGAGCGGTCCTCACCCTGACGGCCGGGCCATGCGGCAGGCCACAGGTAGAGTGGCCATGGCTCGGCCGGGGTTCGGTGCGGAGACGGGGTCGGGGCCTGTGACCCCTGCCCCGGTATCTGACACCATTCCCCGGGGGCGTCGTTCAGCGGGCGAGCGATGCTCAATTGGGAGAGAGCTTGCGACCAGGGGACGGATGGGACCGCGCTGTGCGGGGCTACGAAAGCCAGGAGAGCCATCAGGCCGAGGCCGACCATCTCTCGCGCTTCGAGGCCGAGATGGAGCGGCTGAAGAAGGAGCGCGGGAAAGCAGTCCAGCACGCCGAAGACCTGGGGTACCAGGTCGAGGTGCTGCGCGCCAAGCTCCATGAGGTACGCCGCAATCTCGCGTCCCGCCCCGCGTACGACGGTGCGGACATGGGATACCAGGCGGAGCAACTGCTGCGCAACGCCCAGATCCAGGCCGACCAGATGCGCTCCGACGCCGAGCGCGAACTGCGCGACGCCCGGGCGCAGACCCAGCGCATCCTCCAGGAGCACGCCGAGCACCAGGCGCGCCTCCAGGCCGAACTGCACGCCGAGGCCGTCAACCGGCGCCAGCGGCTGGACCAGGAACTCAACGAGCGCCGCCAGACGGTCGAGGCGCACGTCAACGAGAACGTCGCCTGGGCGGAACAGCTGCGGGCACGCACCGAGTCCCAGGCCCGCCGGCTCATGGACGAGTCCCGCGCCGAGGCCGAGCAGGCCCTGAACGCCGCGCGTGCCGAGGCCGCCCGGCACGCCGCCGAGGCCACCCGCCGGCTCGCCGCCGAGGCCGAGGCCACCCGCGCCGAGGCCGAGGCGACGCTGCTGCGCGCCCGCAAGGAGGCCGAGCGGCTGCTGGCCGCCGCCTCCGCGCAGGCGCAGGAGGCCACCGAGCACGCGGAGCGGTTGCGTACGAGCACGACCGCCGAGGCCGAGCAGACCCGGCAGCAGACCATCGACCTGGGCCGGGTCGCCGAGTCCCGGGCCCAGGAGGCCGACAACGCGCTGCGCACCGCGCGCGCCGAGGCCGAGAAGGTGCTAGCGGAGGCCAAGGAGAGCGCCGCCCGCCAGCTCGCCTCGGCGGAGTCGGTCAACGAGCAGCGCACCCGCACCGCCAAGGAGCAGGTCGCCCGGCTGGTCGGCGAGGCCTCCAAGGAGGCCGAGGTCCTCAAGGCCGAGGCCGAGCAGGCCCTGGCCGACGCCCGCGCGGAGGCGGAGCGGCTGCGTACCGAGGCCGGCGCGCAGGCCCGTACGGCCGCCGCGGAGGAGATGGCGGCGCAGCTGGCGAAGGCCGCCCGTACCGCCGAGGACGTACTGAACAAGGCCTCGGAAGACGCCCGGGCCACCACCCGCGCCGCCTCCGAGGAAGCCGAGCGGATCCGCCGCGAGGCCGAGGCGGAGGCCGAGCGGCTGCGCGTCCAGGCCGCGGCCACGGCCGATGAGCTCAAGGGCGCCGCGAAGGACGACACCGAGGAGTACCGCGCCCGTACGGTCGAACTCCAGGAGGAGGCCCGGCGGCTGCGCGGCGAGGCCGAGCAGCTGCGCGCGGAGGCCGTCGCCGAGGGCGAGCGGATCCGCGGCGAGGCGCGCCGCGAGGCGGTCCAGCAGATCGAGGAGGCGGCCCGGACCGCCGAGGGGCTGCTGGGCAAGGCCAAGGCCGACGCGGACGAACTGCGCGGCGGGGCCGCCGCCGAGAGCGAGCGGGTCCGCGCGGAGGCCGTGGAGCGGGCCACCACGCTGCGCAAGCAGGCCGAGGAGACGCTGGAGCGGACCCGCGCCGAGGCCGAACGGCTGCGCGCCGAGGCCGAGGAGCAGGCCGAGGCCGTACGCGCCGAGGCGGAGGCCGCGGCCCTGGCCCGGCGCGAAGAGACCGAACAGGCCCTCGCCGCCAAGCGGGCGGAGGCCGACGAGGAACTGGTCCGGCTGCACTCGGACGCGGAGAACCGGCTGACCACGGCCGAGATGACGCTGCGCGACGCCCGGACGGCGGCGGAGAACATCCGCCGGGAGACGACGGAGGAGAACGACCGGCTGCGCGCCGAGTCGGCGGAGCGGATCCGCACCCTGCAGGCGCAGTCGGAGGCCGAGGCCGAGCAGCTGCGCACGGAGGCGGCGCAGGACGCCGGCCGGGTCCGGGCGGAGGCCGAGCAGGTCGCGGTACGGCTGCGCGGCGAGGCCGAGGCCGAGGCCGAGCGGGTGCGCACGGAGGCACAGGAGACGGCGGACCGGCTGCGCGCCGAGGCGAAGGCCGCCGCCGAGCGGGTCTCCGAGGAGGCCGCGGAGGCGCTGACGGCCGCCGCGGAGGAAGCCGCCCGGCGCCGCCGGGAGGCGGAGGAGACCCTCACGTCGGCCCGTACGGACGCCGACAACGAGCGGGCGCAGGCCCGCGAGCAGAGCGAGGAGTTGCTGGCGCAGGCCCGCAAGCGCTCGGAGGAGGCGCAGGCCGAGGCGGCCCGGCTCACCGAGGAGGCGGAGCGGCGCGCGTCGGAGCTGGTGACGGCGGCGGAAGCCACCGCCCAGCAGGTCCGGGACGCCGTGGCCGGACTGCACGAGCAGGCCGAGGAAGAGGTCGCCGGGCTGCGCAGCGCGGCCGAGCACGCGGCGGAGCGCACCAGGACGGAGTCGCAGGCCGAGGCCGACCGGATCCGCGCCGACGCCCACGCGGAGCGGGAGCGGGCCGCCGAGGACGCCGCCCGCCTGCGCAGCGAGGTCCGGTCGGAGACGGACGCGGCGAAGGCGCTGGCGGACCGCACGGTCGGCGACGCGATCGCCGAGGCCGAGCAGTTGCGGGCCGACACCGCCGAGTACGCGCAGCGGGTGCGTACGGAGGCGACGGACGCACTGGCCGCCTCCGAGCGCGACGCGGCCCGGACCCGGGCGGACGCCCGGGACGACGCGAACCGGATCCGCGGCGAGGCGGCGGAGTCCCTGGAGGCCGCGCGCGCCGAGGGCGGCCGGATCGTCGCGGAGGCGACGGCGGAGGCCGAGCGGCTCACCGAGGAGACCCTCGCGGCCAACTCGGCGACGGTCGCCGAGGCCGAGGCGGCGGCGGAGGAGACCCGCACCGAGGCTGCGGGCACGCTGGACGAGGCCCGGGTGGAGGCCGGCCGGCTGCGTACCGAGGCCGCCGAGCAGGCGGACCGGCTGCTCACGGAGGCGATCTCCGAAGCGGAGCGGCTCACGGAGGAGACCCGCGCGGCCACCCAGGCGGCGCTGGCCGAGGCGACGGCGAAGGCCGAGCGGCTCACCAAGCAGGCGGCCGACACCCTGGCCGCGGCCGAACGGGACGCCGCGCGCGTCCTGGTCGACGCCCGCACCGAGGGCGACCGGCTGGTCGAGGAGACCCGGACGGCCAACGAGGCCACGGTCGGCGAAGCCGCGGCGGAGGCCGAGCGGCTGCGTACGGACGCGGCGCGGACCCTGGAGGAGGCGCGCGCGGAGGGCGGCCGGGTCATCGGCGAGGCCACCGCGGAGGCCGAGCGGGTCACGGCCGCGGCGGCGGAGACGCTGGCGAGCGCCGAGCGGGAGTCGGAGCGGTTGCTGGACGAGGCCCGCGAGGAGGCCGGCCGGCGCCGTACCGAGGCCGCCGAGCAGGTCGACCGGCTCATCACCGAGGCGGCGGCGGAAGCCGACAAGCTCGTCGAGCAGACCCGCAAGGACAACGAGCGCACGGTCGGCGAGGCCGCGACGGAAGCCGAGCGGCTGCGCGCCGAGGCCACCGAGGCGCTGTCCTCGGCGCAGGAGCACGCGGCCCGCACCCGGTCCGAGGCCGAGCGGGTCAAGGCACAGGCGGCGGGCGAGGCCGAGCGGGTGCGCTCCGAGGCCCGCGCCGAGTCGGAGCGGCTGCTCGACGAGGCCCGCGAAGAGGCCAACAAGCGCCGTACCGAGGCCGCCGAGCAGGTCGACCGGCTCATCACCGAGGCGGCGGCGGAAGCCGAGAAGCTCACGGCCGACGCGGCGCAGCAGGCCCTGGCGGCGACCACGGCCGCCGAGGAGCAGGCCGACGCGATGGTCGACGCGGCCCGCAAGGAGGCCGCGCGGATCACCTCGGAGGCGACCATCGAGGGCAACTCCACGGTGGAGAAGGCCCGTACGGACGCGGACGAGTTGCTCGTGGGGGCGCGTACGGACGCCGCCGCCATAAGGGAGCGGGCGGAGGAGCTGCGCGCCCGGGTGGAGTCCGAGGTGGAGGAGCTGCACGAGCGGGCCCGCCGGGAGTCGGCCGAGCAGATGAAGTCGGCCGGCGAGCGCGTGGACAAGCTGGTGCGCGCGGCGACGGAGCAGAGCGTCGAGGCCGAGGCGAAGGCCAAGGCGATGCTGTCCGACGCGAGCAGCGAGGCGAGCAAGGTCCGTATCGCCGCTGTCCGCAAGGCGGAGGCGCTGCTCAAGGAGGCCGAGCAGAAGAAGGCCGACCTGGCGCGCCAGGCGGAGCAGGCGCTCGCGGAGGCCAAGGCCGAGGCGGAGCGGCTCGTCGATGAGGGCCGTCGTGAGCTGGAAGTCCTCGTGCGCAGGCGGGAGGACATTCAGGCGGAGATCTCCCGTGTCCAGGACGTTCTTGAGGCGTTGGAATCATTCGAGGCGCCTTCGGGCGGCGGAAAGCCGGCGGTCGGCGGCCAGGGCGCGGGGGGCATGAAGGCCGGAGCTACAGCGGGTTCCACTCGTTCGGGTGGTAAGTCGTCAGAGGGCTAGTCAGCGTGAAGGAATGTGTGCTCCTGATGAAGGTTCATCCGAACGAGTGACAAGCATTCTGTCGCCTTGCCACTCAAAAGGGGTGTCATTGTCCAGAGCAAACGTGGATTGACTCGATGACACGCCGCTCGGGCGCCTAGGATTCCCCTAACACCTCACGTAGCACCTCATCGGTCTCATTCGACAGGAACCCTATGAGCGACACTTCCTCCCCCTTCGGCTTCGAGCTCGTGCGGCGTGGTTACGACCGCGGTCAGGTGGACGACCGCATCACCAAGCTGGTCTCCGACCGCGACAGCGCCCTTGGACGTATCAACTCTCTGGAAAAGCGGATCGAGGAGCTGCACCTCGAAACGCAGAACGCCCAGGCCCAGGTGAGCGACGCGGAGCCGTCGTACGCGGGTCTGGGCGCCCGGGTCGAGAAGATCCTGCGCCTGGCCGAGGAGGAGGCGAAGGACCTGCGCGAGGAGGCCCGTCGCGCGGCCGAGCAGCACCGTGAGCTGGCCGAGTCGGCTGCCCAGCAGGTGCGCAACGACGCCGAGTCGTTCGCCGCCGACCGCAAGGCGAAGGCGGAGGACGAGGGCGTCCGCATCGTCGAGAAGGCCAAGGGCGACGCCACGACCCTGCGCGCCGAGGCCCAGAAGGACGCGGCCTCCAAGCGCGAGGAGGCGGACGCGCTCTTCGAGGAGACGCGCGCCAAGGCCGCCCAGGCCGCCGCCGACTTCGAGACCAACCTGGCCAAGCGCCGTGAGCAGTCCGAGCGGGACCTGGCCTCCCGTCAGGCCAAGGCCGAGAAGCGGCTCGCGGAGATCGAGCACCGCGCGGAGCAGCTGCGCCTGGAGGCCGAGAAGCTCCGTACGGACGCGGAGCGCCGCGCCCGCCAGACCGTGGAGACCGCGCAGCGCCAGGCCGAGGACATCGTGGCCGACGCCAACGCCAAGGCCGACCGGATCCGCAGCGAGTCCGAGCGCGAGCTGGCGGCGCTCACCAACCGCCGCGACTCCATCAACGCCCAGCTGACCAACGTCCGCGAGATGCTGGCGACGCTGACCGGCGCCGCCGTCGCCGCCGCCGGCTCCCCGATCGACGACGAGCCGGTCACCCGCGGCGTCCCGGCGCAGCAGACCCGCTGACCCGGTCGCGGCGTCCGGCGCGTACACCCCCGATACTCGCCGGTCGGACCGCGGCTCGCGGCGCGTGCACGACGAGGGCCCTGTGCCGCCTTTCGAGGTGGCGTGGGGCCCTCGGGCGTTCTAGCGTGGCCGCATGATCGAGCTCGAGGGACTTACCAAACGATTCGGCGCCAAGACCGCCGTGGACCACCTCAGCTTCCAGGTCAGACCGGGGGTGGTGACCGGCTTCCTCGGCCCCAACGGGGCGGGGAAGTCCACGACCATGCGCATGATGCTCGACCTCGACAACCCGACCAGCGGCACGGTCCGGATCGACGGCAAGCACTACCGGGACCTGCCGGAACCGCTGAAGCACATCGGGGCGCTGCTGGACGCCAAGTCCATGCACGGCGGACGCAGCGCCTACAACAACCTCCTCTGCCTGGCCCAGGCGAACCGGATCCCCGAGCACCGGGTGTCCGAGGTGCTGGATCTCGTCGGGCTGACGCCGGTGGCGCGGAAGAAGTCGAAAGGATTTTCGCTCGGCATGGGGCAGCGGCTGGGAATCGCCTCCGCGCTGCTCGGCGATCCGGAGATCCTGATGTTCGACGAACCCGTCAATGGTCTGGACCCAGAGGGAATTCACTGGATCCGCAATCTGATGAAGAGGCTGGCGTCGGAAGGCAGGACGATCTTCGTTTCCTCGCACTTGATGAGTGAAATGGCCTTGACCGCAGACCATTTGATCGTCATCGGGCAGGGCAGACTGCTCGCCGACTTGTCGATGGCCGATTTCATCCACCAGAACTCGCGCAGCTACGTCCGGCTGCGCTCGCCGCAGCAGGAGCGGCTGAGGGACGTCCTGCACCAGGCCGGCATCAACGCCGTCAGCGTTCCCGCCACCGGCGCCCTGGAGATCGACGGCGTGGGGCCGGAGCGGCTCGGCGAACTGGCCGCCCAGCACCAGATCGTGCTGCACGAACTCAGCCCGCAACGGGCGTCACTGGAAGAAGCGTTCATGCGCATGACGGCGGACTCCGTCGAGTACCACGCCCACGCAATGGGGATGCCCGGCATCCCGCCGGGCACCGGCAGTCCGGCGCGGCCGGCCGATGTCCCCGCCTGGGGCGCCGGTTTCGACGCGACCCGCAAGGGCGGTGAGTGACCGTGGCCTTCCCCGCCGTTCTCACCTCCGAGTGGACGAAGATCCGTACGGTCTCCTCCACGGTCTGGACCCTCGTGGCGGCCCTGGCCGTCACCGTCGGCGTCAGCGCCGGCCTGTGCGCGGTCGCCAGCGCCACCTTCGGCGACATGCCGCCCCAGGAGCAGGCGACCTTCGACCCGACGCTGGCCAGCTTCGCCGGGATGAACCTCGGACAGCTGGCGATGATCGTCTTCGGCGTCCTGGTGGTCGGCACCGAGTACAGCTCGGGCATGATCCGCACCTCGCTGGCGGCCGTGCCGCGCCGGGCCGAGTTCCTCTTCGGCAAGCTCGTCGTGGCCACCGCCCTGGCCCTGGTGGTGGGACTGGTCACCAGCTTCCTGTCCTTCGGCCTCGGACAGGCGATCCTGGGCGGGCGGAGCATCGGCATCGGCGAGCCGAACGTACTGCGCGCCGTGATCGGCGCCGGGCTCTACATGGCCGTGATCGCCCTGTTCTCCATGGGCATCGCCACGATGCTGCGCAGCTCGATGCTCTCCCTCGGCATCCTGATGCCGTTCTTCTTCCTGATCTCGAACATCCTCGGCTTCGTCGACGCGACCCGGAAGGTGGCCCAGTACTTCCCGGACCAGGCCGGCTCCGCGGTCATGCGGGTCGTCCCCGACGCCATGGGGCGCGAGGCACCGCCCTACGGGCCCTGGGGCGGCTTCGGGATCATGGTGCTGTGGGCGCTGGCCGCCGTACTCGGCGGCTACCTGGTGCTGAAGAAGCGCGACGCGTAGGGGGTGCCCGGCGCTCCGGTGTCCGTCGCACGACGGACACCGGAGGTCGTACGGGGAAACCGGGGGTCCGGATCAGGGGGAGATCAGGGATCCGGGAGGGGACGGAACCGTAGGCCACTCGATATCCTCTTAACCCTTACAGGGGCGAGAGCCGTCCCGGGCCTGCCGGCCTGTCGAGGGGCAGAACCATGATCGAGGCAGTCGGCCTGACCAAGCGCTTCGGCGCCAAGACCGCCGTCGACCAGCTGTCCTTCCAGGTCAGGCCTGGTCACGTCACCGGATTCCTCGGGCCCAACGGGTCGGGGAAGTCCACCACCATGCGCATGGTCCTCGGACTCGACCGGCCCACCGCCGGCCGTGTGACGATCAACGGACTCCCCTTCCGGGAGCTGCCGAACGCACAGCGGCACGTCGGCGCCCTGCTCGACGCGAAGGCCGTGCACGGCGGCCGCCGGGCCCGCACCCACCTGCTGTCCATCGCCCAGCTCTCCGGCATCCCGGAGAAGCGGGTGGACGAGGTGCTGGCGGTCGTCGGGCTCCAGGACGCCGCCCGGCAGCGGACGAAAGGGTTCTCCCTCGGCATGGGCCAGCGGCTCGGCATCGCCACCGCCCTGCTCGGCGATCCCCGGGTGCTGCTGTTCGACGAACCCGTCAACGGCCTGGACCCGGAGGGCATCCTCTGGGTCCGGAACCTGATGCGCCAGCTGGCCGCCGAGGGCCGCACCGTCTTCGTCTCCTCGCACCTGATGAGCGAGATGGCCCTGACCGCGGACCACCTGATCGTGATCGGGCGGGGCCGGCTGCTGGCCGACATGAGCACCCAGGAGTTCATCACGCACAATTCGGCCGGATTCGCTCGGGTGCGCGTGGCCGGCACGGACCCCGGTGCCCGGGACGGGTTCGCGGAGCTCCTCCGCAAGGGCGGCGCCCGCGTCCTCCAGGAGCCGGACGGCGCCCTGCGCGTGACCGGCCTGGAGCTGCCCCGGATCTCCGACCTGGCCCACGAGGGCGGCCTGCGGCTGTGGGAGCTGTCCCCGCACCGGGCCTCGCTGGAGGAGGCGTACATGCGGATGACCCGGTCCTCCGTCGAGTACACCTCCACCGAGGACCCCCGGGCCCAGCTGTGGGAGCCCGATCCGCTGGCGCTCCCGGAGTGGCCGCAGGGCCCCGCGGCCCCCGAAATCCCGCAGCCCGGCTTCTTCGCACCCCCGCCGCCCGGCGAGGGCGGCGCGGCGTTCCTGATGCCCAGCGAGCCCGGCGAGCTCGCCGCCTCCGTCCAGAACAACCCCGAGGCCTCCCGATGACCGGCGCGCAGACCGACCCCAGGACCGCTGCCGCAGGCACGGCCTCCAGCTCCCCGCTGGAGAACCGGCGCCCGCACCTGGGGCACGCGCTGGCCTCGGAGTGGACCAAGCTCGTCTCCGTCCGCTCCACCCTGTGGACGCTCGGCTCCCTCGTGGTGGTGGTCGTCGGCATCGGCATCCTGTTCATCGCCCAGACCTCCTCGGGCGACTACGCGAGCATCCCCTTCACCACCCCGGCCCTGATCGGCCTGCTCGTCGGACAGCTCGCGGTGATGGTGCTCGGCGTGCTCACGATCACCTCCGAGCACGGCACCGGCCTGGTGCGCACCACCTTCACCGCCGCGCCCGACCGGTACCGGGTCCTCACCGCCAAGTACCTGGTCTTCGGCCTCACGGCCTTCCTCACCTGTGCTGGCTCCGTCTTCGTGGTCGGCACGGCGGCGGCCATCGCCCACAACGGCCCCGCCGCCGGGAGCCACTCGGCGGGCGAATGGGCCGGGGCGCTCGCCGGCAGCTTCTACGTCACCCTGCTCGGCCTGCTCGCCCTGGCGATCGGGGCCCTCGTACGGCACTCGGCCGGGGCGGTCGCCGTCATGATCGGCGTCGTGACGCTGCCGCCGGTGGCCGGGGCGATGCTCAGCATCTGGGAGGCCTCGGCTCCCGTGGGGCGGGTGGTGCTCCAGCACAACGCGCCGGTCGCCCTGATGCAGCTGTTCGGGATGCCGACGGGTACCACCCCGTCCGGCTCCCCCCAGGCGATGCCCGCCGACCTGACGCAGATGGCGCTGATGCTGCTGGTGACGGGCACCGCGGTGGCGGCCTCCTACGTGGTGGTCGGCCGCCGCGACGTGTGACGGACCCCCGGCCGGCTGCGGGACCAGGGGGTGTCCGGCGGATCATGACCGGATACCGCCTAGTACCTCGGCGCGTTCCTGGACCGCTGCACCCGCGAGGTGCGGCGGTCCTTCGCGTTCCAGCAGGCCTTGTGCCAGTGCCGGCGGTCGTCCACGCCGCCGTACTGGGGCCAGGCCACCAGGTGCGGGGTGCCGGAGGGGATCTCCTGGTCGCAGCCGGGACACCGGTAGCGCTTGCCCGCCGCGCTCGCGCCCGCGACGTGCCGGACCTTCCACTCCTCGCCGAGGTACTCCTCGGTCTGCTCCAGGCCGAACCGGTCCAGACCCCCCGAACCGGAACCGGACCCCGTGCCCGGACGGTCGGCTGGATTCCCGCCGCCCCTGGGGCGGTTGTGGCGCGGTGACACGTATACCTCACGGATGCGCGGACGGCAGTGACTTTCTCCCAGACTACGCGCAGCGAGCCCGGGTACCCGCAGTGTGTCCGAGGAGAGGGCTCGTTCTCGAGCACTGGCCTGACAATCCCAATAACTTTGCTTCCGGGCCGTGCCCTTGACACGTGTCGGACGTTGTTGCCATCAGACGTTGATGTCATGAACGTCGGAAAGCCGGTCCACCTGGGGAGGCCGCGTCAGCCGCGAGGAGGCTAAGCGCGATGCGCGTAGGAGCGTTTGTAGTGGGGGCCCAGTTCCCCGGCCAGGGACCGGGGGAGGCGCTGCACCGGGCGGTGCGGACCGCCGTCGTCGCCGAGGAGGCCGGGCTGGATGCGGTCTGGCTCGCCGAGCACCACTTCGTGCCGTACGGGGTCTGCCCCTCAGCGGTGACCCTGGCGGCCCTGCTGCTCGGGCGGACCGAGCGGCTCCACGTGGGCACCGCCGTGAGCGTACTGCCGAGCACGCACCCGGTGGCCCTGGGCGAACAGGCGGCCCTGCTGCACCTGACGTCCGGCGGCCGCTTCATGCTGGGCGTCGGCCGCGGCGGCCCCTGGGTCGACCTGGAGGTCTTCGGCGGGGGCCTGGAGGCGTACGAGACCGGTTTCCCGGAAGCCCTGGACCTGCTGCGGCGCTGGCTGACCGAGGCGCGGGTGGGAGCGGCCGGCGAGCGGTACGACTTCCGCGAGGTGGCCGTCGTACCGCGTCCCGCGGAGGCGCTGGACGGTGACGGGAAGGGGCCGGAAGTGATCGTCGCCTGCACCTCCGCGGCGTCCGTACGGCTGGCCGCCGAGCGCGGTCTGCCGATGCTGCTGGGCATGCACTGCGGGGACGAGGAGAAGGCGGACATGGTCGCGCTGTGGCGGCGCACCGCCCGGGCCGCCGGGCACGCGCCGGACGCGGCCCACGTGTCGGCCGGGGTCTGCCAGCTCGCGGACCGCACCGCGGACGCCCGGGAAACACTGGTGAAGGCGATGCCGGGCTGGCTGCGCCAGGGCCTGGACGCCCACGTGACGGTGGACGGCCGGGAGCGCGCGATGCGGGACCCGGTGGCCTACACGGAGCTGCTGTGCGCGCTGCACCCCGTCGGAACCCCGCGGTTGGCGGCGGACCGCCTCGCGGCCACCTCGGAGCGCACCGGGATCACCCGCTTCGCCCTGCTGACGGAAGGTTCCGGCGACCTCGCCGCGACGGAGGAGAACGTACGGCGCATCGGCGCCGAGGTCCTGCCCCGCCTCGGCTGAGCCCCGGACCCGGGCTGCCGCTCCGGCCGGTCGCGCCTCCTGCGACACGGAGCGGCAGCGGGAACTCCCGCAGGGACTAGCAGTCCCGCAGTCCCGGCGACTGGTTGAGCAGCTGGCCGCGGATCGAGGTGAACTTGGCAAGCCGGTCGTCCACCGCGGGGTCCAGCGGGAACACCGCTACACGGTGGCAGTTCTGGAATGCCAGGCGCACCCCGAAGTGCCGCTGCAGGGCACCGCGTATCGCGTCACTCGCGAGCGCGCGCAGCAGTTGCCCGCGCGCCTGCTCGTCCGGCGGCGGCGTCTGGTTGTCGGCGAATTCTCCGCCCTCAACCTCCAGCTGGGCCACCAGCGAGCTGACCATCTCCCATGCGTAAGGCAGGGAGGTCCGGACGCAGTCGACGAAAGCGGCTTCGTCGACCTCGCCTCGCTCGGCCTGTTCGAGTAGGGCCGGTGAGACGTCGAGCGACATGGGTTCTCCTCTCGTGACCCCGGCAGATTTGGTGTCCGGAGTCCTACGGGCAGGGAAGGCGGCCGCGACGCAGCGTGCGCGCTCGACGACCACCCGCTCACCACGGTAGGCGCCCCCGGGTTGCCGCACCAGGAGAATGCGCATACAACGCGCCATCGACGAAGGGGGCTTTCACGGGCGAATCGCGTGGAGGCCTGTCGGTCGAGTAGCGTTGCCGACCATGCGTCTCGTCATTGCCCGCTGCTCCGTCGACTACGCGGGCCGGCTCACCGCCCATCTGCCCTCCGCACCCCGTCTGATCCTCGTGAAGGCCGACGGGAGTGTCTCGATCCACGCGGACGACCGGGCGTACAAACCGCTCAACTGGATGTCTCCTCCGTGCACCCTCAAGGAGGGGACCGGCGCCGAGGAAGGCGTCTGGACCGTCGTCAACAAGGCGGGCGAGAAGCTCATCATCACCATGGAGGAAGTGCTGCACGACTCCTCCCACGAGCTGGGCGTCGACCCGGGCCTGATCAAGGACGGCGTGGAAGCACACCTCCAGGAGCTGCTCGCCGACCGCATCGACACGCTGGGCGACGGCTACACGCTGATCCGCCGCGAGTACATGACGGCGATCGGCCCGGTGGACATCCTGTGCCGCGACGCCTCGGGGGCGACCGTGGCCGTGGAGATCAAGCGGCGCGGCGAGATCGACGGCGTGGAACAGCTCACCCGCTACCTGGAGCTCCTCAACCGCGACCCGCACCTCGCGCCGGTGCGCGGTGTGTTCGCGGCCCAGGAGATCAAGCCGCAGGCCCGGGTCCTGGCGACGGACCGCGGCATGGACTGCGTGGTGCTGGACTACAACGCGATGCGCGGCATCGAGGACGACAAGCTCCGCCTGTTCTGACCCGCGGGCCGCGTCGTCACTGCGTGGACGACGGGGCCGCCCCGGACGCGGACCCGGTGGTGCCCGGGTCCGTGGGCGGGTCCGTCGACGGACTCGCCGAAGGCGATGACGAGGTGGCCGGCGGGACGACGACCGGCGGCGTCGCAGGGCTCGGTGCCTTGGTGCCCGGCGCGGGCGGCGCGGGCTTGTGCGACGGGGCCCGGCCGCTCGACGTGGGCCGCGGGCCCGGCGTGGTGCCGGGCCGTGGCTGCGCCTCCGGCTCGCCCGGCTGGGACTCCGCCGGGCCGGACGCGGCCGCCGACGGGTCGGACGTGGCGGGCTCCGGCGCGGCGGCGGGATCGCTCCCGCCGGTCTCGGTGCTCGGGTCGGCGTCGGGCGTCGACGACACCGACGGATCCTTCGGCGCCTGCGGGTCCGAGCCGGACACCGCCAGGCCCACCACCGTCCCGATCACGGCCACCGCCAGGGCGCCGGCCGCGGCGAGGAACGCCGTCCTGCGCCGCGACCCCGGCTCCCCCACGACCGGCCGGCCCGGGGCGGGCGCCGGACCGCGGCCCGTCACCGGCACCGGCGCCGTCACCGGCTCCTGCTCGGGTGCGGGCGGGAAGGCCTTCTCGAACACCTCGGACAGGGTCGTCGGCGTCGTGGGCGCATCGGGCCGCCGGACCGCCGACACCACCTGGGTCACCGCCTCGGAGCCGGCCGGAGCCACCGCAGGTGTCACCGGACGGGCCAGGGGACGAGTCAGGGCGGCAGCCGCCGACGGGGTCGCCGGCCGGGCCGTGGGACGGGTCACGGCGGCAGCCGCCGACGGGGCCGCCGGCGGAGTCGTCGGAGCCTCCAGCCGCAGCGGCGGCGACACCGCCACCCCCGCTGCCTCCCGGTCGGTGACGAGCGCCAGCGCCCGCCGCCCCGCGACCGTGCCGCGCTTGTCCGCGAGCGCGCCCCGCAGCCCGATCGAGGCCTCCAGCTCCGCCCGCGACCGCTCCAGCCGCCCCTCGCACAGCGCGAGCACGCCCAGCTCGTGGTGGAAGTACGCCTGCTCCGCGACCTCCCCGGCCTTGCGGGCGGCCTCCGCGCCCGAGCGCAGCACCCGCTCCCACGCCTCCCAGTGCAAGGACGCCGCCAGGGCCGGAGCCGCCGTCCGGGCGAGCATGACGGCGGCCACCACGTCGGCGCCCGCCAGGGCCGCCAGCACCGCGTCCGCCTCGGCCGCGACCCGCTCGGGGGTCACCGAGGCGTGCCCGGTCCACCAGGCGTAGTGCCGGGCGGCGGTACGGGCCTCCTCGGCGGCGCTGTCCCCGTACCCGGCCTCCTCCAGCTGCCGCGCGACGCCGTGGGCCAGCCGGTAGCGCGGGCCGACGGGGGTGAGCAGCCCGCAGTCCAGCAGTTCCGCGACCGCCGCGTCGGCGTGCGTGTCGCCCACCAGGGCCGGCAGGTGCGCGTGGTGCGGCATCTCCCCGCCGAGCGCGCAGGCGATGCGCAGGGCGGCCCGCGCCGACTCGCTCGCCCGGGAGGCCAGCAGTTCCGCGGGCGCCGCGCCCTCGGCCAGCGTGGGCAGCGGTACGTGGGCGGGCTCGCGCGGGCGTCCCTCGAAGACGCCGGGCTCGTCCTCGTCGTCCCGCTCGTCGCGGTGGTTCAGCTCGTCGCGCCGGCGCAGCAGCGCGGCCGCCTGTACGAAGCGCAGGGGCAGGCCCTCGGCGGCGAAGCGCAGGTCTCCCGCCCAGGCCGTCTCCTCCTCCGTCAGGGGGCGGCCGGTGAGGGTTTCCAGGAGCAGGACGCATTCGGCCCGGCCGAGGCCCCCGAGGAAGACCTCCTCCAAGTGGGAGTTGTCGGACGGGGCCTTGGTGTCGGGGGTGGCGGCCAGCAGGTAGGCGCACTCGGGGGTGGCCCGCAGGAGTTCGTCGAGCGCGGCTCCGCCCAGTTCCAGGTCGTCGATGAGGACGATGGCGCCGATGTCCCGTGCGCGCGCGAGGAGTTCGCCGCGGTCGGGCCGTTCGTCGGTGGTCTCGTAGACGGCCGCGTGCAGTGCGTGCAGCAGTTCCAGCGGCTGCTGCTGACCGTATCCGCTGAGCCGGACGACCCCGTCGGGCGCGAGGCCGGCGCACGCGGCGGCCACCGAGTCGAGCAGCACGGACCGGCCCGAACCGGCCGGTCCGGTCAGCCGTACGGAGCGGCCGCGGCCCAGCAGCCGTTCGAGCCGCTCCCGTTCCTCCTCGCGCTGGAGCAGCGGGCGGGCGGGGGCGGTGGGGCCGGGGAGGGCGGGCGGCCGGGCGGCGGCCTCCCGGGCGGCGCGGGAGGCCGGCCCCCGCTTGGCGGGGCGCGGCGTCCCGGTGCCGGGGCGCAGCGGTTCTATCTCGCTGCCGTCGACGGGGTTGACGGTGAGGGCGAAGTCCCCTGCGGTCAGGGTGACGACGCGGGCGACGCCGCCGGTGGAAGCGGCGCCGGCGGCCGGTCCCGCCGCTCCGGGCGTCCCGGTTCCGGCAGTGCCGGTCACGCCGGTCCCCTTGGCGCCGGGGGCCGAGGGCCCGGACCCCGCTGCCCCCGCAGGCCCCGCCTGCGCGGACCCAACGCCCTTGGAGCCGATGCCCTTGGACCCCGCGGCCTGACGTGCCGAGTCCGCGCCGGACTGCCCTTGAGTACGGTCCATGACCAAGTCCCCCGATCGCGTCGCGCGCTGCGCCGCTGCCGCCGTCGTACCGCCCGGCCTTCGCACGCACACGCCGCTGTCGCTACTGGTCCGGTTTCCGCCCGGAGCCTAGACCGTGGCCGGTCGCGCGGGAACCGTCGGGGGGCCTTCACCACCGGAACGTTACGTTTCCGCAGGAAAAAGCGGCCCGTTGTCAGACCCTCGGCAGGGATTCCGCTTCCAGTCCGCCCTCGATGGCGAGGATCCGGTGCAGCCGGGTCGCCACGAGCAGCCGCTGCATCTGCGCGGGCACCCCGCGCAGGACGAGCCGGCGCCCGGAGCGGCCCGCCCGCCGGTGGGCGCCCATGATGACGCCGAGGCCGGTCGCGTCCCACGAGTCGAGCGCGGTGAGGTCGAGCACGAGGTCGCCGTGGCCCCGGTCGAGGGCCGTGTGGAGGGCCGTACGGGCGTCCGCCGCGCTGCGCACGTCGAGGCGGCCCCCGACAACGAGTTCGGCGTGGTCGCCCCTGATGTGCATATGGTCTCCCGCAGTCCCGCGTACGTGCCGCGTACGTATGGTCCGACTGGTCCGTGGTCGGCAACTCTCACTGCAACTGACTGCCCCGGGGGCGGTGAAGTTGCCGACTGTGAGCGAACCGATACTCTCATTCACACCAACGGGTGAAGGCGTTCGAACGATGGCGCTCAGTGCTTGTAGAAGCCCTGCCCGCTCTTGCGGCCGAAGTCGCCCGCGTCCACCATGCGGCGCATCAGCTCCGGCGGGGCGAACTTCTCGTCCTGCGACTCGGTGTAGATGTTGCTGGTGGCGTGCAGCAGGATGTCGATGCCCGTGAGGTCGGCGGTGGCCAGCGGCCCCATCGCGTGCCCGAAGCCCAGCTTGCAGGCGATGTCGATGTCCTCGGCGGTGGCGACGCCCGATTCGTAGAGCTTGGCGGCCTCGACGACCAGCGCCGAGATCAGACGGGTCGTCACGAAGCCGGCCACGTCGCGGTTGACGACGATGCAGGTCTTGCCCACGGACTCGGCGAACGCCCGGGTGATGGCGAGGGTCTCGTCGCTGGTCTTGTAGCCGCGGACCAGTTCGCACAGCTGCATCATCGGGACGGGCGAGAAGAAGTGCGCGCCGACGACCCGCTCGGGGCGCTCCGTCACCGCCGCGATCTTGGTGATCGGGATGGCGGAGGTGTTGGACGCCAGGATCGCGTCGTCCCGCACCAGCTTGTCGAGCGCGCGGAAGATCTCGTGCTTGACTTCGAGCTTCTCGAAGACGGCCTCCACGACGATGTCCGCGTCCGCGACCGCGTCGAGGTCGGTGGTCGTGGTGATCCGGCCGAGCGCCGCCGCGGCGTCCTCGGCGGTCAGCTTGCCCTTGGAGACGAACTTGTCGTACGAGGCCTTGATCCCGTCCGTACCGCGGGTCAGCGCGGCATCGGTGACATCGCGCAAGACGACGTCCCACCCCGCCTGAGCGGAGACCTGCGCGATCCCGGAACCCATCAGTCCGGCACCGATGACGGCGAGCTTCCCAGCCACTGCACACCCCTCGTTCTCGCTACGGCCCAGTCTCGTAGCCTCTCCGGCGGAGACTAGCGTCCGTGAGGGACGGTGTGACCGCGAAGTAACACGCGTCACGTCTCAGCTGACGGACATCACACTGATACGGCCCAGCGCCGCGCCGGGGCACCGCAGTTGGCCCGTGCGCAGCTTTGTCCGGGTACGCGCCTTCCTCCCGGGGCCGTCCCGCCGGCCCTTCACTAGGCTGGACGCATGGTGAACCTCACGCGCATCTACACCCGCACCGGCGACAAGGGCACGACCGCCCTCGGCGACATGAGCCGCACGCACAAGACGGACCTGCGGATCTCCGCGTACGCCGACGCCAACGAGGCCAACGCGGCCATCGGCACGGCGATCGCGCTCGGGGCCCTGTCCGAGGACGTGGTGAAGGTCCTGGTCCGGGTACAGAACGACCTGTTCGACGTCGGGGCCGACCTGAGCACCCCGGTCGTCGAGGACCCGCAGTACCCTCCGCTGCGCGTCGAGCAGTTCTACATCGACAAGCTGGAGGCGGACTGCGACCGCTTCAACGACGAGCTGGAGAAGCTGCGCAGCTTCATCCTGCCGGGCGGCACCCCGGGAGCGGCCCTCCTGCACCAGGCCTGCACGGTCGTCCGGCGGGCCGAGCGCTCGACGTGGGCGGCGCTGGAGGCGCACGGCGAGGTGATGAACCCGCTGACGGCCACCTACCTCAACCGCCTCTCGGACCTGCTCTTCATCCTGGCCCGCACCGCCAACAAGGAGGTCGGCGACGTCCTCTGGGTGCCGGGCGGCGAGCGCTAGGGGCTGTCCGGCCCTGATCCCCCTAGGCCCGGTCGCTCCCGGGCGCCGGGGCCTTGCGGGGGAAGAGCGTGTACGTCGCGGCGACCACGGTGTGGACGGCGAACACCCGCAGGACGGCGAACTGCCAGGGGCGGACGGCGCCGGTGCCGGCCGCGCCCCCGGCGTACGCGGCCACGGCCTGGAGCAGCGCGAGCGCGACGACGGCCGCGACCAGGGTCCGCAGCCACAGCCGCCACTCGTGGCGGGCCCGGTCCTTGCCGTACCCCGGGCCGGGCGGCTTCGGTGCCCCGCTCAACCGGTGCGCGGCGTGCCGGTCGAGCCACTTGACGGTGTAGTGCCCGTACCCGGCGGTGTAGCCGAGGTAGAGGGCCGCCAGACCGTGCGTCCAGTCAGGTTCGCCGCCCGCGCGCAGGTCCACGGCGGCGGCCACCAGCAGGAGCAGTTCCAGCAGCGGCTCGCACAGCAGGACCGCGGCCCCCAGCCGGGGCATGCCCGCGAGGTAGCGCAGGGCCAGACCACCGGCGAGCAGCGCCCAGAAGCCGATTTCGCAGGCGACGATCAGGGAGACGAGCACGGGCCCCTCGCTTTCGCTGGTGCGGCCGGATGTCCGGTACTCCAGAGCTCCGCTTCATCCACATGCTTCCGCCCGATCCGCGCGTCCTCGTCCTCACCGGTGACGAACCGCGGCTGCATCCTTCGGTGCAGTGCGGCGGCTCCGTCCTCCGCCCCCGCGCCGACGTCCGGGCCGGCGCCGCCGTGTTGGATGGGACCGTGATCCCGAAGAGCCCGCTCCCCCACCGCGACGACGTGCTGCTCTGCACCGTGAGCGTGCTGGCCGGACTCGCCCTGTGGTGCCTGGGCGTGTACTCCAACGGCAGCCGGCACCTCTTCCCCGCATGGGCGGCGCTGGTCCCGCTGCTGGTCCTCGGCGCGCTGGAGCTGGTGCGCCGCACCCGTCCGCGGGCGGCGCTGCTCATCGGCACCGCGGCGGTCGTCGCCGACCAGTTCACCGTGGGCAGCCTGGCGTCGGTGCTGATCTTCACGGACCTGATGTACGCCGCCGTGGTCTACGGGGGCCCGGCCCTCGCCCGGCGGCTCCCGGTGAGCACCGGCCTGCTCACGGTGGCCGTCACCATCACGGCGGTGGCCTGGCTGCGCACGCCGCAGGCCCTGCTGATCGGGGTGGTCACCGGCATCGTCGGCTTCGCCCCGGCCCTGACCGGCGCGACCCTGCGCAACCACCGGGAGGCCGCGGAGGCGGCCCGGCTGCGCGCCGGGCAGACGGCGCTGCTGGCCGAAATGGACCGGGCGCAGGCGGTCGTCGCGGAGCGGGCCCGGATGGCCCGGGAGCTGCACGACATGGTGGCCAACCACCTGTCGGCCATCGCCATCCACTCCACCGCCGCGCTGTCCATCGACTCCCCCGCCACGAGCCGCGAGGCCCTCGGGGTGATCCGGGAGAACAGCGTCCAGGGGCTGGCCGAGATGCGCCGCCTGATCGGGCTGCTGCGCGAGGCCGGCGCCGAGGAGGAGGCCGTGGCCACGCCGTCGCTGGACGGGCTGGCGGCGCTGGTCGGCCTGGCCCGGGCGAACGGCGCCGCGAGCGGGCTGGAGTTCGTACTGCGCGACGAGCGCGGGCCGGCCGGGCCGCTGCCGGCGCCGGTGGAACTGGCGGCGTACCGGATCGTGCAGGAGTCGCTGACCAACGCCCTCAAGCACGCCTCCCCGGGCACGGTCACCGTGCGCCTGGCGCGCGCGGACGGCCTGGTGACCGTCGGCGTGGACTCGCCGCACGGGGACCGGCCGGGCCCGCGCGCACCCGGCTCGGGCGCGGGCCTGACCGGGATGCGCGAGCGCACGGAGCTGCTCGGCGGGGAGTTCACGGCGGGCCCGGCGGGCCCGGTATGGCGGGTGCGGGCGGCACTGCCCGCCGAGGAGGGGGCGGTGGACGGATGACCATCCGGGTCGTGGTGGCGGAGGACCAGGGCGCGGTGCGCGCCGGGCTGGTGCTGATCCTGCGCAGCGCGGGCGACATCGAGGTGTGCGGTGAGGCGGCGGACGGCGAGGAGGCGGTCCGTCTGGCCCGGGAACTTCGGCCGGATCTGGTCCTCATGGACGTGCAGATGCCGCGTCTGGACGGGGTGTCGGCCACCCGCCAGGTGGTGGCCGAGGGCCTGGCGGACGTACTGGTCCTGACCACCTTCGACCTGGACGAGTACGTGTTCGGGGCGCTGCGCGCGGGCGCGGCGGGCTTCCTGCTGAAGAACGCGGAGGCGGCCGAGCTGATCGGGGCGGTCCGGACAGTGGCGGGCGGCCAGGGGCTGATCGCCCCGGCGGTGACCCGCCGCCTCATTGCCGAGTTCGCGGCGCCCCGGCCGGTACGGGCCCCGGTGCCCGAGCGGACCGCGGCGGCGGTGGAATCGCTGACCCGGCGCGAGCTGGAGGTGCTGGGGTGCCTGGGAGAAGGGCTCTCGAACGCGGAGATCGCGGGGCGACTGCGGATGGCCGAGGCGACGGTGAAGACACACGTCAGCAGGCTGCTGGGGAAGCTGGAACTCCGCAGCCGGGCGCAAGCGGCCGTATTGGCCCGGGAGTTGGGGCTCTGACGGCCCACCGGACGGGAGGTCTGGACCTCTTGACGGTTGGTCCAGACCTTTCTACGCTCACCGGAACTGTGGTGAGCATGCCATGACAAGCAGGCTCACGGGCGGCGCAGGTCCCACCCCCATGCCGAAGTCGGCCCCGCGACTTCGACGGACCTACGGAGGACGACCTTGAGCACAGCACCCCCACCCCGCACCCGTCTCTTCAGGAGGCTCGCCGCCACGGTGGCCGCCTTCGCCCTGCCGGCAGCGGGACTCGTCGCCCTGGCCGGCCCCGCCCAGGCCGCCGGCTCCGCGACCGCGACGTACACGAAGGTCTCCGACTGGGGCTCCGGCTTCGAGGGCAAGTGGACGGTGAAGAACACCGGCACCACCACCTTGACCAGCTGGACCGTGGAGTGGGACTACCCCTCCGGCACCACGGTCACCTCCGCCTGGGACGCCACCGTCACCAGTTCCGGCACCCACTGGACGGGCAAGAACGTCGGCTGGAACGGCACCCTCTCCCCCGGCGCGACCATCAGCTTCGGGTTCAACGGCGCCGGACCCGGCGCGCCCAGCGGCTGCAAGATCAACGGCGCCTCCTGCGACGGCGGATCGACCCCCACCGACTCCCCGCCGTCGGCCCCCGGTACCCCTACAGCCAGCGGGGTCACCGACACCTCCCTGACCCTCGGCTGGAGCGCCGCCACCGACGACAAGGGCGTCAAGAACTACGACGTCTTCCGCGGCGGAGCCAAGGTCGCGACGGTCACCGGCACCAGCTACACCGACTCCGGACTGGCCAAGGGCACCACCTACAGCTACACCGTCACGGCCCGTGACACCGCCGACCAGACCGGCCCCTCTTCCGGCGCCCTCTCCGTCACCACGACCGGCGGCGGCACCACACCCCCGCCGGCCGGCGGCCCGGTCAAGCTCGGCTACTTCACCGACTGGGGCGTCTACCAGCGCAACTACCACGTGAAGAACCTGGTCACCTCCGGCACCGCCGCGAAGATCACGCACATCAACTACGCCTTCGGCAACGTCACCGGCGGCAAGTGCGCGATCGGCGACGCGTACGCCGACTACCAGAAGACGTACGACGCCGCGTCGAGCGTCGACGGCACCGCCGACACCTGGGACCAGCCCGTCGCCGGCAACATCAACCAGCTGCGCGAGCTGAAGAAGAAGTACCCCGGCATCAAGGTGCTGTGGTCCTTCGGCGGCTGGACCTGGTCCGGCGGCTTCGGCCAGGCCGCGGCCAACCCGGCCGCGTTCGCCGACTCCTGCTACAGCCTGGTCGAGGACCCCCGCTGGGCGGACGTCTTCGACGGCATCGACATCGACTGGGAGTACCCGAACGCCTGCGGCCTGTCCTGTGACACCAGCGGCGCCGCCTCCCTCAAGAACCTGCTCTCCGCGCTCCGCACCAAGTTCGGCGGCAGCAACCTGATCACCGCCGCCATCTCCGCCGACGGCTCCAACGGCGGCAAGCTCGACCTCGCCGACTACGCGGGCGCGGCCCAGTACGTCGACTTCTACAACGTCATGACCTACGACTTCTTCGGCGCCTGGGACGCCAAGGGCCCGACCGCCCCGCACTCCCCGCTCACCTCCTACGCGGGCATCCCGATCGCCGGCTTCAACTCCGAGGCCGCAATCACCAAGCTCAAGGGCAAGGGCATCGCCGGCTCCAAGCTCAACCTGGGCATCGGCTTCTACGGGCGCGGCTGGACCGGCGTCACCCAGGACACCCCCGGCGGCGCCGCCACCGGCCCGGCGCCCGGCACGTACGAGCAGGGCATCGAGGACTACAAGGTGCTCAAGAGCAGCTGCCCGGCCACCGGCACCGTCGCCGGGACCGCCTACGCGAAGTGCGGCAGCAACTGGTGGAGCTACGACACCCCCGCCACCATCGCCGGAAAGATGGCCTGGACCAAGCAGCAGGGCCTGAGGGGCGCCTTCTTCT
The DNA here is from genome assembly GCF_053610645.1 of Streptomyces sp. NPDC054883. Classification (NCBI taxonomy): domain Bacteria; kingdom Bacillati; phylum Actinomycetota; class Actinomycetes; order Kitasatosporales; family Streptomycetaceae; genus Streptomyces; species Streptomyces sp. NPDC054883. The sequence goes on along the minus strand of NZ_JBSGYT010000022.1, from coordinate 17,250 downwards.
GGGAATTCAGCGGCGACACCGCGAACGGTGAACTCGCGAGCGCCATCCACACCGGTCTCCAGTAACCCCCGCGCGGCAGGCCGGTGAAAGACGAAGCCGGGGAGAAGGGTCCGCCCCCCTCTCCCCGGCTTCTTCCACGTGTGCGGGCGGCCCTCAGGCCACGTTCACCCTCTGCCCGGGAGGAGCCGCCTCCAGCCAGGCCAGGAAACCGGTCAGCGCGTCGTCGCTCATCGCCAGCTCCAGGCGCGTCCCGCGGTGGGAACAGCCGAGCACGACGGCGTCGGACAGCAACGCCAGCTCCTCCTCGCCCTCGGGGGCGCGCCGGGCCAGCACCTCGATGGAAGAACGCTCCAGCAGTCGGCGCGGCCGCGGCGAGTAGCTGAACACGCGGAACCACTCGATCCGGTCACCGCTGTAGCGGGCGACGCCGTACACCCAGCCCTTGCCGGAGACGTCGGGCTCGTCGGTCACGCCCCAGCGCAGGCTGCAGTCGAAGGTGCCGCCGGACCGCTGGATGAGTCTGCGGCGCAGCCCGAAGACAAAGAGCCCGATCACCACCAGGGCTACGACCAGGCCGCTCACAAGCAGAGCGAGGAGCATCTTCACCGACCTCCTCGCTCATCGAATACAGCACACGAAAAACTGATCCGCATCGCCTCAGCCGCGACCCGCTCCGGAAAACTCCGGAACGGACCGCGGCTGAGGACGCACACTGTTCGGTACGGGGCTCAGTGCCCCGTTACCGCGCGCAACCGGACATCGGCGCGACGCTCGGCGGCCGCATCGGCCTCCGCCTTCGCGCGCTCCAGTGCCCGCTCCGCCCGCTGGACGTCAATCTCGTCCGCGAGCTCGGCGATCTCGGCCAGCAAGGACAGTTTGTTGTCCGCGAACGAGATGAATCCGCCGTGCACCGCGACGACGACGGTGTTGCCGTCGCTGGTACGGATGGTCACCGGGCCCGATTCCAGCACACCGAGAAGCGGCTGGTGACCGGGCATGACGCCGATGTCGCCCGACGTGGTGCGCGCGACAACAAGGGTGGCCTCGCCGGACCAGACATTGCGGTCCGCCGCGACCAGCTCGACGTGCAGCTCAGCAGCCAAGGTGGCTCCTCGGGTCACCACCCGGCGGGTCTGCCGGGTGTTGGGTCAAATTCTAATGGGCGTGGGGAGAGGGACGGGACGCACCCGCCCCTCTCCGTAAATCAGCTCTGCTCGCGAGGAGCGGGGCTTCAGGAGACGCCCAGCTCCTTGGCGTTGGCCTTCAGGTCCTCGATGCCACCGCACATGAAGAACGCCTGCTCGGGGAAGTGGTCGTAGTCACCGTCGCAGATCGCGTTGAACGCGATGATCGACTCCTCGAGCGGAACGTCCGAACCGTCCACGCCGGTGAACTGCTTGGCGACGTGGGTGTTCTGCGACAGGAAGCGCTCGACGCGACGGGCACGGTGGACGACGAGCTTGTCCTCCTCGCCCAGCTCGTCGATACCGAGGATCGCGATGATGTCCTGGAGGTCCTTGTACTTCTGCAGGATCCCCTTGACACGCATGGCGCACGCGTAGTGGTCCGCCGCGATGTACCGCGGGTCGAGGATGCGGGACGTCGAGTCCAGCGGGTCCACGGCCGGGTAGATGCCCTTCTCGGAGATCGGACGGGAGAGCACCGTCGTCGCGTCGAGGTGGGCGAAGGTGGTGGCCGGCGCCGGGTCGGTCAGGTCGTCCGCGGGGACGTAGATCGCCTGCATCGAGGTGATCGAGTGACCGCGGGTCGAGGTGATGCGCTCCTGCAGCAGACCCATCTCGTCAGCCAGGTTCGGCTGGTAACCCACTGCGGACGGCATACGGCCGAGCAGCGTGGAGACCTCGGAGCCGGCCTGGGTGTAACGGAAGATGTTGTCGATGAAGAAGAGCACGTCCTGCTTCTGCACATCGCGGAAGTACTCCGCCATGGTCAGACCGGCGAGCGCGACGCGAAGACGGGTGCCCGGGGGCTCGTCCATCTGGCCGAAGACGAGCGCCGTCTTGTCGATGACGCCCGAGTCGCCCATTTCCTCGATGAGGTCGTTGCCCTCACGGGTACGCTCACCGACGCCCGCGAAGACCGACACACCGTCGTGGTTGTTGGCGACGCGGTAGATCATTTCCTGGATCAGAACGGTCTTGCCGACACCGGCACCACCGAACAGACCGATCTTTCCACCCTTGACGTACGGGGTGAGGAGGTCGATGACCTTGACGCCGGTCTCGAACATCTCGGTCTTCGACTCGAGCTCGTCGAAGCTCGGCGCCTTGCGGTGGATCGGCCAGCGCTCGGTCACCTCGGAGTTGGCCTCCGGGTAGTTGAGCACCTCACCCAGGGTGTTGAAGACCTTGCCCTTGGTGAAGTCGCCGACGGGGACGGTGATGCCCTCGCCCGTGTCGGTCACCGCGGCCTGGCGGACCAGACCGTCGGTCGGCTGCATCGAGATGGTACGGACGAGGCCGTCACCCAGGTGCTGCGCGACCTCGAGGGTCAGGGTCTTGAGCTTGCCGTCCTCGGCCGGGTCGGCGACCTGGACCTTGAGGGCGTTGTAGATCTCGGGCATGGCGTCGACGGGGAACTCCACGTCGACGACCGGGCCGATGACCCGGGCGACGCGGCCCGTGGCGGCGGCCGTCTCAACAGTGGTCGTCATTACTTGTCACTCCCCGCGGTCGCGTCAGCCATGGCGCTCGCGCCACCGACGATCTCGCTGATTTCCTGGGTGATTTCGGCCTGGCGGGCCGCGTTGGCAAGCCGGGAGAGGCTCTTGATGAGGTCCCCGGCGTTGTCGGTGGCCGACTTCATCGCGCGGCGGCGGGCGGCGTGCTCGGAAGCGGCCGACTGCAGCAGCGCGTTGTAGATGCGGCTCTCGACGTAGCGCGGCAGCAGGGCGTCGAGGACGTCCTCCGCCGACGGCTCGAACTCGAACAGCGGAAGGATCTCGCCCTTCGCACGGTCTTCGTCCTGCGCCCCAGCGGATGTCTCCGCGAGGCTGAGCGGCAGCATCCGGCCGTCCACGGCGCTCTGCGTCATCATCGACACGAATTCCGTGTAGACGATGTGCAGCTCGTCCACGCCGCCTTCGGCCGTCTCCGTCTGGATGGCCTCGATCAGCGGCGCGGCGACGCGCTTGGCGTCCGCGTAAGCCGGGCTGTCGGTGAAGCCGGTCCACGAGTCCGCGACCTTGCGCTCGCGGAAGCCGTAGTAGGCGACACCCTTGCGGCCGACGATGTAGGCATCGACGTCCTTGCCCTCAGCGCGCAGCCGCTCGGTGAGCCGCTCCGCCTGCTTGATGGCGTTCGAGGAGTAGCCGCCGGCCAGACCGCGGTCGCTCGTGATGAGCAGGACCGCGGCGCGGGTCGGCGCCTCGACCTCGGTGGTCAGGGCGTGCTTGGTGTTCGAACCGGTCGCCACCGCGGTCACCGCACGGGTGAGCTCGGTCGCGTACGGCATCGATGCCGCCACCTTGCGCTGCGCCTTGACGATGCGCGAGGCGGCGATCATCTCCATCGCCTTGGTGATCTTCTTGGTCGCCGTGACGGCACGGATGCGACGCTTGTAGACCCGGAGCTGCGCTCCCATGAGTCAGGTCCCTTCCGTCGTCACTTGGAGACGTTGACGGCCGGAGCGTCCTCGCCCAGGAGCTTGCCGTCAGACGTCTCGAACTGCTGCTTGAAGGCAGCGATGGCGTCCGCGATCGACGTCAGGGTGTCGTCCGACATCTTGCCGCCCTCGGCGATCGAGGTGAGGAGGTCCTTGCGCTCGCGGCGCAGGTGCTCCAGCAGCTCGGACTCGAAGCGGCGGATGTCGTTGACCGGGACGTCGTCCATCTTGCCGGTGGTGCCGGCCCAGACGGAGACGACCTGCTCCTCGACGGGCATCGGCTGGTACTGGCCCTGCTTGAGCAGCTCGACCATGCGCTTGCCGCGCTCCAGCGAAGCCTTCGACGCGGCGTCCAGGTCGGAACCGAAGGCGGCGAACGCCTCCAGCTCGCGGTACTGGGCCAGGTCCACGCGCAGACGGCCGGAAACCTGCTTCATGGCCTTGTGCTGCGCGGAACCACCGACGCGGGAGACCGAGATGCCGACGTTCAGCGCCGGGCGCTGGCCCGCGTTGAACAGGTCGGACTCCAGGAAGCACTGGCCGTCGGTGATGGAGATGACGTTGGTCGGGATGAACGCCGACACGTCGTTCGCCTTGGTCTCGACGATCGGCAGACCGGTCATCGAACCGGCACCCATCTCGTCGGAGAGCTTCGCGCAGCGCTCCAGCAGACGCGAGTGCAGGTAGAAGACGTCACCCGGGTAGGCCTCACGGCCCGGCGGGCGGCGCAGCAGCAGCGAGACGGCGCGGTAGGCGTCGGCCTGCTTCGACAGGTCGTCGAAGATGATCAGGACGTGCTTGCCGGCGTACATCCAGTGCTGGCCGATGGCGGAGCCGGTGTACGGCGCCAGGTACTTGAAGCCGGCCGGGTCGGACGCCGGGGCGGCGACGATCGTCGTGTACTCGAGCGCGCCGGCCTCTTCCAGCGCGCCGCGAACGGACGCGATGGTCGAGCCCTTCTGGCCGATGGCGACGTAGATGCAGCGGACCTGCTTGTTCACGTCGCCCGAGCGCCAGTTGTCGCGCTGGTTGATGATCGTGTCGACGGCAAGAGCGGTCTTGCCGGTCTGACGGTCACCGATGATCAGCTGACGCTGGCCACGGCCGATCGGCACCATCGCGTCGACGGCCTTGTAGCCGGTCTGCATGGGCTCGTGCACCGACTTGCGGACCATGACGCCCGGGGCCTGCAGCTCGAGGGCGCGGCGGCCCTCGGTCGCGATCTCGCCGAGGCCGTCGATCGGGTTGCCGAGCGGGTCGACAACGCGGCCGAGGTAGCCCTCGCCGACACCTACGGAGAGAACCTCACCGGTGCGCTGCACCGGCTGGCCCTCCTCGATACCGCTGAATTCGCCGAGGACGATCGCACCGATCTCGCGCTCCTCGAGGTTGAGGGCGAGACCGAGGGTGCCGTCCTCGAACTTCAGCAGCTCGTTCGCCATGGCGGAGGGCAGACCCTCCACCTTCGCGATGCCGTCGCCGGCAACGCTGACCGTTCCGACCTCCTCGCGCGAGGCCGCGTCCGGCTGGTACGACTGGACAAAGTTCTCCAGTGCGTCCCGGATCTCCTCCGGCCGGATCGTGAGCTCCGCCATCTGGGTTCCCTGCTCTCCTTGTTGGGCCTGAAGCTTCTTAGGGGTCTGGGGGCGACCCCCAGGAATCTTCTGCAAGTTCTGCACGGCCCAACCGGGCCGCTAGGAATGCGTTGTTCTATTGGTGGCTGGTCAGCCGGCCATGCGGCGGGACGCCTCGGCGAGGCGGTCCGCGATGGTGCCGTCGATGACCTCGTCGCCGACCCGCACCGAGATCCCGCCGAGGACCGTGGGGTCCAGGTCGAGGTTCAGGTGCATCTGGCGGCCGTACAGCTTGGCCAGCACCGCGCCGAGACGCTGCTTCTGCACGTCGCTGAGCGGAACCGCGCTGGTCACGGTGGCGACCATGCGGTCACGGCGCTCGGCGGCGAGCTTGGAGAGGGACTCGAGTCCCGCTTCCAGGCTACGTCCACGCGGATGCGTGACGAGACGGATGATCAGACGCTCCGTGGTGGCGTTCACCTTGCCGCCGAGCAGTCTGCGCAGCAGCTCGCTCTTGGCGGAGGCGGTCGCCGCACGGTCGGTCAGCGCGGAGCGCAGCTCGGTGCTGGAGGAGACGATCCGGCCGAACCGGAACACCTCGTCCTCGACGTTGTCGAGCGCACCCGCCCGCTGGGCCGCCGTGAGGTCGGCGGTGGCCGCCAGCTCCTCCAGCGAGTCGACCAGGTCACGCGACTGCGACCAGCGGGACCGGGCCATGCCGGACACCAGGTCGAGGGTTTCCCCGCTCACCTGGCCGCCCAGCAGGCGGCCCACCAGCTCGGCCTTGGCCTCGCCGGACTGCGACGGGTCCGTGAGGACCCGACGCAGCGAGACCTCACGGTCGAGCAGCGCGGTGACGGAGGCCAGCTCGCCGGCGAGCTCCGCCGCGTCGACGGACGTGTTGTCCGTCAGCGCGTCGAGACGCTCGCGCGCGGAGGCCAGCGCCTCGCGGCTCGCTCCGTTCATCGGGCGGCCTCGGCCTTCTCCTCAAGCTCGCTGAGGAAACGGTCGATGGTGCGGCTCTGCCGGGCGTTGTCCTCGAGGGACTCGCCGACGAGCTTTCCGGCCAGGTCGGTGGCGAGCTTGCCCACGTCCTGACGGAGCGCCTGCGCAGCGGCCTTGCGGTCGGCCGCGATCTGGGCGTGGCCGGCAGCGATGATCTCCTCACGCTGCCGCTGGCCCTCTGCGCGCAGTTCTTCCTTGAGCGCAGTGCCCTGCTCCAGCGCTTCCTGGCGCAGGCGCGCGGCCTCGTGCCGGGCTTCGGCGAGCTGGGCCTTGTACTGCTCCAGCACGCTCTGGGCCTCGGTCTGAGCGGCCTCAGCCTTCTCGATACCGCCCTCGATGGCCTCGCGTCGCTCGTCCAGAACCTTGTTGATGTTCGGGAGGAGCTTCTTCGCGAGGAAGCCGAAGACGATGACGAAGGCGATCAGACCGATGACGAGCTCGGGGATCGGCGGGAAGAGGGGGTTTTCCGCCTCTTCGGCCGCGAGAACCAGGAGGTTCACATCAGTGCCTTTCGTCTAATGGGCTGTTCGTCGAGACCGAAGATCAGGAGCTCGGGTAAACGAACGGCATGACCAGACCGATCAGGGCGAGCGCCTCGCAGAAGGCGAAGCCGAGGATCTGGTTGGCGCGGATCAGGCCGGCAGCCTCGGGCTGGCGGGCGAGGGCCTGGGTGCCGTTACCGAAGATGATGCCGACGCCGACGCCGGGGCCGATGGCCGCGAGACCGTAACCAACGGAGCTGAGGGAACCGGTGACGGCGGCAAGGGTCTGGGACATGCCAGTTCTTCCTTCTCTTTCACGGACCGGTGGGGGTTGGCCACCGGACGAAATGGGGGCTGAGCGGGGCGGGCCTGGCTCAGTGGTGCTCGGCGAGCGCGCCCTGGAGGTAGCTGCAGGCCAGGAGGACGAAGACGTACGCCTGGACAGCCTGGATGAAGAGCTCGAAGGCGGTCATCACGATCACCATCACGAACGAGACGCCCGCGTAAGCGATGCCGATGCCGTTCAGCAGGTACCAGCTGGCGATCGTGAAGAGCAACAGCAGGGTGTGACCGGCGAACATGTTCGCGAACAGTCGGACCGCGTGGGTGAACGGGCGGACCAGGACGTTCGAGAAGAACTCGATGACCATGACCAGGGGGAGGACGCCGCCCAAGCTCTTGTCGTAGCCCGTCAGGTTCTTGAAGCCGCCGACGAAACCGTGGCGCTTGAAGGTGACCGACATCCACGTGACGTAGACGAGGAGGGCCAGGATCGCCGGGTAGGCGATGATCGCGGTCACCGGGAACTGCGCCACCGGGACGATCGACCAGACGTTCAGGATCCAGACGAAGAAGAACAGCGAAACCATGAAGGGGACGTACTTCTCGCCCTCCTTCTTGCCCAGCGTCTCGTACACGATGCCGCGGCGCACGAAGTCATACCCGGACTCGGCGACCATCTGCAGCTTGCCGGGGACAACCTTCGGCTTGCCGAAAGCGGCCCAGAAGAAAGCCACGATGACGATGCTGCCCAGAAGGGCGAGCAGCATCGGCTTGTTGAAGTAGGCGTTGGTCAGGCCGGCTTTGCCCCACAGCGGCTCGAAGAGGAACGAGTGCAGGCCCGGGCCGGGGAAGCCACATCCGTCGAAGATGTGACAGTCGGTCTCGAAGGCGAGCACCTGCGTCGGGTCAGGACTCACCGCGGGCTCCTTCAGCGTGGCGCATGGGTACGGCAACCTCGTTGTGTCGGCGCGGCGCGCAGCCGCGGTTCGGCACTGGACTGGTGTAACGGATGTGGGGGCGGCGGTCAGGCATCGCGCCTCGCGATGGAACAGGCGTCAGCTCGGATGCCCGCGCCCGCAGTGCCGCAGTTTGAACCGGACGATAGCAGCATCTCGAACGCACACTTATCCCGGCCCTACCCCTCACGGCTTCGACCCCGGATTTCCGGGCTTGTCGCCCTTCGTGGAATCGGGTTCGACGTAAAGAATCTTGGCCTTCATGTGGGCTCGCGTCTGCGCACCGATCCACACGAGGGTGGTGACGACGAGCGTGATCGCGAACGCCCGGGGGTGGAACAGCGTCGTGTTCTTGAACACGGCGAGAAAGACGAAGAGCAGCAGGATCTGGGCCGCGTAGAGCATGAGGCCCATCGCCTGGAACAGGTGCGGCAGGGATTTCGCCGTGCGCTGCAGGATCACGAACCCGAGACCCATGAAGAGGATCACCACGACCGTCGCGATAACCGCTCCGACCGCACCCTTGCCTCCGACGACGACACCGCTGATGACGGCGGCTACAGCGCCGGCGACAGCCGTGGGTACGGCGGTTTGCAGGAGGGATCGGACGTCATCTGACCGCATGGCGGTTTGCTCCGCGTGGTGGTGGGGGCACGGACTCGTACGGAACTCGTACGGGGACGAGCGTAAGCCCGGTCCGAGGCAGCGCCTCGGGCCAATGGACCGTCGCACTACGGTCCTTCGGCTCTGTCGCCGGGTTTAGTGAACGGTATCACAAAGTATTTGATGAGAGCTTTACCCGGGGAGTGTGCTGACTGTCACACATGAGGGCTAAGCCGCCCGTGTGTGCAAGACAACAGGGCACCTTGTCTGGTAAAGGGTGTTCATGTCGGACATGCGCACGAGGCGTCAGCGGGACGATCCCGCCTTACGCCGGTCGGGGAAGCGCGAACGGGGGCCAATGGCGGTCGCCCCGTTGACGCCCGAGACGCCCACCGCAATCGGCCTGGCCGGCTCCGGCTCCGTGCCCGAGGCATCCAACGCGGCCGCCTCCGCCGCCCGTTCGGCGTGCCGGTAGCGCGGCGGGACCAGCGCCTGCGCCCAACGCGGGGCGCGCGGGGTGAACCGCGGCAGGAGGAGCAGTACGAGGCCCAGGGCGCTCAGGCCCGCGATGCCGAGCACGATCCACATCGAGGTCGAGTGCACCGAGTAGGCCACCGCCCCGAAGGCGATCAGGCCCGACCAGAAGTACATGATGAGTACGGCGCGGCTGTGGGAGTGCCCGAGTTCCAGCAGCCGGTGGTGCAGGTGCCCGCGGTCGGCCGCGAAGGGCGACTGGCCGTTCCAGGTGCGCCGGACGATGGCCAGGATCAGGTCCGCCATCGGGATCGCGATGATCGTCAGCGGCAGCACCAGCGGGATGAACACCGGCAGCATCGCGTGCGTGGCGTTGCGCTCACCACCCGCGAAGAGGGCCAGCGTGTCCGGGTCCACCTGCCCGGTGATGGAGATCGCGCCGGCGGCCAGCACCAGGCCGATCAGCATCGATCCCGAGTCCCCCATGAAGATCCGGGCGGGGTGCATGTTGTGCGGCAGGAAGCCCAGGCACATGCCCATCAGGATGGCGGCGAACAGCGTCGCCGGCGCCGCCGACTCGATCCCGTAGCCGAACCAGATCCGGTACGCGTACAGGAAGAACGCGGTGGCGGCGATGCAGACCGTGCCGGCCGCCAGGCCGTCGAGGCCGTCCACGAAGTTCACCGCGTTGATCGTGAGCACCACGAGGGCCACCGTCAGCAGGTTGCCCTGCCACGGGGTGACCGAGACCGTGCCGATGAACGGCACCGGGATCCACAGGATCGTCAGACCCTGGATGACCATCACACCGGCGGCGATCATCTGGGCGCCGAGCTTGATCAGGGCGTCGATCTCGAACTTGTCGTCCAGCACGCCGATCAGCCAGATCAGCGCGGCGCCGGACAGCAGCGCCCGGGGTTCGTTCGAGCCGGTGAACACGCCGTTCAGGTTGCGCAGGTGGTCGGCCACGAGCAGCCCCGCGCACAGTCCGCCGAACATCGCGATCCCGCCGAGCCGCGGAGTCGGTTCCCGGTGCACGTCACGGGCGCGGATCTCCGGCATGGCCCCGACCGCGATCGCGAACTTCCGCACCGGCCCGGTCAGCAGGTAGGTCACCGCGACCGTGACGCACAGCGTCAGCAGGTATTCACGCACTGGCAGCCCCAGATGTATCGCCGGCCATCTCAGCCCCACACATTAGCCGCGATGTCACCGCTACCGAGGACGCGCGGGGTCGCTACCCCGGTTGCGGTACGCCCGGCTCATCCGCATTACACCCCATAAGGAGGAAATTCACTGGCCAGCTCGGCGACCTCCGTGCGGGCATGCGCCGTTTCCCCGCGCAGTGCGGCCCCGAACAGCCCGGCGATCCGGATCATCTCCGGCTCCCCCATGCCCTGGGTGGTCACCGCCGCGGTGCCCAGGCGGATCCCGCGCTCGTCCCCGTACGGCAGGACGCAGGTGTCCAGCACGATCCCGGCGGCCGCGAGCCGGCCGCGGGCGGTCGGACCGTCGATGCCGAGGGGGGCCGGGTCGGCGCAGATCAGGTGGGTGTCGGTACCGCCGGTCGTCACTGCGAGACCGGCGGCCTCCAGCGCCTCGGCCAGCGTCCGGGCGTTGGCGACGACCCGGTGGGCGTACGTGGTGAAGGCGGCTCCGGCGGCCTCGCCGAACGCCACGGCCTTGGCGGCGATCGTGTGCATCTGGGCGCCGCCCTGGGTGAAGGGGAACACCGCCCGGTCGACGCGCTCGGCCAGTTCGGCGGTGCACAGGACCATCCCGCCGCGGGGGCCGCGCAGCACCTTGTGGGTGGTCGCGCAGACGATGTCCGCGTACGGGACGGGGCTCGGGGCGGCCCCGCCGGCGACGAGCCCGATCGGGTGCGCGGCGTCCGCGATCAGGTACGCCCCGACCTCGTCGGCGACCTCCCGGAAGACGGAGTACTCGGGGTGGCGGGGGTAGCAGATCGAGCCGCACACGATGGCCTTGGGCTGGTGCACGCGGGCCAGTTCCTGCACCTGCTCGTAGTCGATCAGGCCCGTCTCGGCGTCCACGCCGTAGCCGACGAAGTCGAACCAGCGGCCGGAGAAGTTGGCGGGAGAGCCGTGGGTGAGGTGGCCGCCGTAGGAGAGCCCCATCGCGAGGACCGTGTCGCCGGGGCGCAGCAGCGCGGCGTACGCGGCCAGTACGGCGGAGGATCCGGAGTGCGGCTGCACGTTGGCGTGCTCGGCGCCGAACAGCGCCATGGCCCGCTCCACCGCGACGCGTTCGGCGAGGTCCGCGTACTCGCAGCCGCCGTGGTGGCGGGCGCCCGGGTAGCCCTCGGCGTACTTGTTGGCCAGCGCGGAGCCGAGCGCCGCGAGCACGGCGGGCGAGCAGAAGTTCTCGGCGGCGATCAGCTGGAGGGAGCCGGCCTGCCGCTGGGCCTCCCCCGCGAGCACGTCGGCCATCTCCGGATCCTGCTGCCGCAGCAGGTCCGTGGGCGGGGTGATGACGCTCATGGCGCGGCTCCTGGTGCTGTCCCGGATACGGCCACTGTAGGCCCGCCCCCGCGATCGCGCTCCCGGACGCCGCCGGGGCCCCGCCGGGCCGTCAGCGGGAAGACGGTGACGCCGCCCGACGGCCCCCGAACACGCCCCTCACACCACTCGGCCCCAAGGGGCCTCCCGGGCATCGGCCCGCTGCGCCGGCCTCCGGCCGCCGGGACACCCGACCCTCAACGGGAAGCCGTCACACCCGTCAGGGCCGTGACCACGGGATCCAGCGCCTGGCTGAGCCCCACCCCCGACGCGCCCCTCACACCACTCGGCCCCAAGGGGCCTCCCGGGCATCGGCCCGCTGCGCCGGCCTCCGGCCGCCGGGACACCCGACCCTCAACGGGAAGCC
>NZ_JBSGYT010000022.1:0-5265 GCF_053610645.1 Streptomyces sp. NPDC054883 | reverse complement strand
CGTCACACCCGTCAGGGCCGTGACCACGGGATCCAGCGCCTGGCTGATCTCGTCGCCGATCGAGCGGAAGAAGGTGATCGGCGCCCCGTACGGGTCGTACACCTCGTCCGCGTCGGCGGACGGCGCCAACAGCCACCCGCGCAGCGCCGCGGCCGCCCGGACCAGGGCCCGCGCGCGCTCCGCCATGCCGTCGTCCAGCGGCGGCAGCGTGGCCGGGTCTATCGCCCGTACCAGCCGGGTGAACTCCTTCAGCGTGAACGTCCGCAGCCCCGCCGAGTGGCCCATGGAGATGACCTGCGCCCGGTGGTCCCGGGTGGCCGTCAGCACCAGGTCGGCCCGGATGACGTGCTCGTCCAGCAGCTCCCGCCCCGTGAAGCCGGAGGCGTCGGCCCCGAAGTCCGCCAGCACGGCGGCCGCGTTGGCCTCCATCGGGGCGCCCTCGTGGCCCCACGTGCCGGCGCTCTCCACGATGAGGTCCCCGCTGACGAGACCGCCCAGCCGGTGGGCCAGGGCGTGCCGCGTCAGCCGCTCGGTGATCGGCGAGCGGCACACGTTCCCGGTGCTGACGTGGAGTATGCGGAAGGCATCGCCACCAGCCTCCGCCGGAAGACGCCCCGTTGCTATGCCACGCCCCTGAGGGCTCACGGGGCCACCTCGAGGTCGGGTACGACCTCCCGCAGCTGCTCGGCGGTCAGCGCCCCCTCGCGCAGCAGGACGGGAACCTTCCCCGTTACGTCGACGATCGAGGACGGCTGGATCCCCGGGGTGGGGCCGCCGTCCAGGTACACCGACACCGCGTCGCCCAGCATCGCGCGGGCGGCGTCGCAGTCCTCCGGCGCCGGGTGACCGGTCAGGTTCGCCGAGGACACGGCCATCGGCCCGACCTCGGTCAGCAGCTCGATCGCCACGGGGTGCAGGGGCATGCGTACGGCGACGGTCCCGCGGGTCTCCCCCAGGTCCCAGGCCAGCGAGGGCTGGTGCTTGGCGACGATGGTCAGGGCGCCCGGCCAGAACGCGTCGACCAGTTCCCACGCCTGCTCGGAGAAGTCCGTGACCAGGCCGTGCAGGGTGTTCGGGGAGCCGATGAGGACGGGGGTGGGCATGTTGCGGCCGCGCCCCTTGGCGGCGAGCAGGTCACCGACCGCCTCCGCGCTGAAGGCGTCCGCGCCGATCCCGTACAGCGTGTCGGTGGGCAGCACGACGAGCTCGCCGCGGCGCACTGCGGATGCGGCTTCACGCAGGCCCGTCTTGCGGTCCGTGGCATCGTTGCAGTCGTATCGCCGGGCCATCAGCGGGCCTCCTCAAGCAGCGGGGTGGTGACGTCGTCCAGGAGTGGGGTCGCGCGGATCACGGCATGGCCTTGCGGGCGGTCGCGAAGCGCGGGCGGTTGTTGAGGTCGGGGTGGTCGGCGGCGTCGGCCCAGCCCCGCTCCTCGGCGAAGATCCACGGGACCTGGCCGCCCTGCGTGTCGGCGTGCTCGATGACGACGATGCCGCCGGGCCGCAGCAGCCGGTGCGCGGTGCGCTCGATGCCCCGGATGGTGTCCAGGCCGTCCTCGCCGGAGAACAACGCCATCTCCGGGTCGTGGTCGCGGGCCTCGGGGGCGACGTACTCCCACTCGGTGAGCGGGATGTACGGCGGGTTGGAGATGACGAGGTCGACCTGGCCGTCCAGCTCCGGCAGCGCGCTGAGCGCGTCGCCCTGGTGGACGGTGACCCGGGAGCCCTCGGCGTTCTTACGGGTCCACCGCAGGGCTTCCTCGGACAGCTCGACCGCGTGGACGCGCGAGCGCGGCACTTCCTGCGCCATGGCCAGCGCGATGGCGCCGGAGCCGGCGCAGAGGTCCACGATCAGCGGCTCGACCACGTCCATGGCCCGGACGGCGTGTATGGCCCAGTCCACGACCGACTCGGTCTCGGGCCGGGGCACGAAGACCCCGGGCCCGACCTGGAGCTCCAGGTACCGGAAGAAGGCGCGCCCGGTGATGTGCTGGAGCGGCTCGCGCGCCTCGCGGCGGGCGACGGCCTCCCAGTAGCGGGCGTCGAAGTCCGTGTCCTTGACGTTGTGCAGTTCCCCCCGCTTGACGCCGTGCACGAAGGCCGCGAGCTCCTCCGCGTCGAAGCGCGGTGAGGGCACGCCGGCGGCGGCCAGCCGCTGGGTGGCCTGGGCCACCTCGGCAAGCAGCAAGTTCACGCTGGTCCTCCGGGCTGCTGTCGTACGGGGGTGGAGCGGGGGTCAGGCAGGCGCCGCGGTCGGGCGGCCCCGGTTCAGTGCGCGGCCGCGAGCTTGGCGGCGGAGTCCGTGTCGACGCAGGCCTGGATGACCGCGTCGAGGTCTCCGTCGAGCACCTGGTCCAAGTTGTACGCCTTGAAGCCGGTCCGGTGGTCCGAGATCCGGTTTTCCGGGTAGTTGTACGTGCGGATCTTCTCGGAACGGTCCACGGAGCGCACCTGGCTGCGGCGCACGTCGGAGGCCTCCTGCTCGGCCGCCTCCTGGGCCGCGGCCAGCAGCCTGGACCGCAGGATGCGCATCGCCTGCTCCTTGTTCTGGAGCTGGCTCTTCTCGTTCTGGCAGGAGGCGACCACACCGGTCGGGATGTGCGTGATGCGCACGGCCGAGTCGGTGGTGTTGACGGACTGGCCGCCGGGGCCCGACGAGCGGTACACGTCGATGCGGAGGTCGTTCATGTTGATCTCGACCTCGACCTCCTCGGCCTCCGGGGTGACGAGCACGCCCGCGGCGGAGGTGTGGATGCGGCCCTGGGACTCGGTGGCCGGAACCCGCTGGACGCGGTGCACGCCGCCCTCGTACTTGAGGCGGGCCCAGACGCCCTGGCCGGGCTCGGTGGCGCCGTTGCCGCCCTTGGTGCGGACGGAGACCTGGACGTCCTTGTAGCCGCCGAGTTCGGACTCGGTGGCGTCGATGATCTCGGTCTTCCAGCCCACGCGCTCGGCGTAGCGCAGGTACATGCGCAGCAGGTCGCCGGCGAACAGGGCGGACTCGTCGCCGCCCGCGCCCGCCTTGACCTCCAGGAGCACGTCCTTGTCGTCGCTGGGGTCGCGCGGAACGAGCAGCAGGCGGAGCTTCTCGGTGAGCTCTTCGCGCTGGGCGCTCAGTTCCTTGACCTCGGCGGCGAAGTCGGGGTCGACGGCCGCGAACTCCTTGGCCGTCTCGATGTCCTCGGCGGACTGCTTCCAGGCGCGGAAGGTCGCCACGATCGGGGTCAGCTCCGCGTAGCGCTTGCTGAGCTTGCGCGCGTTGGCCTGATCCGAGTGGACCGAAGGGTCGGCGAGCTTCTTCTCAAGGTCGGCGTGCTCGCCGACCAGTTCCTCGACCGCCTCGAACATCGGGGGCTCCTGTGGTGAAAGTGAAGAAAGGGCTGCGGGACGAGAAAGGCGCCGGGCCCGGCTGCCCGCGCGTGACGCGGTGCAGCCGGGGTCCGGCGCCGGAGGCTCGCTACTTCGAGCCGGCAGCCTTGCCGAAGCGGGCCTCGAAGCGGGCCACACGGCCACCGGTGTCGAGGATCTTCTGCTTGCCCGTGTAGAACGGGTGGCACTCGGAGCAGACCTCGGCACGGATGGTGCCGTCGGTCAGGGTGCTACGGGTGGTGAACGACGCGCCACAGGTGCAGCTGACCTGGGTCTCGACGTACTCGGGGTGAACATCGCGCTTCAAGGTGTCTCCTAGATTCGGGAGGGCTCCGGGTCGCAGGGGCCGAATTGCGCGCTGCGTGAACCGGGGCCGACAGACCAGTCTGCCAGGACCGGGCCGCCTGTCAAAATTCTGAGGACACCCTCCACAACGGGAGGGGGCGGGCGTCTATTCCACCCGGCCGGGGGAATGCTGCGACCGGGCCCTTCCGCTCCTACTGCGGCTGGACGATGCCGCCGGCGGTGCCCTTGTCGCCCATGGAGTCGGCCGTCGCGTCGGCGGGGATCGGCTGGTCCGCGAGCAGGGCGTCCCAGACCGTCTTGGACTCCTTGGCGAGCGGGGCGACCCGGTCGTGGTCGAGGGGGTCCACGGTCACCGGCATGGTGATCATCTGGAGGCCCTGGGTGTCGATGCCGCGCAGGCTCTCGGCGAAGCCCAGGAGCGACTTCACGTCGCCGAGCTGCTTGTCGGTGGTGAGCGCCTTGGTGCCGGTGTCGGCGAGGTCGAGCAGCCGCTTGGGGTTGTCGAAGACGCCGATCCCCTTGACCTGCTTGATCAGCGCCTTCATGAAGGCCTGCTGCAGCTGTATTCGGCCGAGGTCGCTGCCGTCGCCGACGCTCTTGCGGGTACGGACGAGGCCGAGGGCCTGTTCGCCGTTGAGCTTGTTGGGGCCCGCCGGCAGGTCGAGGTGGCTGGAACCGTCCTTGATCGGCTTGGTGGTGGTCACCTCGACGCCGCCGAGGTTGTCGATGATCTTCTTGAAGCCCGTGAAGTCGACCTCGATGTAGTGGTCCATGCGGATCCCCGACATCTTCTCGACGGTCTTGACCGCGCAGGCGGCCCCGCCGATGGTGAACGACTCGTTGAACTGGGAGCGCGAGCTGCCCCGGTCGGTCTTCCCGTTCGCCGTCTGGCAGGCGGGACGGTTGACCATGGTGTCGCGCGGGATCGATATGACGCTGGCCTTGTGGTGGCCCTCGTAGAGGTGGACGATCATCGCCGTGTCGGAGCGGGCGGACCCGCCGTCGTCCCGGCCGTACTCGGCGTTCGCCCCGCCGCGGGAGTCCGAGCCGAGGACGAGGATGTCCATCGAGCCGTTGTCCACGTTCTGGGGGCGGTCCTTGCCGAGCGCCGCGTCGATGTCGACCGTCTTCAGGTTCCCGTTGAACTTGAAGTAGAAGTAACCCACGCCCGCGCCGCCCAGCAGCACCACGCCGGCGGCCGTCCACGCGACGACGGTGAGGCCCTTGCGGCGCTTCGGCGCTTTCCTTCGGCGCCGGCTGCCCGCGGCGCGGCGGCCGCGGCCCCTCGTGTCCTCGCTCATGCTCTCCTCGGTCCCCGGCCCGCTCCCGCGGCCCGTCCGGCCTGTCTGCGACCCCCGCTGTTCTCTGACACAGACGGAGGAACGCCTACCAGGGTTCCACGGGCCCGGCCGGGCTCCGCACCCGATGCGCGGACGGCCCGGCGCGGGGGCGACGGGGTGTGACACCGCGGCTACCGCCCGTACCGTGAACTCGGACGAAAGGGATGGCGGGGGCGCCCGCCGGACGGGCGGCGGTGTGGCGAAGGTCGCAGCACGCGCACGAAGCGGGACCGCCCCCGTCGCGGCTGCGA
>NZ_JBSGYT010000021.1:0-119529 GCF_053610645.1 Streptomyces sp. NPDC054883 | reverse complement strand
GTCCGCCGGAGCCGGCGCCCCCGGCCCCCGCCGGGCCGCCCGGGGAGCGCGTCGGCCTGCCCCGGTCCGGCCGGCCCGAGCCGGCGGTGCCCGAGCCGGCGGCGGACGCCCCGGCGCCGGACGCGGACCGAACCGGGCCGGACGGGCGGCGCGGCGGGGGCGGACCGGCCCCGCTCGGGCGGTTCCTGGCGAAGGCCGCCGCCGTCACCGCCGGACTCACCGCCGCCGGAGCGGTGTTCGGCCTCGTGCGGGACCAGACCATCGCCCACCTCTTCGGCGCCGGACACGACAGTGACGCCTTCCTCATCGCCTGGACCGTCCCCGAGATGGCCTCCACGCTGCTCATCGAGGACGCCATGGCGCTGCTGATGGTGCCCGCCTTCAGCCACGCACTGGCCCGCCGGGCCGCCAGCCGGGCCGGGCTCACCCGCAAGGAGGCCCGGAGCCAGGACCCCGTACGGCTGCTCGTCGGAGCCACCCTGCCCCGCCTCGCCGTGCTCCTGGCCGCCGTCGCCTCCGTACTCGTCCTCGCCGCGCCGCTCGTCGTGGGCGTGCTCGCGCCCGGCCTCCCCGACCCCGGACTCGCCGTCCAGTGCACCCGGATGACCGCGCTGACGGTGCTCACCTTCGGCGTCGCCGGGTACTTCAGCGCCGCGCTGCGCGCACACCGCTCGTTCCTGCCACCCGCCGCGATCTACGTCTCGTACAACATCGGCATCATCGGCACGATGGTGGTGCTGCACGCCGTCTGGGGGGTGCGGGCAGCGGCCGCCGGAGTCGCCGTCGGCGGGGCGCTGATGGTCCTCGTGCAACTCCCGGCGTTCATCCGCAACGTGGGCTTCGGCCCGAACCGCGTCAAAGCGGCCCCGCGCAGCCAGCGCGACCGGGACCGGCCGACGCTGATCGCCTTCGGGCTGATCGCGCCGGTCATCTTCTTCGCCGTGTTCCGCCAGTCGCAGGTCCTCGTCGAGCGGTTCCTCGCCGCATCCCTGCCGCCCGGCGCGATCTCGCACCTCAACTACGCGCAGAAGGTCGCGCAGATGCCGATGGTGCTCTCCTTGATGATCTGCACCGTCACCTTCCCCGTCGTCGCCCAGGCCATGGCCGGCGGTGAACGCGAGAAGGCCCGCCGGCGCGTGGAACAGGACCTGGCGCTCGCCTCGCTCGCCGTCCTGATGGGCACCGCCCTCGTCATCGGGTACGCGCCCCAGATCATCCAGGTCCTCTTCGAGCGCGGGGCGTTCACCCACCACGACACCCTGGCCACCGCCTCCGTCATGCGCGTCTACGGCCTGGGGCTGCTGGGCCACTGCCTCGTCGGGGCGCTGAGCCGGCCCTTCTTCTCGACCGACCGGCCCACCTGGTTCCCCGCGCTCGCCATGGGCGCGGGGCTCCTCGTCAACATCGTGGCCGGCGCCTTCGCCGTCGGCTGGTGGGGCACCTACGGCATCGCCGCCGCCAACGCCGCCGGGATCTCCACGACCGCCGCGCTCCTGCTCACCGGACTCGGCTCCCGGATCGTCCCCATCCAGGTCCGCCGGGTCGCCGTCAGCATCGGCCGGCTCGCCGTCGCCGCCTTCGCGGCCTGCGCCACCGGGTGGATCGCCGGACCGATGATCCCCGACCCGCTGCTCAGCGCCGCGCTCGGCTGCCTGCTCGTCCCCGCCATGTTCGGGGCCACCGGGATGGCCATGCGGGCCCTGGAGATCACCGCCCTGCCCGAACAGATCAGCCAGCTCACCTCCCAGCTCACCCAGAGGTTCCGTCATGACCGCTGACACCGACACGGCGCCCGTCGCCTCGGTGGTACCCACCCGCCGGACCGCATCGCCGTGGGTCCTGATGTACCACTCGGTCACCGAGTTCACCGATCCCGCCGAGGACCCGTACGGGATCACCGTCACCCCGGTTGCGCTGGAGGCGCAGCTGCTGTGGCTGCGCTCCCGGGGACTGCGCGGGGTGTCCGTCGGCGAACTGCTCCGGGCCCGCGCCGCCGGGCGGGACGCCGGGCTCGTCGGGCTCACCTTCGACGACGGCTACACCGACTTCCTGACCCGGGCGCTGCCCCTGCTGCGCCGCTACGACTGCACCTCCACCCTGTTCGTGCTGCCCGGGCGGCTCGGCGTCGACAACGTGTGGGACCCGCTCGGACCGCGCAAGCCGCTGCTCACCGCCGAAGGCATCCGCGAAGTCGCGGCGGCGGGACAGGAGATCGGCTCGCACGGGCTGCTGCACCGGGACCTCACCGCCATGCCCGAAGACGTCCTCCAGCAGGAGCTGCGCGGCAGCCGGGAGCTGATCCGCGAGCTGACCGGGACCCTGCCCGAGGGGTTCTGCTACCCGTACGGCCACCTCGACGTCCGGGTGGTGGAGGCGACGGCGGCCGCCGGGTACGGGTACGCGTGCGCCATCGACCCCGGCCCGCTCGCGGGGCGGCACGCCATGCCGCGCACGCACGTCAGCCAGGCCGACGGCGGGGCCCGGCTGCGCGTCAAGCAGCTGCGCCACCAGGCCCGGCAGCTGGTGCGCGGGGTGCGGTGGTGAAGGCGCTGCACATCATCACGGGGCTGGGCGTGGGCGGCGCCGAACAACAGCTGCGGCTGCTGCTGCGGCACATGCCGATGCGGTGCGACGTGCTGACGCTGACCAACCCGGGACCGGTGGCCGAGGGGCTGCGGGCCGACGGGGTCCGGGTCGTGCACCTCGCCATGAAGGGCAACCGGGACCTGGCCGCGCTGCCGAGGCTGGTGCGGTTCATCCGGCGCGGCCGGTACGACCTGGTGCACACGCACCTGTACCGGGCCTGCCTGTACGGGCGGCTCGCGGCCCGGCTCGCGGGGGTCGGGGCGATCGTGGCCACGGAACACTCCCTGGGCGGGGCCGAGATCGAGGGCCGGCCGCTGTCGCGCGGGGTGCGGGCGCTGTACCTGGCCGGTGAGCGGCTCGGCGGGGCGACGGTGGCCGTCTCGGAGACGGTGGCGGGCCGGCTGGAGGCCTGGGGGGTGCCGGCCGAACGGGTGCACGTCGTACCGAACGGGATCGAGGCCGTCCGGTTCCGCTTCGACGAGGGCGTACGGCGCGCCACGCGGGCCCGGACCGGGCTGCCGGAGCGGGCGTTCGTGGTGGGCGGGGTCGGCCGGCTGGTGCCCGGGAAGCGGTTCGACGTGCTGGTGCGGGCCGTGGCCGCGCTGCCGGGGGCGCACCTGGTGCTGGCCGGGGACGGTCCGGAGCGGTCCGCGCTGCGGCGGCTGGCCGGGGAACTGGGGGTGCAGGGCCGGATCCACCTGGTGGGAGAGCGGGACCCGCTGGGGGACGGCGCGGACGGCCGGACCCCGGGGGTGGCGGCGCTGCTGGCGGCGATGGACGTGTTCGTGTCGCCGTCGCGGGAGGAGGCGTTCGGGCTGGCGGTGGTCGAGGCGCTGGCGGCGGGGCTGCCGGTGCTGCACGTCACCTGCCCGGCGGTCGACGACCTTCCGGCCGCGCAGGCGCCGGGGGCGCGGCGGATCGGTACGGGCACGGAGGAGCTGGTCGCGGCGCTGCGAGGGCACATGGAGGCGGGGGCGCGGCGGCTGCCGGTACCTCCGGTGGTGCGGCGGTACGACATCGCGCGGAGCGCGGAACAGCTCCTGGCGGTCTACGCCGCGACCCTGGCCCCGGCCCCGGCGGGGCCGGATCCGCGGGGCGCCGCCCCGGGCCCCGCGCCCCAGGCGCCGGCGGGGCCGGAGCTGCCCCACCCGGCCGGGGCCGACAGCCGGGGCGCCGCCCCGGACCGGGCTCCTCGATCGCCGGCGGGGCCGGAGCTGCCCCACCCCGCCGGGGCCGACAGCCGGGCCGCCGCCCCGGGCTCCGCCCCCGGACAGGGCGGCGGCAGCGGTAGTGGCGATCACCGCCGATGAGCAGTTCTCCCGCACGGGTCCCCGGTCGGGGGCCGAAGGAAGTCCCCTCCACTCAGGAAGCGAGCACGCACATGGCCGACACCGCCGAACAGAAGAAGTCCGACCACCGCCGCCGGATCCGGGTCCCGCGGCCGCCCGCGTGGTGGCCGTTGCCCGCCTGCGCGCTGCTGGGGCTGGCCGCGGGCGGGGCGTACGGGGTGCTGAAGGCGCCCGAGTACGCCGCCACCAGTTACGTCGTCGCCGTACCCAACGAGACCACCGAGCCCGCCACCGCACTCGGCTTCGCCCAGGCCTACGCCCGCATCGCCACCAGCAGCTCCACCCTCGCCTACGCCCAGCCCCGCGCGGGCATCGACGCCGGGCAGCTGCGGACCCGGGTGCGCGCGGAGACCTCGCCGGACTCCCCGATGATCGCCATCACCGGCACCTCCAAGAGCCCGGCCGAGGCCGCCGACATCGCCAACGCCGTCGCCGACGCGCTGTCCCTGAGCAGCAACCAGGCCGCCAAGAACACCGGCGTGCAGCTCATCCTGTTCAACCAGGCCGTCGCCCCGGCCGACCCCGCCTCCCCGTCCGCGCCCGTCAGCGGCGCCGTCGGGCTGTGCGCCGGCGGTCTGCTCGGCGGCCTGTGGCTGCTGGCCCGGCCCACGCGGCGGCGCCGCGGGACGCCCGCCGGCGAGCCCGTCGTGGAGGAGTACGCCTCGCTGCCCGCGCAGGGCGAGCCCGCCCCGGTCAAGGAGAAGGAGTCCGTGCGATGACCTCGGGCTCCACCGGGGCCCTGTCGGTGACGCTGTGCCGCGATCCCCGGCAGTTCGCCGCGCTGGAGGAGCAGTGGAACCGGCTCCTGCGCGGCTGCCCCACCGCCACCCCCTTCCAGAGCCACGCCTGGCTGCACTCCTGGTGGCTCTCGTACGGCCGCGACGGAAGGCTGCGGCTGCTCCTCGTACGGCGCGGGGAGGAACTGGTCGGCGCGGCCGCGCTGACCCTCGTACACCGGCCGCTGCCGCTGCTGGTGCCGCTCGGCGGCGGGATCACCGACTACTTCGACGTGCTCGTGGCCCCGGACCACGCCGACCATGTCGTCCCGGCGCTGGCCCACGGCCTGCACCGGGCCGCCCGCGGCGCCGTGGTGGACCTGCGCGAGGTCAGGCCCGGCGCCGCGGCCGAGGCCCTCTTCGAGGCCTGGCCCGGGGCCCGGGCCAGGCTCGCCGACTCCACCTGCATGGAATTGCCGACGCTGCCGTTCGACCAGCTGGTCAAGCGCATGCCCGCGTCCGGCGCGCAGCGGGTCCGGGCCAAGCTCCGCAAGACCGACGCCGCCGGGATCGAGGAGCACGACGTCACCGAACACGAGGTGCCGGGGGCCGTA
This sequence comes from Streptomyces sp. NPDC054883, assembly GCF_053610645.1. Lineage (NCBI taxonomy): Bacteria > Bacillati > Actinomycetota > Actinomycetes > Kitasatosporales > Streptomycetaceae > Streptomyces > Streptomyces sp. NPDC054883. The sequence continues at coordinate 114,264 of NZ_JBSGYT010000021.1, read as the reverse complement.
CGGACGCTGCTGCGGCTGCACGAGAAGCAGTGGCGCGGACGCGGGGTCACCCCGGAGCACCTCAAGCCGCGCTTCGCGGAGCACCTCACCCGGGCGACCCGGCGGATGGTCCGGGCGGGCGAGGGCCGGCTGACCGAGTTCCGCCTGGACGGGAAGGTGGTGGCCGCCAACGTCACGCTGCTGTCGGCGGCGCTGAGCGGCGGCTACCTGTACGGGGCCGACCCGGACCTGCGCGAGAGGAAGGTGGACATCGCCACCCTGCTGCTGCGCTACGAGGCCGGCCGCGCCCTCGCCGAGGGCCGTCCGGTGGTGAGTTTCCTGCGCGGCAACGAGCCGTACAAGAACCACTGGCGGCCCGAGGCGGTCGTCAACCAGCGGCTCCTGCTGTCCACGAACGCGCTCGCGCCCCTGCTGCGACTGCACGAGTCGCAGGTGACGGGGCGCGAGCGGGCGGTGGACGCGCTGCGCGAGGCGCTGCCGGCCGCCAGGGACTGGCGGGCGCGGCTGAACGAACTGCGGGTGCGATGACGGGAGGCACGCGCCCGCGACCGGGCCGTCGGCGCCCCGGCGGTGACCAGCGCCGGGGCCGGCGGCTAGAACGGCCAGAGCGAGCCCTTGCTCCAGTTGATCTTGATGCAGACGGCCTGGTTGCCGACGAGCTTGGAGAGCCACTCGCCGAAGTTGATCGGCACGCACCACTGGGTGGTGTTGGTGGTGGGCGGATTCGGCTCGGGCGCCACGGGCACGACGGGCACGGCGGGCGCCGACGGGCTCGGCACGGCCTCCGAGGGCTTGGGCGCGGGAGTCGGCGTGGGGGTGGGTGTCGGCGCGGGTGTGGGGGTCCCCGACGCGTCGGGGACCGGGACGGCCGGGACGGCCGGCGGGACCGAGGGGCTCACGGGAGTGGGATCCGGTGTGCTCGGGAGCGGGAGCGGGACCGGCGTCTCGGATGCCGGCACCTCGGGTGTGGGCACGAGCGGAGTGGGCGTGGGCGTGGGGGTCGGCGCCTGGGGTGTGGACGCGACGGGCCCCGGCACGGAGGGGCTGGGCACGGCCGGCGGCGACGGGACGACCGGCGGTGTGGGCACGGCCGGCGGTGTGGGAACGACGGGCGGTGTGGGTACGACGGGCGGTGTGGGTACGACCGGCGGTGTGGGTACGACCGGCGGTGTGGGTACGACCGGCGGGGTCGGGACCACCGGCGTCGGGGTGACCGGGACCGGCGTGCGCGGGGTCAGAGCGGCGCGGAAGGCCTTGGCCGACTGCGGGTTCGCCTTGCACTGCCACACGCCGTGCGGGCAGTAGTCCGTGATGGTGTGGTACAGCGGCTTGTGCTGCTCGATCCACTTGAGCATGCGCCGTACGTACTCGGGATTGTCCCCGCGCCGGAACAGTCCCCACTCCGGGTACGAGATCGGCTTGCCGTGTGCTTTCGCGAAGTCGACGTGCTGTTGGAGCCCGTACGGCTGGGTGACCTGGTCGTCGAAGGTCCGGCCGGGGGCCTGGTCGTACGAATCCATCCCGATGACGTCGACCACGTCGTCACCGGGGTAGCAGCGGGTCCAGCCGATCGCGTCCGAACCCCGGTTCGGGGCGAAATCGAACTTGAACTTCTGTCCGGGCACGGAACGCATGGCGTTGACGACGCGCTTCCAGTACGCCTTCCAGTTCTCCGGATCGGGACCGCAGCGGTGGGTGTACGTGGAGCCGTTCATCTCCCACCCGAGCACGACGACGGTGTCCGGCACGCCCAGTTCCACCAGCCGCTCGGCGAGCTTGCGGAAGTGGCCGTCGTAGTCGCCCCGCGCGCCCGCCCTGATCAGCCGGGCCACCTGCCAGTCGGGCACCCGGTCCTCGTTGCGCGCCTGCATGGGCACGTTGAGGACGAACATCCGGTCGTCGTCGGCCTGCCGCCACTCGGCCCAGTCCTCCAGGAACTCGACGGAGCCCTCGATCCCGGCCCACCGGTCGCCGGGCAGATAGGTGTGTCCGACCCGGATCTCCTTGCCGCCCAGCCAGCGCGACAGGTACGGGATCCGGGCGACACCGGGCGGCCCGTAGTCGAGGTAGGCGCCCATGGCGACGTCGGAACCGGAACCGGCCGGCGGTTGCGGTTCGGGCGCCGCCAGCGCCGCGCCGGACGCGAGGAGTCCGGCCGTGACCGTACCGATGCAGGTGCTCGCCAGTCGGCGGTGTGGTCTGCGCATGGCGTCTCCCGAGCTTCCTGAACCGGTGCGGTCACCAACGACGTTAGACATCACATCCGACGAATGGCCTGTCCGATGACCCATCAGTAGGCCATTCGCAGGTGCGTACCCTTCCCGTTTGGTCCGACTAGGTGAAAGACACCGCTGCCATGCACGCGTTCGCCAACCATGTGCCCGCTGTACTGCTCAGACTCGATCGCAATCCGTTCCACCACGGAACCCTCGGCGCCGTCAGATCCCTTGGCCGCAGGGGCGTGGAGGTCCATGCCGTCGTCGAGGCCGGGGGAGGTCCCATGGGGCGTTCGCGGTACCTGCGCGCCGCGCATCCGGGGCCCGAGGGCGGGCTCGATCCGCAGGCGCCGGAGGCGTTGCTGGAGTGCCTCGTCGGGGTGTCCGAACGGATCGGGCGGCCGGCGGTGCTGGTCGCGATGGACGACCTGAGCGCCATCGCGGTGGCCCGGATGGCGCCAATGCTGAAAGGGCGTTACCGGATCCCCCATCAGCCCGACGGCCTTCCCGCCAAGGTCGCCGACAAGGCGGAACTGGCCCGGCTGTGCGCGCGCTGGGAGATCCCGCACCCGGAGACGGTGATCCCGGCGAGCGGATCCGAGGCGGCCGAGGCCGTGTGGCGGCTCGGTCTGCCGGTGGTGGCGAAGTGGAGCCGGCCGTGGCTGCTGCCGGCGGGGGCCGGACTGCGCAGCACCACGCTGCTGCACGGCGCCGCCGAGGCGCGGCGGCTGTACGAGCGTTCGGCGGAGGCGGGCAGCCGGCTGCTGCTCCAGCGGTTCCTGCCCGCCGGTACGGACACCGACTGGTTCTTCCACGGGGCGTTCGCCCGGGGCGGGCGCCCGCTGCTGGTCGGATCGGGCCGCAAGGAGCTGTCCTGGCCGGTGCGGACGGGGCTGACGGCGGTGGGGCGGTGGCTGCCGGATCCGGCGGTGGAGGAGGCGGGGCTGAGGCTCGCCGAACGGCTGGGCTACCACGGGATCCTGGACCTCGACTTCCGCCGCGACGAGCGGGGCTGCTTCCGGCTGGTGGACTTCAACCCGCGCCCCGGGGCGCAGTTCCGGCTGTTCACCGACGCGAGCGGGCTGGACGTGGTCCAGGCGATGTACCTGGACCTGACGGGGCAACGGGTGCCGGAGCCGTCGGGCGGCCCCGGCCGGGTGTTCGTCGCGGAGAACTACGCGCTGCTGGCGGCCGTACGGGGGCGGCGCCTGCCGTTCGCCCCGGGCGGCGCGCGGGAAGCGGCCGCGGCCGCCCCGGCCGGACCGCGGCGCGGCCGGGTGGAGGCGGCCTGGTTCGCCGCCGACGACCTGATGCCGTTCCTGGCGATGCTGGCCGCGTTCCTCGGGCGGGGTGCGGACAAGGGGGCGGGGCTGCTGCGCGGGGTTCCCGCGCGGGGGCGGCGCACCGCCCGAGCGGTGGTCCGGGCGCCCCGCCAGCGGGGCCGGCAGCAGCCGCCGGCCGCTTCGGGCGGCCCGGCCGCCCGGCCGCCGGAGGCTTCGGCGGAGCCGGACGAGCTGGTGACCCGGTGACCCGGTGACCCGGTGAGACCGCCTGCCCCCCGCCCCGCCGCGCGGGCCGTGCGGGTGGCCCCGGACCGGGGCGGGGGGCCGCAGGCGCGGGGTCGGGGCCGGGTATCCATGGGACTGGAAGGACAGCGATGACGCGGATGGACGATCTCGTGGTGGTCGGTGCGGGACCGTACGGGCTGTCGATCGCCGCGCACGCGGCGGCCGCCGGGCTGCGGGTACGGGTCCTGGGACGGCCCATGGCGTCGTGGCGGGACCACATGCCCGCGGGCATGTACCTCAAGTCGGAGCCCTGGTCGTCCAGCCTGTCCGCGCCCGGGGGCCGGTACACGCTGGCCGACTACTGCGCCACCCGGGGGCTGACCGCCGAGCACGGCAGCCCGCTGCCGATCGGCACGTTCAGCGCGTACGGGCTCTGGTTCGCCCGGCACGCGGGCGGTCCCGAGGTGGAGGAGGTCACCGTCACCGAGGTGGCCCCGCGCGGTGACGGGTTCGTGGTCAGGACGGCGCAGGGCCCGCCGCGGCTCACCCGCACGGTCGCGCTGGCCGTCGGGGTCATGCCGTTCGTGAACTTCCCCGCGGCGCTGCGCGACCTCCCGCCCACCCACTACTCGCACAGCAGCGGCCACCGCGACCTCGCGCGGTTCGCGGGCCGCGAGGTCGCCGTCCTCGGCGCCGGGCAGGCCGCCCTGGAGACCGCCGCGCTGCTGGCCGAGGCGGGGGCCCGGCCGTGTCTGGTGGCCCGGCGGCCGCGGCTGAACTGGAACACCGTCCCGCAGCCCCTGGAGCGGTCACTGCCCCGCGCGCTGCGCGACCCGCACAGCGGGCTCGGCACCGGCTGGCGCAGCTGGGCGTGGTCGGAGCTGCCCTGGGCGGTACGCAGGCTGCCCGCGGCGACCCGGGAGCGGATCGCCGCCACCGCACTGGGGCCGGCCGGGGCGTGGTGGCTGAGGGACCGCTTCGAGCAGCGGGTACCCGTACTGCTCGGGCACCACCTGCACCGGGCGGTCGCGGTCGGCGAGCGGACCCGGCTCGGGCTGACCACGGCGGCCGGGGAGTCGGTCGTACTGGACGTCGCGCACGTCATCGCGGCGACCGGTTTCACCCCGGAGCTGCGCCGGCTGGAGCTGCTCGACGCGGGGCTGCGGGGGGCGCTGGCGGTCGTGGGCGACGGCGGCACACCGGAGCTGGGCCCCCGGTTCGAGTCGTCGTGGCCCGGCCTGTTCTTCGCCGGGCTGCTGACGGCTCCCTCGTTCGGCCCTTCCATGCGATTCGTGCACGGCGCCGGCTTCACGGCGGGGAGACTGGTCAAGGGAGTCCTGGGGCGCCTCGGCGGCCGGGGCGCGCTGCCGGGTCCGCCCGGCGGATTCCGGGTCGACCGGGCGGCCGCGGGGTATCCCAAGACGTATCTGCGGTGAGCGGCTTCGGTGCGCTGAGAAAGGGTCGTGATGGGCGCGGAGCGAGCACAGGGCGGCGGCCGTGGCTGGGTACGCATTCCGGCGAGCCGCGCGGAACAGCCACCGGCCAGGCCCGCCGCCGGTCCTGCTCCCGGCGAGCAGTACACGATCTACCTCTCCCTCCTCTCGCGCTGGCGGGAGGCCGGGCGGACCCTTCCGGGGCATCCTGACGAGGAGTGGGAGCGGCTCATTTCCCAGCCGTGCTGGCCAGGCCGTTAGGTGGTGTGTGTCTCTTGGCAGCGGCGGAGCGATCCGACGGACCCGGGCGGGACGGCCCGGAAGCACGGGAGCCCCTGACCGGGCCCGGGGAGCGGCTGGCCATGAACGGCATGGGCAGCTTCGACTGGAACCTCGGCACCGGGGTGCTGGTGCTGGACGATCCCGGCCTGACCGTCTTCGACCTGGAGCGGGAGGAGTTCGACGACACCCCGGAGGGCCTGGGACTGCGGATCCCGGCCGATGACAGCGCGCGCCTCGCCGACACCGTGCAGGGCGTCCTGGACGGCGGGGAGGAGACGTACGGCGCGTACTTCACCGTGCGCCGGCGCGACGGACGCGACCAGTGGACGCACACGCAGGGCCGGGTGCTGCGCGATCCCGGCGGGAGGCCGCTGCGGATCATCGGGATCGTCCGGGACGCGACGGCCGAACTCGCCCACCTGAGCGCGCTGCGGAAGCTGGAGACGGCGCGCGCCCACCAGGCGACCATCGTGCAGCGCACCACCGAGGCCCTGTCGCGGGCGGTGACGGTCGACGACGTGACGGCGAGCCTGACCGGGGCCGGCGCGCTGGAGCGGCTCGGCGCGGACGGGCTGGCGCTGGGGCTGGTCGAGAACGACGCGATCAAGATCATCGCGCTGAGCGGGGAGAGCCTGGAGATCCTCAGCGAGCGGCAGTTCACCCGGCTGGACGGATCGTTGCCGCTTTCGCACGCGGTGGTCACCCGGCAGGCACGCTTCGCCACCTCCCTCACCGAGATCGCGGACGAGTTCCCGCTGCTCGCGGACTACCTCGCCAGGATCCCGTACAACGCGGCCGCCTATCTGCCGCTGATCGCGCAGGCCAAGGCGATCGGCGGGCTGGTGCTGTTCTACCGGCGGCGCAGCGAGTTCAGCCCCGAGGAGCGCAACCTGTGCCTGGGCCTGGCCGGCATCGTGGCCCAGTCGCTCCAGCGGGCCCTGCTCTTCGACCAGGAGCGGGAGTTCGCCACCGGCCTCCAGGCCGCCATGCTGCCGCGCCGGATCCCGGAGATCAGCGGCGGGGAGATCGCGGTGCGCTACCACTCGGCCTGGAGCGGGCGCGAGGTCGGCGGGGACTGGTACGACGTGATCGCGCTGCCCCGGGACCGGGTCGGCATCGTCGTGGGCGACGTACAGGGCCACGACACCCACGCGGCGGCGATCATGGGCCAGCTGCGGATCGCGCTGCGGGCCTACGCGGGCGAGGGGCACCCGCCGTCCACGGTCCTGGCGCGGGCCTCCCGCTTCCTCGCCGAACTCGACACGGAACGCTTCGCGACCTGCATGTACGCGCAGGTGGACCTGGAGACGGGAGGCGTACGGGCGGTCCGCGCGGGCCACCTCGGACCGCTGATCAGGCACACGGACGGGCGTACCGGCTGGCCGAACGTCCGCGGCGGCCTGCCGCTCGGGCTGGCCTCGGTGTTCGAGCAGGAGGAGTTCCCCGAGACCCGCCTCGACCTGGTGCCCGGTGAAACGCTCGTGCTGTGCACCGACGGGCTCGTGGAGGAGCCCGGGACCGCCATCACTCAGGGCATGGAGGCGCTGGCCCACGCGGTGCGCAGCGGCCCCGAGGGCGCCGGGGCCCTCGCCGACCACCTCTCGGACCGGCTCTGGGAACGCTGGGGCTCCGGGGACGACGTGGCCCTGCTGGTGCTGCGGCGGGCCCCCGACCCGGGCACGCACCGCGCGCCGCGGATCCACCAGTACATCCACCAGGCCGACCCGGAAGGCCTGTCGGAGGCCCGCTACGCCCTGCGGCAGGCGCTGCGCGACTGGGGCATGCCGGAGCTCGCCGACGACGTGGAGCTGGCGGCGGGGGAGCTGCTGGTCAACGCCCTGCTGCACACCGACGGCGGGGCGGTGCTGACGATGGAGGTGCTGCCCGAGCCGGTCCGGCGGATCCGGCTGTGGGTCAAGGACCGCTCCAGCGTGTGGCCGCGCCGGCGTACCCCGGGGGAGTCGGCCACCACCGGGCGCGGGCTGCTCCTGGTGGACGCGCTGGCCTCGCACTGGGGGGTGGAGTCCCGGGGCGAGGGCAAGGCCGTGTGGTGCGAGTTCGAGGCGACGGGCGTCCCGCGTGGCGCGGTGTGACCGGACGGTCGCACCGGGTTGTGCGGTGCGGGGTGCGGGGTGATGATGCGGCCATGGAACCGACGTGTGACACGGGGGACGTGACGTGCGCCGCCTGAACGGGCGGGTCGCCACCGCCGTCCTGGCCCTGCTCCTGCTGGCCGCCGGCATCCCGGCGGTCGTCGACTGGACGACCGGCCTGCCGCACGCGGACCCCGGCTGCCAGACCGTGGCGTTCATGTCGATGACCGGCGTCGCGCCCCACTGCCGCTGACGCCCCCTCACGACGGCGCGGCGGCGGCCCCGCCCGGTAGCGGCGGCTACCGGACCGGCCGGCGCTATGGCTCCCGGGTTCGCCGTCCCGGTCACCGGTGGTCGAGCACCTCGACGCCGTGGACGTCCTCGGCAAGGGTGTCGACGGACTTCGGCATGATGCCGCCGGCCCGGTTCACCCGCTGGAGCCGTACCTCGACGCCCGCCTCACCGGCGTGCAGGCCGGGGGTCCAGGCGATCCTGGCGTGGCTGTGCCACTCGTGCACCGAGCCGTCGCAGACGGGCTCCTCGTCCGCGTTGCTGCCGAGACGGACGGAGTCCTGGACGACCACGGCCATCAGCTGGACCGCCCCCGCGGGTGACGGGTCGTTGCAGAGGTACGTCCCGGAAAGGGTGATCGTGCCCTCCGGCGTGATGTGGGCGTACGGCTGTACGGAAATCGCATTGTTGTAAGAGGTGGCGCTCGCGGGGGCGGCGAATACCGCCGCGGCAGCCAGTGCGGAGAACGCGGACAGGGCCATTCGGGGGCCGGTCAGGGCCATCATTCCTCCAGGTGGGCGTGGGTGGCGGAATTCCGCCGGAACGCATTGTGCTGGCAGTTGGGAGCCGACGCGCTCCGTGGGCTCGTGTCGGTGTGTGCAATTTCCCGACCGGGGGCGTGAAACTGGCCGCAATACATCCCCGAAGATCCCCGAAGGGATCCCGTATGCGCAGCCACTCCGCTTCCGTTCTCGCCGTCGCCGCCCTCCTGCCCTGCCTGCTGTTCGGTGCCACCGCCTGCCAGAGCGCGCCCGTGGGGGGCGCGTCGGCCCCCGCCGCGGCGGCGGCCGGCCCGGTCGACGACGGGGCGCCCGGCGCCGGGGAGGACCCGGCCGGGCCCGGGGCGCAGGCCCCGCCCGGCGCCGCGAAGGACGCTCATGTGGGTGAGTCCGTACGGGTCCGGGGGCGACAGGTGGGCCGTCACCTGCAGGTGGTGCTGAACGCGTACGTGGACCCGGCCGTCAGCGTCGACAAGAACTTCGCGCCGGCCGCCGGGACCCGCTGGGTGGCCGCCTCGATGTCGTTCGTCAACGTGGGCGGCGCTTCCTACGGGGCGCTCGGGCGGATGTGGGCCTACGACAGCGCGGGCGGGCGGCACGCGGTGGTGCCCACCGGCGAACTGACGACGGGCAAACCGCTCGTCTTCGATTCCCTGGAGGTCGGGGAACGGGCCGAAGGATGGGTGGTGTTCGAAATCCCGGAAAAGGTGCGCGCCGTGCGGCTCCAGTACCAGGACACGAACATCCAGGCGAATTCCGGCGGGGGATTCTGGGTGGTGTAGCGGCGCCGTAGCCCGCCCGGGTGAAAGGCCGTGAAAGGGTCGCGGGAGAGAGCACTAAGGTGCGGCGCATGACTTCAACCCAAGCCGAAATCGACCGCTCCGACCTCGGCACCCTCTCGGTGCTCGCCTGGATCGGCGACCCCTCCGAAGGCCACGACATCCCCTATCTCCTCGCCTACACCCTCGGCGACGGCCCTAAGGGCAGGGAGGCCGGGGAGGCGGCCGCCCGCGGGCTGCTGGAGGAGATCGGGCTGCCCATCGGCGACGTGGTCATGGACGGCACCCGCAGCCCCTCCACCTTCGCGGTGCAGATCCTGCTCGCGGGCAATCAGATCGCGCTCACCCTGCCCGGCCTGAACGCCACCTGCACCGCACCCGACGAGTGGGTGGCGGCGGCGAACGAGAGCGGCCAGGCGTATTTCCTCTTCGCCACCACCGCATGGCCCGAGGCGGTCCCCGGCCGCCCGGTGAGCCCGGAGCTGCTCCAGGCGTTCGCGGGCGATGAGGCGGTACTGACCAGCAGCGCCCACTGCGTCATCACGGTGCAGAGCCTGCGCCAGTAGCGGCGCGCCCCCCTCCCCGGCCGCCGGGCCCCCAGCCTGCCCGGTGGCCGGCCCCCCCGCCGGCCCCGTCAGGGCCGGTCGAAGGCGAACCGGAGTGAGCGGACCCGGTTGTCGAAGCTGGAGCCCGCCAGATCGGGCAGGCCCACCGCCCGCAGCCCCACCGGCCGGGTCAGCAGTTCCCGGAACAGCGCCTTCATCTCCACCCGGGCCAGGTGCGCGCCCAGGCAGAAGTGCGGGCCGCCGCCCCCGAAGCCCAGGTGCGGGTTGGGCGAGCGGGTGATGTCGAAGGCGTCCGGGTCGGGGAAGACGGCCTCGTCGCGGTTGGCCGAGGCGTAGTACAGCACCACCTTCTCGCCCGGCCGGAACAGCCGTCCGCCCAGCTCGTGTTCGGCGGCCACCGTCCGGCGGAACTGGATGATCGGCGTCGAGTGGCGGATCATCTCGTCCACCGCCCCGTCGGCGTGCGCCTCGAAATCACCGAGCAGCAGGTCCCGTTGGTCCGGGAAGTCGGTCAGCAGCGTCAGCCCGTGGGTGATGGCGTTGCGGGTGGTCTCCACCCCCGCCACCATCAGCAGCGAGAAGAACGCGCCCAGCTGGCGGGCGCCGAGCGCCTGGCCGTCCACGTTCGCCCGGACCAGCGCGGAGATCAGGTCGTCCTGCGGGTGCCTGCGCCGCTCGCGCCCGATGCCCGCGACCATCCGCTGCATCCGGGCCAGCGCCCGCAGCCCCCGCCCGGGCATCCGCAGCCGGGCCGCCAGGCCGCGCTCGACCCCGATGTTCTCCGAGGCGTGGTTGACCCGGTCGGCGATCTCCGGCCGGTGGTGCTCCGGGATGCCCATCATGTTGCAGATGACCTCCAGGGGCAGCCGGGAGGCCACCGCCGAGACGAACTCGTCCGGTTGCTGCGCCAGTACGTCGTCCACGATCCGGGCCGCCACCGCGTGGATGTCCGCCTCGGCCGCCGCCAGCAGCCGGGGCGTGAAGGCGCGCTGCACGATCTTCCGCAGCTGCGCGTGGTCCGGCCCGTCCAGATTGACCATGGAGTCACCGAACAGGGCCCGGACCCAGCGGGCCGGCTCGGGGGTGGTCACCCCGGGCGCGCTGGCGAACACCTTCGGCAGCCGGCTCGCCTCCTGTACGTCCGCGTGCCGTACGAGGGCCCAGTGGCCGCGCCCCCGGCCCTCGGGCACGAACACCGGGGCGTCGAGCGCCCGCAGCCGGGCGAAGGCGGCCAGCCGCTCCTGCGGGGGCAGTTGCCAGAAGGCCGGATCGGCGAGCTCCTGCCCGGGCCGGTCCGCGTACCGCTGTGCCGGGACCGTCATGGTCCGCACCTTCTTCCTCGTCGTCGGCGCAGTCGCCGTGCCGCCCCCGACCCCCTTGGTACTCACGCACCAGAACGCGTGCGCTCGGTCAAGGTCACGCCCACCGCCACCGAGGCCGCCATCACCAGCCCGGCCCACAGCACCGCGTACTCCCCGGTCCAGGCGCAGCCGAGGACCGCCAGCGCGGAGAGCGGCAGCAGCAGTTGCTGGGCCGTGGTGCGCTTGAAGTGGCGGGCGTGCAGGAGCCAAACGGCTGCCAGATAGAGGGCGGTGGGTACGGTCACCGCCAGATTGGCCGCCAGCTGCGAGACGTGGGCCTTGCCGACCGCCTGCTCGACCGCCAATTCCATCCCGGCGCCGATGGCCGCGGCCGAACCGAGGATCACGTAGTGCCCGTAACCCCACGGGATCGCCTCGCGGTTGGTGGCCAGCCGCTCGTGCGCGGGGACCGCGAAGTAGATCCACCAGGCGGCGAAGACGACCAGCAGGCCGCCCGCGGCGATCGGCAGCAGCACGCCCAGCGTCTCGTGCCCGTCGAGTGCGGACTGCACGGCGATGGTGCTCGCCGAGACCGTCTCGCCGAGGACGATCAGCGTGAACAAGCCGTACCGCTCCACGATGTGGTGCGGGTGCCAGGCCGTCTGGTGGTGTCTCTCGGCGATCACCGGGACGGAGAGCTCGGCCAGGACCAGCACCAGGAACAGCCAGCGCCGCGCCCCGGCGGGGGCCGCCAGCAGGGCGATCCACCCGGCCTGGCACACCACCAGGCCGGCGGCGTACAGCAGCGCCGACCGGCGGGCCGCGCCGCTCTCGCCCGCGGCCGCTCGCAGCCACTGCGCGGTGAGCGCGATGCGCATCACCACGTAGCCGATGATCGCGGCGGTCCAGTCCTGGCTGTCGAAGGCGCGCGGCACTCCGGCCGCGTAGATCAGCACACCGGAGATCTGGACGAGGGTCGCCAGCCGGTACGGGATGTCGTCGCAGTCGTAGGCGGAGGCGAACCAGGAGAAGTTGATCCAGGCCCAGAACACGCCGAAGAAGACGAACAGGTAGCCGGTGATGCCCGCGCCGACGTGTCCCTCGGCGAGCGCGTGGACCAGTCGCGCCCCGGCCTGGGCGACGGCGACGACGAAGCAGAGGTCGAAGAACAGCTCCAGCGGCGTCGCGGTCCGGTGCGCTTCGTCCGGCCGCCGGGCGGTCATCTGTACGTAGATCATGCCGCCCAGGACAGCAGCCGTACGCCGTCCGTGAACCGAGGCGCGCGGACTCCCGGCCAAAACCGGTACCCGCCCGGCCTCACCCGGACGGCGTATCGGCACATCGCCCATGGCGGTCCCGGACGGTACGGGTCGCCCGGTGCGGGACCGGGCCGAGCGGGGCGCCGGCGGGGCCGGCCGTACCCTGGAGTCATGAGCACCGCCTCCGCCTCCGACCGCAAGGACCCCGCGGACCCGTCCGGTCCCACGACCGGGTCCGGCGCCGCCGGGTCCGCCCCGGCGGCGAAGCCCGGGCCGAAGCCGAAGCTCGACTTCGGCGACCCGCTGGACCAGCAGTCCTCGGACGACACGGACCGCGGCTGGGGCGAGCGGCCCCCCGCCGGCGGGAGCGCGGCCGACCTGGCCCGCTTCCTCGACGAGAAGCCCCCGCACCACGTCTGAGCGCGAGACCTCAGATCGAACCGTCGCGCCCCTGCCCGTACCCCTGGCCGTAGCTCTGCGTCTGGCCGTAGCCCTGGCCCTGGACGCCCTGGGCGTGGCCACCGGCCGGGCCGGAGCCGTTGCGCTGGGCGACCAGGTTGTCGCGGATCTCCTTGAGGACCTCCAGCTCGGTGATCTCCATGGTCTCCTGCACGCCTTCCCGGGCCTTGCGCCGCTCTTCCAGCCGGGCCAGGTACTTGGCCATGGGGAGCACCATCAGGAAGTAGACGACCGCCGCGGTGATCAGGAAGGTCAGCGTGGCGTTCAGCACCGAACCCCACATGATGTTGACGCCCGTCGGCTCCCCCTTGGCGTCGACGCCGCACGGGGACTTCAGGCAGGACGAGTAGCCGTCCAGGCTCTTCGTGCCGACGGCGCCCACCACCGGACTGATGATCCCCTTCACCACGGAGTTCACGATGTTGGTGAACGCCGCGCCGATGACCACGGCCACCGCCAGATCGACGACGTTGCCGCGCATCAGGAAGGCCTTGAAGCCCGCCAGGACGCTCTCGTTCTTCTTGCTCACGACTGAGCCTCATCTCGCATCTACGGAACACGGAGCCGGTTTCGAAAACTACGGCAGTCGGGGCCCCTCGTGTCCAATCGATGCCCGTCCCGGAGCGACGTGACGGGTCACGTGTTCGATTCAGCACAACGTCACCGCCAGCCGTGACACGCTGCCGGCGCCCACCAGGGCCCGCGCGGTCTCCCGGGGCACCGACAGGACCACCAGGGCACCGCCGTCGCCCGGCGTCTTCTCCGGTTCCGGCACTTCGGCGACCCTGGCCGCGACCGCGACCACCCGGGGCGGCCCCGCGCGTTCCGCCGCCACCACGTCCACCCGGTCCCCGGGTCGCAGCAGCCGCACCGTCGCCGCGTCCGCGATGCGCACGGGGGCCGACACCATCCGCACCACCGCAGGTGGTGGCTGGTCCTCCGGCGGCCCGGCGCCCCGGGAGGCCCGCGCCTCCGTCCCGCCCACCGCCAGGGCGGCCGCCACGACGGCCAGCCCGGCCGCCCCGGCCCGCCGCCGACGGCGCAGGGCGCGCCTGAGCCGGTCCCCGCCACGCCCCACCCGCAGCGGTGGGAAGAGCGGCACGGGGCGCGCGGGGAGACAGATATGCGTGCGCGCGGGCAGCGCCGTGGGAGTACGCGCGGGCAGGCGCCCGGGCGCAGGAGCGGAGGAGGCGGAGGAGAGAGGAGAGGAGGACGAGAGAGGAGAGGAGGAGAGCTGCGGGGAAAGGAACCCGGACATGCTGAACACCACCTGGCTGTGAGTTCGGTGTCCGGACCCGGCGCCCGGACACCCCTCACCATCCGCCCCGGCGGCGGATCCCGCTCACGCCTGTGGACGGTCCCCAGGTTGTGGAAAACCCCATCACCCCCCGGGGTGAGACCGCGCGCTACGGCAGCTCGATGCCCAGGTCCCAGCCGTCGTGCGCGTGCGTGCACAGGCAGTCCCGCGAGTCCGTCGGCGGCAGGGCCGCGACCGCGTCGAACAGGACCTCGCGCAGCCGCCCGACGTTCTCACCGAACACGCGCAGCACCTCCGTGTGGGAGACGCCCTCGCCCGTCTCGGCGCCCGCGTCCAGGTCCGTCACCAGGGCCATCGAGGTGTAGCAGAGGCCCAGCTCCCGCGCGAGGACCGCCTCCGGGTGCCCCGTCATGCCGACCACCGACCACCCCATGGCCGCGTGGAAGAGCGACTCGGCGCGCGTCGAGAACCGGGGGCCCTCCACCACGACCATCGTGCCGCCGTCCACCGGTTCCCAGCCCCGCCCCCGCGCCGCGTCCATCGCCACCGCCCGGCCCACCGGGCAGTACGGGTCGGCGAAGGTGGTGTGCACGACGTTCGGTACGGCGCCCCCGGGCAGCGGCTCACCGTCGAAGAAGGTCTGCACCCGGGACTTCGTACGGTCCATCAGCTGGTCCGGCACCAGCAGCGTGCCCGGCCCGTACTCGGCCCGCAGACCGCCCACCGCGCAGGGCCCCAGCACCTGGCGCACGCCGACCGAGCGCAGCGCCCACAGGTTGGCCCGGTAGTTGATCTTGTGTGGCGGCACCGTGTGGCTGCGCCCGTGCCGCGGCAGGAACGCCACCGACCGGCCGGCCAGCTCGCCCAGGTACAGGGAGTCGCTCGGGGGCCCGTAAGGGGTCTCCACCTGGATTTCGGAGACGTCCTCCAGGAAGGAGTAGAAGCCCGAGCCACCGATGACACCGATCTCTGCGTTCGCCATGCGGCCACCCTAGCCGTGGACGCGCAAGGCCCCGCTGCCCAGGTGGGCGGCGGGGCCTTGCGGAAAGCGGACGGGTCAGGCAGCCGAGCTGGAGCTGCTGCTCGTGCTCGAAGCCGACGACGAGGAGGCCGGGGCGGCGGCGGGCGCCGGGGTGGACGGCGCGGCCGGCTTCGAGGCAGGCGTGCTGCTCGACGACGCACCGCGGCTGTCGTTCCGGTAGAAACCGGAGCCCTTGAAGACGATGCCGACCGCTGAGAACACCTTCTTCAGGCGTCCGTCGCAGTTCGGGCACACGGTCAGTGCGTCATCGGTGAACTTCTGCACGGCCTCAAGGCCCTCACCGCACTCGGTGCACTGGTACTGGTAGGTCGGCACGAATTTCCTCCTGGCACTCTCACTCAATGAGTGCTAACGACGCTCCATGGTGACGTATTCCGGCGGAACAGTCCACCGATCTCGGCCGTGCGGTGACCGACACCACCCTCAGACGGTGGTGAGGTCCCGCTGCCGGGCCCGGTTCTCCCGGCTCTCCGGGGCGCCCGACGAGCTGACGATCCGGCCGGCCGTCCTCGGCGCGAGCCTGGCCCGCAGGGACAGCAGCGTGACCAGCGCCAGCGCCGTGGCGGCGGCCGGCACGAGGAACCCGTACGAGGACCCGTGCGCGTCCGTAAGGCGGCCGGCCACGATCACGGCGATGGCCTGCCCGAAGGCGACCGCCCCGGTCAGCCAGGTGAACGCCTCGGTGCGGGCGTTCGCCGGGATCAGCGACTCGATCATCGTGTAACCGGTGATCAGGGCCGGCGCGATGCACAGACCGACGAGCAGGCCGAGCGCGGCCAGCAGGACCATCGAGTCGGCGGTCCACAGCAGCGACGCCGCGGCGGTCAGCCCGATGTAGCCGAGCAGCAGCCGGCGGCGCGGGCCGATCTTCCAGGCGATGGCGCCGCAGGCGATGCCGGCGACCATGTTGCCCGCCGCGAAGACGCCGTACAGCAGGCCGTTCGCACCCGGGTTGCCCATCTCGTCGGAGAAGGCGGCCATCGAGACCTGCATGCCGCCGAAGACGGCGCCGATCCCGAGGAAGGCGACGATCAGGACGCGCAGGCCCGGGAAGGACAGGGCCGAGGCCCGCTTGGTGCCGGTGGCGGACGGGGTGTGCGCCTTGGGCTGGGTGGCGCGCTGGGCGGCGAAGAACAGGCCGCCGACCAGCGACAGGGCGGCTTCGGTGATGAGACCGGCCGAGGGGTGCAGACCGGTGCACAGCGCGGTGGCGAGGACCGGGCCGACGACGAAGGTGAACTCGTCGGTGACGGACTCGAACGCGGCGGCGGTCGGCAGCAGCGGCGAGCCCTCCAGCTTGGCGGCCCAGCGGGCCCGGACCATGGGGCCGACCTGCGGCACCGAGGCGCCTGCCGGGATCGCGGCGGCCGCGACGGCGAGGACGGGGGCGCCGAGCAGCGCGAGCGCGACCAGGGCGCTCACGGCGGCGGCGTGGACGAGGACCACCGGCAGCAGGACGGCGCTCTGGCCGTGCTTGTCGGTGAGGTTGCCCATCACGGGGGCGCACAGCGCCATGGAGATGCCGGTGACGGCGGCGACGATGCCGGCGTTGGCGTAGGAGCCGGTCGTGTGCTGGACGAGCAGCAGGATGCTGATGGTCAGCATGCCGAAGGGGAGCCGGGCGGCGAAGCCCGGGAGCAGGAAGCCGAGGGCGCCGGGAGTGCGCAGGAGCTGCCCGTATCCGGGGCGGGCGGACGTGTCGGTCGTGACCGCGGATGTCACGGCCTTGCCTTTCCGCTGCCTGGTAGAACTCCCCGTCTGCGGACGGTGCATCGCCTTGTGGGCGAGTCGCACCCGTACATGTGGGAGCCCCGAGAGCTGTCCTCTTGCGCAGAACCGAGTGATACCTGGGCGCCCACTGCGGGAGGGAGCCACGGCCGCTTTGCGGTCGCGCCAGCTCTGCGTCAGGCAGAGTTGGTTCGATGTGGTGTGCCTTTATCGTACAGGCAGACCTCCGTCTGCGCCCTGTGATTCCGGCGACAAGGTATGTCTTCACCTGCGATTAACTGGAAGTTCGCATTCCACATGTCCGCAAAGCAGGGCAGAAACCCGCACCGGACCGCGAAATCACAGATTTAGAACGTCGATCTAACGCTCTGTTCAAGCCCGCCCGGTGCCGCTCAGGCCCCGTTGGGACCCTGTCCCAGCCAGCCGGCGAGCTTGCCGCCCCGGGCGACCGCCCGCAGTCGCGCCTCCGCCGCGTCCCGCACCTGGTCCGTGGCCACCACCAGCAGTTCGTCCCCCCGCCGCAGCACCGTGGACGGCGCCGGTACGAAGCTCTTCGCGTCCCGGACCACCAGGGTGACCGAGGCACCGGCCGGCAGCCGCAGCTCGCCGACCTCCACGCCGTGCATCCGCGAGGACTGCGGTATGGCGAAGGACAGCAGGTGCCCGCGCAGCTTCTCCAGGGGCGCGGACTCGATGCCCAGGTCCGCGGCGCCCTCCTCGGTGTCGCCGAGTTCGAGCTTGCGCGCCAGCCACGGCAGGGTCGGGCCCTGGACCAGCGTGTAGACGACGACGAGCACGAAGACGATGTTGAAGACCCGGTCGCTGCCCTCGATCCCGGTCACCATCGGGATCGTGGCCAAGATGATGGGCACGGCGCCGCGCAGGCCCGCCCATGACATCAGGGCCTGCTCCTGCCAGGGAATGCGGAAGGGCAGCAGGCTGACGAAGACCTCCAGGGGCCGCGCCACCATCGTCAGCACCAGCCCGATGATCACCGCGGGCCAGAAGTCGCCGGCCAGCTCGTGCGGGGTCACCAGCAGGCCGAGCAGGACGAACATGCCGATCTGGGCGATCCAGCCGAGCCCGTCCGCGAACCCCCGGGTGGCCGGCCAGTGGGGCAGCTTCGCGTTCCCGAGGACCATCGCCGCCAGGTACACCGCGAGGAAGCCGGAGCCGTGCGCCAGCGCACCGGCCGCGTACGCCGTGATGGCGATCGCCATCACGGCGATCGGATAGAGGCCGGAGGCGGGCAGCGCCACGTGCCGCAGGCCGTACGCGCCCAGGAAGCCCACCGTCAGGCCGATGGCGATGCCGATGGCCAGCTCCAGCGCGATCTTGCCGATCAGGACGTACCACTCGTCCACCGGTCCGACGGTCGCGAAGGACACCACCAGGATGACCACCGGGGCGTCGTTGAAGCCCGACTCCGCTTCCAGCACACCCGTCACCCGGGAGGGGAGCGGCACCTTGCGCAGCACCGAGAAGACGGCCGCCGCGTCGGTCGAGGAGACGACCGCGCCGATCAGCAGGGCCTGGCGCCACTCCAGCCCGACCAGGTAGTGCGCACCCGCCGCCGTGACCCCCACACTGACCGCGACCCCGACGAGGGAGAGCACGATCGCCGCCGGCAGGGCCGGTCTGATCTCTTTCCACTTGGTGCCCAGACCGCCCTCGGCGAGGATCACGACGAGCGCGGCGTAGCCGATGACCTGGGTCAGCTCGGCGTTGTCGAACACGACGTTGCCTATGCCGTCCTGGCCTATCGCTATGCCTATGCCGAGGTAGATGAGCAGGCTGGGGAGACCGCTGCGCGAGGAGACGCGTACCGCCGCTACCGCGACGAGCAGCACGAGCGAGCAGACCAGCAGGAGCTCATTGAGCAGGTGGACAGTCAGCGGGCGGCCCTTTCCCTCCATGCGCCCTGACGGATCGTTCCGCCGCGGGCACGTGCGACGACACTTCGTTACCTTACCTAATCTTTGACGGAGTCTTTACTCGACAATCACATTGTGAAACGCCCGTCCGGCCCTGTCCTCAGGACCTCGACCCCTGGCGGATCACCGGGGGTGGTCCTGCGCCTATGGTTGCTTCCAGCAATCCCAGGACCACCCTGCCCCTCTAAGGACAGCGATGCCCGCCAACTCATCCGGCCCTTCCGTCAAGAAGAAGGGACGACGCGCACGTCTGATCGTGCTCGTCATGGTCCTGGCGCTCTTGGCGGGACTCGGCTACGGGGCGTACTGGAGCGTCGACGGCGTCCGTGCGTCCTACCCCCAGACCACCGGCTCCCTCAAGCTGCCCGGCCTGACCGGGACCGTGGACGTCAAACGCGACGAACACGGGATCCCGCAGCTCTACGCCGACAACGACGAGGACCTCTTCCGCGCGCAGGGCTTCGTCCACGCGCAGGACCGCTTCTGGGAGATGGACGTCCGCCGCCACATGACCTCCGGGCGGCTCTCCGAGATGTTCGGCTCCGGCCAGGTCGAGACCGACGCCTTCCTGCGCACGCTGGGCTGGCGCCAGGTCGCGCAGGCCGAGTACGACACGAAGCTCTCACCGGAGACCAAGAAGTACCTCCAGGCGTACGCCGACGGGGTCAACGCCTACCTCAAGGGGAAGTCCGGCAAGGACCTCTCCGTGGAGCACGCGGCCCTCAAGCTGACCGGTGACTACGCGCCGGAGCAGTGGACGCCGGTGGACTCGGTGGCCTGGCTCAAGGCGATGGCCTGGGACCTGCGCGGCAACATGCAGGACGAGATCGACCGGTCCCTGATGGCCGGCAAGCTCTCGCCGCAGCAGATCGACGACCTCTACCCGCCGTACCCCTTCGACCGGAACAAGCCGATCGTCGAGGGCGGCAGCGTCGCCGGCGGAAAGTACGGGCCCCAGGGCACGGCGTCCACGGGCTCGACGGGCACGGGTACCGGGTCCACGGGCACGGGCTCGGCGGGTACCGGCACCACCGGCTCCCAGGCCACCCCGAACGGCGGCATCACCACCGGCCTCGCCGACAACGCCACCGCCCAGGGCGCCGGCGTCGGCCTGCGCACCCAGCTGTCCTCGCTCGCCAAGACCCTGGACGAGATCCCGGCCATCCTCGGCCCCAACGGCAGCGGCATCGGCTCGAACTCCTGGGTCGTCGCGGGCAAGTACACGACCACCGGCAAGCCGCTGCTCGCGAACGACCCGCACCTCTCGCCGCAGCTGCCCTCGGTCTGGTACCAGATGGGCCTGCACTGCCGTGCGGCCTCGCCCCAGTGCCAGTACGACGTGGCCGGCTTCAGCTTCTCCGGCATGCCGGGCGTGGTCATCGGCCACAACGCCGACATCGCCTGGGGCATGACCAACCTCGGCGCCGACGTCACCGACCTCTACCTGGAGCAGATCAAGCCCGAGGGCTACGTCTACGACAACAAGGTGGTCCCCTTCACGACCCGTGAAGAGGAGATCAAGGTCGCGGGCGGCACGAGCAAGCGGATCACCGTCCGCACCACCAACAACGGCCCGCTGATCTCCGACCGCAGCGACGAGCTCGCCACGGTCGGCTCCCGCGCCCCGGTCTCCGGCTCCGCCCCCGACCGCGGTGACGGCTACGGCATCGCCCTGCGCTGGACGGCACTGGAACCGGGCAAGTCGATGGACGCCGTGTTCAAGCTCGACCGGGCCAAGGACTTCGCGGGCTTCCGCGCCGCCGCGCGCGACTTCGAGGTGCCGTCCCAGAACCTGATCTACGCCGACAACAAGGGCGTCAGCGGCAACATCGGCTACCAGGCCCCGGGCCGCATCCCGGTCCGTGGTGCCGGCGACGGCCGCATGCCGGCCCCCGGCTGGGACTCCAAGTACGCCTGGAAGGGCAGCAAGGACGGCAATGCGGGCTACATCCCGCAGGACGAGATGCCGTACGACTACAACCCGGCGCGCGGCTACATCGTCACGGCGAACCAGGCCGTCACCGAGAGCGGGACCGGCGCGGGCAAGTACCCGTACGTGCTGACCACCGACTGGGGTTACGGCGCCCGCAGCCAGCGGATCAACGACCTCATCGAGGCGAAGACCAAGGACAACGGCAAGATCTCCACCGATGACATGCGCACCATGCAGATGGACAACAGCAGCGAGATCGCCGCGCTGCTGACGCCGATGCTGGCCAAGATCCCGGTCTCCGACCCGGACGTGCGCTCGGCGCAGAAACTGCTGGAGGACTGGAACTACACCCAGGAGCCCGACTCGGCGGCGGCCGCGTACTTCAACGCCGTCTGGCGCAACGTCCTCAAGCGGGCGTTCGGCGACAAGATGCCGATGGAGCTGCGCGTCACGAACAGCTGCATGAACGTCCAGGACAGCGGCAACGGGCCCGCCGACGACCTCGCCGCCATCGTCCGCGAATGCGGTACCCGGGGCGCGGACTCGGCGCAGCCCGACGGCGGCGACCGGTGGTTCGAGGTGGTCCGCCGCCTGGTCAAGGACGAGAAGTCGGCCTGGTGGAAGTCGCCCGGCACCGTGCGGGAGAAGCCGACCACCACCCGCGACGAGCTGTTCGCCCGGGCCATGAAGGACGCCCGCTGGGAGCTGACCGCCAAGCTCGGCAAGGACCAGTCGACCTGGAGCTGGGGCCGGCTGCACCAGCTGACGCTCAAGAACCAGACGATCGGTACCGAGGGCCCCGGCTTCCTGCGGTGGCTGCTGAACCGCGGTCCGTGGAACCTGGGCGGCGGCGAGGCCACCGTCAACGCGACCGGCTGGAACGCGTCCAGCGGCTACGGCGTCACCTGGGTGCCGTCGATGCGCATGGTCGTCAACCTCAACGACCTCGACAAGTCCCGCTGGATAAACCTGACCGGCGCCTCGGGGCACGCGTACAACTCCAACTACACCGACCAGACCACGATGTGGGCCAAGGGCGAGCTGCTGGAGTGGCCGTTCGGCAAGGAGGCCGTCGACAAGGCCACGGTCGACACCCTGACCCTCAAGCCCTGAGGCTCAGAAGCGGACCACCCCCGACGGGGTGGCCACCGCCCCGACGGGGTGGTCGTGCGGTTCCTCCGGGACCCGCGCGACCACCTCTTCGTCGTAGAGGAGCACCACCAGCGCGGGATGCGCACCGGCCCGCTCCAGCCGGGCCAGCACCCTGTCGTACGAGCCCCCGCCGCGGCCGAGCCGCATCCCGCGCGCGTCGACCGCCAGGCCCGGCAGCAGGACGGCGTCCGCCCCGGTCACCGCGTCCGGGCCGAGGGCCGGCCCGGAGGGTTCCAGCAGGCCCGTCTTTCCCGCGTGCGCCCGCTCGGTGAGGCCGTCCGGGCCCTCGTACACGGCCCAGTCGAGGTCGTTGTCGGGCAGCAGCAGCGGCAGCAGGACCCGCTTCCCGGCGGCCCGCAGCACGTCGAGCAGTTCGCGGGTGCCGGGTTCCGTGCCGACGGAGACGTACGCCGCGACCGTTGCCGCTCCGGCCAGTTCGGGCAGTCCCGAGGCCGAGCGGGCGAGCGCGCGGGCCGACGTACGGCGGGACTCGGGGGACCGGGCGCGGCGGGCCGTGAGCAGTTCGCGGCGCAAGGCCGCCTTCTCGGCCACGCGGGCCGCCCTCCCGCCGGACGGGTCTGACTGGTTGCCTACCACAGCTGAATCAGATTTCCTTCCGAAACGGCGCAGACCGGGAGCTTCTCCCCGGAATCTGACCTGGTGTTTCTGCGTAACCCACTATCGTTCTGCGCATGAATCAGTTGCACCCCGTGATCAAGAAGGCCGTCATCCCGGCCGCGGGCCTCGGCACTCGCTTCCTTCCGGCGACCAAGGCGACCCCGAAGGAAATGCTTCCGGTCGTGGACAAGCCCGCCATCCAATACGTGGTCGAAGAGGCCGTCTCGGCGGGGCTCGACGACGTACTCATGATCACAGGACGTAACAAGCGCGCCCTCGAAGACCACTTCGACCGCAATTACGAACTGGAGTCCGCCCTCATCGCCAAGGGTGACGACGACCGGCTCAAGAAGGTCCAGGAATCCAGCGACCTGGCCACCATGCACTACGTCCGCCAGGGCGACCCGCGCGGCCTCGGGCACGCCGTGCTCTGCGCCGAGCCGCACGTCGGCGACGAGCCCTTCGCGGTCCTCCTCGGCGACGACCTCATCGACCCCCGCGACCCGCTGCTGCGCCAGATGGTCGACATCCACGGCCGCACCGGCGGCACCGTCATCGCGCTGATGGAGGTCGACCCGGCGAGCGTGCACCTCTACGGCTGCGCCGCCGTCGAGCCGACCGACGAGGCGGACGTCGTGCGGGTCACCGGACTCGTCGAGAAGCCGGAGCCGGCGGACGCCCCCAGCAACTACGCGGTCATCGGACGCTATGTCCTCAACCCCGCGATCTTCGGCATACTGCGGGAGACCGAGCCGGGCCGCGGCAACGAGATCCAGCTGACCGACGCCCTGCAGAAGCTTGCCGCCGACGAGAGCGTGGGCGGCCCGGTGCACGGCGTGGTCTTCCGGGGCCGCCGCTACGACACCGGGGACCGCGGTGACTACCTGCGGGCGATCGTCCGGCTCGCGTGCGAGCGGGAGGACCTGGGCCCCGAGTTCCGCACCTGGCTTCACCGTTACGTCACGGAGGAGATGTAGCACTTTGAGCAGTCCCGACGCACCGCAGGACACCGGCCCGCACCGGCTGTGGTCGGTGGACGAGCACCTCGCGGACGTCCTCGCCGCCGTCCGGCCGCTGGAGCCCATCGAGCTCCAGCTGCTCGACGCCCAGGGCTGTGTCCTGGTCGAGGACGTCACCGTGCCCGTCGCCCTGCCGCCCTTCGACAACAGCTCCATGGACGGGTACGCCGTCCGGGTGGCCGACGTCCAGGGCGCGAGCGAGGAGTACCCCGCGGTGCTGACGGTGATCGGCGACGTCGCGGCGGGCAGCGGTGAGCTGCCCACCGTGGGGCCCGGCCAGGCCGCCCGGATCATGACCGGCGCACCGCTGCCCCCCGGGGCGGAGGCCGTCGTACCGGTCGAGTGGACCGACGGCGGCACGGGGGGCGGCGCGGCCTCGGGGATGACCCCGGCCAGCGCCGCGCCCGAGGGCGCGGGCGGCGAGGTACGGGTGCACCGGGCCGCCGAGGCCCGGGCGCACGTCCGCTCGCGCGGCAGCGACGTCCAGGCCGGTGACCTGGCGCTGGCCGCCGGTACGGTGCTCGGCCCGCCGCAGATCGCGCTGCTGGCCGCCATCGGGCGGGGCAGCGTCCGGGTCCGGCCGCGGCCCCGGGTGGTCGTCCTGTCCACCGGCAGCGAACTCGTCCAGCCGGGGGAGGCGCTGAGCGCCGGGTCGATCTACGACTCCAACAGCTTCGCCCTGGCCGCCGCCGCGCGCGACGCCGGGGCCATCGCCTACCGGGTCGGCGCCGTCGCCGACGACGCGGAGACGCTGCGCGCCACCATCGAGGACCAGCTGGTCCGGGCCGACCTGCTGGTGACGACGGGCGGGGTCAGCGTCGGCGCGTACGACGTGGTCAAGGAGGCGCTGACGGCGGTCGCCACGGGCTCCGACGAGGTGGCCGGAGCGGGGATCGACTTCCGCAAGCTGGCCATGCAGCCGGGCAAGCCGCAGGGCTTCGGCACCATCGGCCCCGACCACACCCCGCTGCTGGCGCTGCCCGGCAACCCGGTGTCGTCCTACGTCTCCTTCGAGCTGTTCGTGCGCCCCGCGATCCGGACGCTGATGGGCCTGCCCGACGTCAGCCGCCCTGCCGTGCGGGCGGTGCTCAAGGCGGACCGGGCGATCGGCTCCCCCGCCGGGCGCCGCCAGTTCCTGCGCGGCGCGTACGACGCGCAGAGCGGGACGGTCAGCCCGGTCGGCGGATCGGGTTCCCACCTGATCGCGGCCCTGGCGCACGCCGACTCGCTGATGGTCGTACCGGAGGACGTCACGACGGTGGAGCCGGGGGACGGGCTGGAAGTGGTCCTGCTCGGCTGAGGACCGGCCGGTGCGGGTAGCGTGTTGCACCACACAGGCCCTTGCGGGGCCCGGAGCGGGAGCGGCACGAACCTATGGCAGCGTTTTCCCCGGGGGAGCCCCCCCGACCCCCTCAGCACAGCAGGCTGACCCACATCGACGAGGCCGGGGCGGCCCGCATGGTCGACGTCTCGGCGAAGGACGTCACCACCCGGACCGCCCGGGCCAGCGGGCGCGTCCTCGTCTCCCCCCGGGTGATCGAGCTGCTGCGGGGCGAGGGCGTACCGAAGGGCGACGCCCTCGCCACCGCGCGGATCGCCGGGATCATGGGGGCGAAGAAGACCCCCGACCTGATCCCGCTCTGCCACCCGCTGGCCGTCTCCGGCGTGAAGGTCGACCTGTCGGTCGCCGACGACGCCGTGGAGATCCTGGCCACCGTCAAGACGACCGACCGCACCGGTGTGGAGATGGAGGCGCTGACCGCGGTCGCCGTCGCCGGGCTCACCGTCATCGACATGGTCAAGGCCGTCGACAAGGGCGCGGTCATCACTGACGTCCGGGTGGAGGAGAAGACCGGCGGCAAGTCGGGCGACTGGAGCCGCGCGTGAACGCCCCGCGCGGTGGTGAGGCGTTCAGCCACAGCCACGTCCCGCCGGTGCGGGGGGAGGCCTGGGCGGCCGAGCCGGCCGCCGGGGAGCCGGTACGCGCCCTGCGCGCGCTGGTGGTCACCGCCTCGAACCGCGCCTCGGCGGGCGTGTACGCCGACAAGGGCGGCCCGCTGCTGGCGGAGGGGCTCGGGCGGCTCGGGTTCGCCGTGGACGGGCCGCGCGTGGTGCCGGACGGCGATCCCGTCGAGGAGGCGCTGCGCGAGGGCGTGGCCGCCGGGTACGACGTCATCCTGACCACCGGCGGCACCGGCATCTCGCCGACGGACCGCACTCCCGAGGCCACCGCGCGGGTGCTGGACCACGAGGTGCCCGGCATCCCGCAGGCGATCCGCGCCGAGGGCCTGGCGAAGGTACCGACGGCCGCGCTGTCCCGGGGCCTGGCGGGCGTGGCGGGCCGCACCCTGATCGTGAACCTGCCGGGCTCGACGGGCGGGGTCCGCGACGGCCTCGCGGTGCTGGACCGGATCCTGCTGCACGCCGTCGACCAGCTCCGGGGCGGAGATCACCCCACGCCGCCGGGCAGACACTCCGGGAGCGCGAGCTGAACGGCCCTTCCTGGCCCGTGGTGCTGACGGACGGCGACGTCACGCTCAGGCCGATAAAGCTGCGCGACCAGCGCGCGTGGCGCGAGGTCAACCGGCGCAACCGCGACTGGCTGCGGCCGTGGGAGGCCACGATCCCGCCGCCCGCGCCGTGGGGGCCGGTGATCCACCGGCCGACGTACCGCCAGATGGTCCGGCACCTGAGGGCGGAGGCGAACGCGGGGCGGATGCTGCCGTTCGTCATCGAGTACCAGGGGCGGCTGGTCGGCCAGTTGACCGTCGCCGGGATCACCTGGGGCTCGATGTGCGCGGGTCACGTGGGCTATTGGGTGGACCGTGACGTCGCGGGGCGCGGGGTGATGCCGACGGCCGTCGCGCTTGCCGTGGACCACTGCTTCGCCAAGGTCGGGCTGCACCGGATCGAGGTGTGCATCCGGCCGGAGAACGGGCCGAGCCGCCGGGTGGTGGAGAAGCTCGGGTTCCGCGAGGAGGGGCTGCGGCCGCGCTACCTCCACATCGACGGGGCCTGGCGCGACCACCTCGTCTTCGCGCTCACCGCGGAGGAGGTGCCGGAAGGGCTGCTGCGCCGCTGGCACCGTCGTTCCCAGGGCCCCCAGGGGCTTCCGAAATAGCAAAATCGCAAAAGCGTTCGAATTCCTGGCCGATTCGGCCATAAGCTGATCCGAAGAATCACAAAAAAAGTCCGTGATATCAGCGAGATCGCGCGACACACCGGCTCAATTGGCCGATCCCCGCGGCCACATCCCTCTACGGTGTGGGGTGTGAGCAGCAGCGGCCTCATCTACGCAGTCATCGTCGGGGCCTGGGCCGCCTACTTGGTGCCCATGTGGCTCCGGAGGCAGGACGAGCTGAACGAAGCCCGTCCGACGGAACGCTTCTCCACTGCCATCCGGCTGCTTTCCGGCCGGGCGGGAATGGAGCGCCGTTATGCCAAGGGACTGCGTGAGCGCGGTGCCGAAGAGGTGGAATCCCAGCCCCACGCGAACCCGGACGCGGCGACGGAAACGGTGAATTCCGTGGACGCCGACGCCCGGGCTTTCGTCGTGCCCCCGACCAGGGCGGAACCGAGGTCGGCCGGCGCACAGCGGGCGGAGCGGGCCCGGCGCGAGCAGCGCCTCCAGGTGCTCGCCCGCCGCAGGCGCACCACCGCGCTGCTCTTCCTGATCTTCACGCTCGGTGCGGTGGTCGCCGCGGTCGGCGGCCTGCGCTTCCTGTGGGCGCCGGCCGTCCCGGCGCTGCTGCTCAGTGCGTACATCGTGCACCTGCGGGTGCAGGAGCGGCGCCGCTACGAGTTCACCATGGACCGCCGGCGCGCGGAGGCGGCCGCCCGGCGGCTGCGCGAACACCATTCGCGCCGCCGGGAGTCCGAGGCGCAGGCCGGGGCCGAACCGGACCCCGCGCCCCCGGTGTCCCCGCAGGAGGCGGGGCGGCGTGCGGTGGTGGAGCAGACCGACCACGCCGAGTGGGTGGACCAGCAGCGCGAGCGCGAGCGCGGCCCGGCGCGCGGCGACAGCTGGGAGCCGGTCCCGGTGCCGCTGCCCACCTACGTGACGGCCCCGGTCGCCCCCCGTGCCACCGGCCCGGCCGCCCCGGACGCCTGGAGCGCGGCCCGCTCCAGCACCGCGGAGCCGACGGAACCCCGCCTGCGCGCCCAGCCGGGGCCCCCGAAGGCGGCGGCGGAACGGAAGCAGCCGTCCACCCCGCGCCCCCGCGGCCGCGACCGCGGGCGCACTCCGCTCTTCGACCAGTACGAGGGCGAGTCCCGCCCGCGCGCCGCGAACGAGTGATCGGTGACCTGCGCGGACGCTCCCGAGAACCGGTTTTGGAGCACCCGCGCGGGGATGCTAATGTTTCACACGTCGCAAGGGCCTGTGGCGCAGTCTGGTAGCGCACCTCGTTCGCATCGAGGGGGTCTGGGGTTCAAATCCCCACAGGTCCACAAACGACAGTTCACGGGTTGCTCCCGAGAACGTCATGAGATCCCGTCCGGTCGCAAGACCGGGCGGGATCTTCTGTTGTGCCGGCCGCTCAGGCCGTCAGGGACTTGGCCATGCAGATGCTGGACTCGTAGGCGCGGTAGTAGCCGAACTTGGGGCAGGGCGAGTAGCCCGACGAGCCGTAGAGGGCTATCGCCTCCGGCTGTCGGTCGCCCGTTTCGAGGACCATGCGCCGACGGCCCGCCGTGCGGGCGTCGGCTTCGAGGAGGGCGAGTATGCGGCGGGCCAGGCCCAGGCCGCGGGCCTCGGGGACGACGTACATGCGCTTGAGCTCCGCGTCGCCGTCGCGGTAACCCTCCGGGCTCTCGTCCCGGGCGCGCCAGCCGCCGCTCGCGACCGGGACCTCCGCTGTGTCGTACGCCACGAAGTACAAGCCGTTCGGCGGTGCGAACATCGCCGGGTCGAGGACGGTGGCGTCGCCCTCGCCCTGGTAACGGGCCTGGTATTCGAGCTGGACCTGGTCGTTGAGCTTGAGCGCGTCCGGGTGGTCGAACGGCACCGTGCGGAGGGTTATCCCGTGAGACATCGGAACATCGTACGGAACGCTCCCGCTATCGTGCGGGGATGCTCACCGTGACCACCGTGAATGTGAATGGGATCCGGGCCGCCGCGAAGAAGGGCTTCGTCGAGTGGCTCGCCGGATCGGACGCCGACGTCGTGTGCCTCCAGGAGGTACGGGCCGAGGAAGGGCAGATTCCGGTGGAGGCGCGGGAGCCGGCGGGCTGGCACACCGTGTTCGCCCCGGCCGCCGCCAAGGGGCGGGCCGGGGTCGCGCTCTACACGCGGCGGGCGCCCGAGCGGGTGCAGATCGGGTTCGGGAGCGCCGAGTTCGACGGCTCCGGCCGGTACGTCGAGGTGGACCTGCCCGGGGTGACGGTGGCGAGCCTGTACCTGCCGTCCGGGGAGGCCGGGACCGAGAAGCAGGACGAGAAGTACCGGTTCATGGAGGAGTTCATCGCCCACCTCGCCGAGCTCAGGGTGCGCGCCGCCGCCGACGGGCGCGAGGTCGTGGTCTGCGGTGACTGGAACATCTGCCACCGGGAAGCCGACCTCAAGAACTGGAAGACCAACCGCAAGAACGCCGGGTTCCTGCCCGAGGAGCGGGAGTGGCTCGGCAAGGTGTACCGGGAGGCCGGCTACGTCGACGTGGTGCGGGTGCTGCACCCGGACACCGACGGGCCGTACTCCTGGTGGTCCTACCGCGGCCGGGCCTTCGACAACGACGCCGGCTGGCGCATCGATCTCCAGGTCGCCACTCCCGGGCTCGCCGAGCGGGCCGTGAAGGCGTGGGTGGAGCGGGCCGAAACGCACCCCGAGCGGTGGTCCGACCACGCCCCCGTGACGGTGGTCTACGAGCTGGGCTCCTGACCGCCGGAGGCCAGCAGGCGGTCCATCGCCATCGTGAGCTCCGCCTCGACCACGCTCTTCGCGAGCGGGCGCAGCCGGGGCAGGGCGTCGTCCGCCAGGTGCGCGGAGATCAGCTCCGTGAAGAGGGCCGCCATCGCGTCGGCGTGCTCGCGCACCCGGCGCCCCGTCTCCAGCACCGCGGCCAGCGGAACGCCCTCGCGGACCAGTGCCGACGAGACCTCCAGCAGCCGGCGGCTGACGTGCACGATCTCGTCGCCGTCGACGGCGAGGTAGCCGAGGTCCAGGGAGGCCGCCAGGTTCTCCGGGGTGACCTCCCCCTCGAAGTAGTCGGCCAGCGCCTCCGGCGTCAGGCGTACGGGGGTCTCCTCCGACCAGCCGATGCCGAGCAGTTCACCGAGCTGGCCGACGTCGCGGCCGTTCTCGAAGGCGGCCGTCAGCTCGGCGATCCCGCCGAGGGTGTGGCCGCGCTCCAGGAGGGCGGCGATGGTGCGCAGCCGGGCGAGGTGGTGCTCGTCGTACCAGGCGATCCGGCCCGCGCGGCGGGGCGGCGGCAGCAGCTTGCGCTCGCGGTAGAAGCGCAGGGTGCGCACCGGGATGCCGGCCGCCTCGGCCAGCTCTTCCGTACGGTATTCGCGTGTCTTTTCTTCCGCCACATGCGCAGCGTAGGGCGTACCGGCGGTAACTTTCCCGGCGCGACCCCTACCCATGGGTACGGGGCTGCTCTACTCTCCCGATTGTGCCAGTGATTGCTGGCAGGGTTGGTCGACGGTGCGGCCGGGACTCGGCAGCGGAAGGCGGGCGGGCATGGGCGGCATGGACGGGCGCGAACACGTGCGGGTGGCGGTGATCGGCTCCGGGTTCGGCGGACTGGGCGCGGCGGTGCGGCTGCGGCGCGAGGGGATCACCGACTTCGTCGTACTGGAACGGGCCGACTCGGTCGGCGGTACGTGGCGCGACAACAGCTATCCCGGGTGCGCGTGCGACGTTCCCTCGCACCTCTACTCGTTCTCCTTCGCGCCGAACCCCGACTGGCCCCGGACCTTCTCCGGGCAGCCCGCCATCCGCGCGTACCTGGAACACGTCGCCGACACCTTCGGGCTGCGGCCGCACATCCGGCTGGAGTCCGAGGTGCGGATGATGCGCTGGGACGCCGACGAGCTGCGCTGGGAGATCGAGACCTCCGCCGGTGAACTGACCGCCGACGTGGTGGTATCGGCGACCGGGCCGCTGTCGGACCCGAAGATGCCGGAGATCCCGGGGCTGGCCGAGTTCCCGGGCAAGGTCTTCCACTCCGCCCGCTGGGACCACGACTACGACCTGCGCGGCAAGCGCGTCGCGATGATCGGCACCGGCGCCTCGGCCGTCCAGATCGTCCCCGCCATCGCCCCCGACGTGGAGCGGCTCACGCTGTTCCAGCGCACCCCGCCGTGGGTGATGCCGCGTACGGACCGGGCGATCTCCACCGCCGAGCGCTGGCTGCACCGGCAGCTGCCGTTCACCCGGGCGGCGCGGCGCGGGCTGCTGTGGGGCATCCGCGAGCTCCAGGTCAGCGCCTTCACCAAGCGGCCCAACCAGCTCGGGCTGATCGAGTCCCTGGCCAAGGCCAACATGGCGCGCTCGATCAAGGACCCGGAGCTGCGGGCCAAGCTGACCCCTTCGTACCGGATCGGCTGCAAGCGGATCCTGCTCTCCAGCGAGTACTACCCGGCGCTCGCCCGGCCCAATGTGGACCTGGTCGCCTCGGGGCTGACGGAGATCCGCGGGAGCACGCTGGTGGCGGCGGACGGGACCGAGACCGAGGTGGACGCCGTCATCTTCGGCACCGGCTTCCACGTCACGGACATGCCGATCGCCGACCGGGTGGTGGGCGCCGGGGGCGAGACGCTCGCGGACGCGTGGAAGGACGGCATGCAGGCCCTGCGCGGGGCGACGGCGGCCGGTTTCCCCAACTGGATGACGATCATCGGACCCAACACCGGGCTCGGCAACAGCTCGATGATCCTGATGATCGAGTCGCAGCTCAACTACATGGCGGACTACCTGCGCCAGCTGGACGTGCTCGGCGGCCGGGCCGCCCTCGCCGCCCGGCCCTCGGCGGTGGGCGCATGGAACCGGCGCGTCCAGGAGCGGATGAAACGGACGGTGTGGAACACCGGCGGCTGCACCAGCTGGTACCTGGACGCGACCGGCCGCAACACGACCGTCTGGCCGGGCACCACGGGCGAGTTCCGGCGCGAGACGCGCTCGGTCGACCTCGCGGAGTACGAGGTCGTCCGCGTCCGGGAGCGCGTCGCCGCCCGGGCGGCCGTCCCCGCGCCCGCGGCGCCGCCGGCCGCCGCGCCGGCCGGCGTCGAGGAGGGCGCGGCATGAAGCGCCCGGCGTACGTCACCTCCGGCCGTTACGCGCCCCCGGCGGCCCGGCGCGAGCTGGTCGCCCTCTCCGCCGACGGGGCCCGGCTGCACGTCGAGGTCCACGGCGACGAGGACGCCCCGCCCGTGGTCCTGTCCCACGGCTGGACCTGCTCCACCGCCTTCTGGGCCGCCCAGGTCCGGGACCTCGCCCGGGACCACCGGGTCATCGCCTACGACCAGCGCGGGCACGGCCGCAGCCCCGCCGGGCGGTGGTACACCACCGGCGCGCTGGCCGACGACCTCGTCGCGGTCCTGGAGGCCGCCCTCGCCCCCGGGGAACGGGCGGTCGTCGCGGGCCACTCCATGGGCGGCATGACGATCATGGCCGCCGCCGGGCGGCCGGGGTTCACCGAGCACGTCGCGGCCGCCCTGCTGTGCAGCACCGGCAGCGCGCGACTGGTGGCGGAGGCGCTGGTCCTGCCGGTGCGCGCCGGGCGCGCACGGACCCGTATCACCGGCGCGATCCTCGGATCCCGTGCCCCCCTCGGGCCGGTCACGCCGCTGGGCAAGCGGGTCCTGAGGTACGCGACCATGGGCCCCGATTCCACGCCGGAGCAGGTCGAGGCCTGCGCCCGCATCGTGCACGGCTGCCCCACGGGCGTCCGGTACGCCTGGTCGCAGGTGCTCGCCGGGCTGGACCTGGAGGCGAACCTGGCCGCGCTGACCGTGCCCACCGCCGTCATCGGTGGCACCGAAGACCGCCTGACCCCGATCCCGCACTCCCGTGCCCTGGCGGCGGCGCTGCCGGACTGCGCCGGTCTCACCGAGCTGCCCGGCAAGGGCCACATGACCCCGATCGAGGCGCCGGAAGCCGTCACCCGAGTGATACGCGAGCTGGCCGCGCGGCTCCCGGCGCCCCACCGACCCGTCACCAACCCGAAGGAGAAGACGCCGTGAGCGCTCGCAGGAGTCTGGAAGGCCAGGTCGCCGTCGTCACCGGCGCCGCCCGCGGGGTCGGCGAGCTGCTGGCCCGCAAGCTGTCCGCGCGCGGCGCGAAGGTCGCCCTGGTCGGGCTGGAGCCCGAGGCACTCAAGGAGGTCTCCGAGCGGCTGCACACCGACAGCGACCACTGGCACGCCGACGTCACCGACCACGAGGCCATGGCCCGCGTCGCGCAGGAGGTCAAGCAGCGCTTCGGCAAGGTGGACGTCGTCGTCGCCAACGCGGGCGTGGCCGCCGGCGGGCCGTTCGCCGACTCGGACCCCGACGCCTGGCGCCGGGTGATCGAGGTGAACCTGATCGGCGGGGCCGTGACCGCCCGCGCGTTCCTGCCCGTGCTGACCGAGAGCCGCGGGTACTTCCTCCAGATCGCCTCCCTCGCGGCGATCACCCCGGCGCCGATGATGACGGCCTACTGCGCCTCCAAGTCCGGTGTCGAGGCCTTCGCGCACTGTCTGCGCGCCGAGGTCGGCTACAAGGGCGTCAAGGTGGGCGTCGGTTACCTCTCCTGGACCGACACCGACATGGTGCGCGGCGCCGACCAGGACGAGGTCATGCGGGAGCTGCGCGGGCGACTGCCCTGGCCGGCGAACCGCACCTACCCGCTCGGGCCGGCCGTCGACCGGATCGTGGCCGGCATCGAGCGGCGCTCCCCGCACGTGTACGCGCAGTGGTGGCTGCGGGGCATGCAGGGCGTACGGGGCTACCTGCCGGCCGTCATAGCCGCCGGCGGGCAGCGGGAGATGCGCCGCTTCGAGCCGCGGCTGGCCGGAATCCCGCGCGGGCTGGTGGGCGCCGGGGGCGCCGCCGACGAGAAGGAGCGGACGGCGGCCACGCGGCGCGACTGACGGTGCGGGGGCGCGGCCCGTCCCGGCGGCCGCGCCCCCGCCCGTAGGCCTACCTCGGCGGCAGCTTCGGGCGGCGCAGGTCCGGGACGTCCTCGTAGCCGGGCGGGACGGCGGCGGGATCCTGCTCCAGCAACTCCAGCGCCAGGTGAACGGCGTCGTCCAGCTGCGCGTACCGTCCCTCCGCCCAGTCGAGCGGGGTGCGCAGGACCGCCAGGTCCGGCTCCACGCCGTGGTTCTCCACCGACCAGCCGTACTCCGGGAACCACGCCGCGTTCATCGGCACCGTGATCACCGTCCCGTCGCCCAGGGTGTGCCGGCCGGTCATCCCGACCACCCCGCCCCAGGTGCGCTGGCCGACGACCGGCCCCAGCCCCAGCAGCTTGAACGCCGCCGTGATCATGTCCCCGTCCGAGGAGGTCGCCTCGTCGGCCAGCGCCACGATCGGCCCCCGGGGCGCGTTGGAGGCGTACGACACCGGCTCCGCGTTCCGCGTGAGGTCCCAGCCGAGGATGGAGCGGGTCAGCTTCTCCACCACCAGCTCGCTGATGTGCCCGCCCGCGTTGCCGCGGACGTCCACGATCAGCGCGGGCCGTGACATCTCCATCCGCAGGTCGCGGTTGAACTGGGCCCAGCCCGAGCCGCCCATGTCGGGGATGTGCAGGTAGCCGCACTTGCCGCCGCTGAGCTCCCGGACCACCGCCCGCCGCTTGGAGACCCAGTCCTGGTAGCGCAGCGGCCGTTCGTCGACGAGGGGGACGACCGCGACCCGGCGGGCCGGCCCCTCGCCCTCGGCCGGCTCGAAGGTCAGCTCCACCGTGGTGCCGCCCGCCGCCGACAGCAGCGGGTACGGTCCCGCCACCGGATCGACCGGGCGGCCGTCGACGTGGGTGAGGGCCGCGCCCTCGCGGATGCCGGTCCCGGCGAGCGGGGAGCGGGCCTTGGAGTCCGAGGATTCGCCGGGCAGGATCCGCAAGACGGTCCAGGCCCCGTCGCGCGGGACGAGGTTGGCGCCGAGCAGGCCGATGGCCCGCTGGTAGTGCGGGGGCCCCTCGTTCCGGCGCGCCGGGGAGACGTACGCGTGCGAGGTGC
Source organism: Streptomyces sp. NPDC054883 (assembly GCF_053610645.1). NCBI lineage: Bacteria > Bacillati > Actinomycetota > Actinomycetes > Kitasatosporales > Streptomycetaceae > Streptomyces > Streptomyces sp. NPDC054883. The sequence continues at coordinate 79,731 of NZ_JBSGYT010000021.1, read as the reverse complement.
CGAGTTCGCCGAGCACCTCGCGCATCAGGTCCGCGAACTCGTCGGGGGAGGCGACCCGTTCGACCATGGGGCGGTACTGGCGCAGCACCCCGTCCCAGTCGATGCCGCACATGTCCGGCTCCCAGAAGTAGGCGCGGATCAGCCGTCCCGCCTCCTCGAAGGCCTGGCGCCACTCGGCGGCCGGGTCGACCTCGTGCAGGATGCGCCGCAGGTCCAGGTAGACGGTGGAGTCGCTGTCGCCCGACTCGGTGGCCGGGACCGCCCGCAGGTCGCCGTCGTCGTTGACGACCAGCCGGGTGCCGTCGCCGCTGACCGCGAACCAGTCCAGCCCGGAGGCCAGTTCGGTCTTGCGCGCCTTGGTGATGTCGAAGTACTCCAGCGTCGGCTTGCCCGTCATGTCCGCCGGGTTGGCGAAGGTCTCGCCGAGCGCGCCCGAGATCGGCCAGCGCAGCCACACCAGTCCGCCACCGTGCACCGGGAAGAGCGCGGAGTACTTCGACGCCGACACCGGGAAGGGCGTCACCCGGCTCTCCAGGCCCTCGACCTCCACGATCACCGCGCCGTCGCCCTCGCCGGACTCGCCCTCCACCGGGTCCAGGCCGCCGGCGGCGGGCCGGCCGTCGGGGGTGAACGCGAACGGCGAAGGGGTGGCCGAGGACAGCGGCACCAGGTAGGGGCGGCAGCCCAGCGGGAAGGACAGGTCACCGGTGTGCACGTCGTACACCGGGTCGAAGCCGCGCCAGGAGAGGAAGGCGAGGTAGCGGCCGTCCCGGGTGAAGACCGGGTTCTCGTCCTCGAAGCGGCCGTTGGTGACGTCGACGACCGTGTGCGGGCCGGGGCCGGAGATCCGCGCCATCTTGATCTGGCGCAGCGAACGCCCGATGCCGGGGTGCGACCAGGTGAGCCAGCAGCCGTCGGGGGAGAACGCCAGGTCGTTGACGGGCCCGTTGGTGGACCGGATCAGCTCGGTGACCTCCCCCTCGGACTCCTCGGTGGCGTCGATGAGGAGCAGCCGTCCGTCGTTGGAGGCGATGGCGAGGCGCTCGCCGTCCGGGTCGGACACCAGTTCCAGGACGCGGCCGAGCTTCCCGGAGGCCAGCCGGCGCGGCTGGCGCGGCCCGGAGGCGCGGGGCAGGTAGGCGATCTCGATGGCGTCCTCGCCCTCGGCGTCCGTCACGTACGCGACCTGCCCGGCGCCGCCGAGCATCTCGGGCAGCCGCACCCGCACGCCCGGGGTGTCGGCGATGGTGCGGGCCGGGCCGTCGCGGTGCGTGAGCCAGTACAGGCTGCCGCGTACGACGACCGCGCTGGCCCGCCCGGTCGTGTCGACGGAGAGCGAGTCGACGTGGCTGGCGGCCGGGACCTGGTACGTACGCCGTCCCGCGCGCGGGCCCCCGAGGCGGACGTCGAGCTTGCGCGGGGAGCTGTCGGCGGCCAGGGAGTCGACGAGCCACAGGTCGCCCGCGCACTGGTAGACGACCCGGGCGCCGTCGCTGGAGGCGTGCCGGGCGTAGAACTCCTCGTGGTCGGTGTGGCGCCGCAGGTCGGTCCCGTCGGGCAGGCAGGAGTACAGGTTGCCGATCCCCTCGTGGTCGGAGAGGAAGGCGATCCGGCCGTCCACGAACATGGGGGAGTCGAGGTGGCCCTCGATGTCCTCCAGCAGCCGTGTCCCGTGCAGCCAGAGCCGGCCGGTGGCGCCGCCCCGGTAGCGCTTCCAGGCCGCCGGCTCGTGCGGCGGCTTGCCGGTGAGCAGGAGGGTGCGCCGCTCGGGGGAGCCGTTCCCGTTCGGGACGTCCTGGACCGCGATGTCGGACACCGGGCCCCAGGGGAGCCGGCCGCCGGGGCTGCCGTCGGTGGGCAGGATGTAGGCCCACGAGTAGTAGGAGAAGGGCTGGCCGTGCGAGGAGACGGCGAGGATGTCGCTGCGGCCGTCCTTGTCCGGCGGGGTCCAGCCGCAGACGCGGGTGTCGGTGGAGCCCCAGTAGCTCAGTCTGCGGGCGGGACCGCCGTCGACGGGGGCGAGGTGGATCTCGGGGTCGAGGCTTCGCCAGGTGGTGAAGGCGATGTGGCGGCCGTCGGGGGAGAAGCGGGGGTGCCCGACCCGCGTCCGGTCGACGGTGATGCGCCAGGCCCGGCCGGCGGCCGCGCCGGGCGGGACGAGTGGCGCCACCCAGAGGTCGTCCTCGGTGGCGAAGCACAGGAGCTCGTCGTGCAGGTGCGGATATCGGAGGTACGCGCCGTCGTGACTCACCCCCCAATGCTTTCCGCGCGGAGGGGCCCTGGCAACTCGTACAGGTGATCCATGCCACTGCTCCAGCGAAACGGAACGGTTTCGTTTCGCTCGGAGCAGGGGTATGGTCTGATGAGTACGAAACGGTTTCGTTCGGATGGGAGGCGCGGAGATGAGCGAAGAGGTCTCGTCGAGGCGTACCCGGATCAGCCCCGAACGGGAAGCCGAACTCCACGGGGCGGTCCTCGACCTCCTGCGCGAGGTCGGCTACGAGGCGCTGACCATGGACGCGGTCGCCGCCCGTACGAAGTCCAGCAAGGCGACCCTCTACCGCCAGTGGGGGAGCAAGCCGGAGCTGGTCGCGAAGGCCCTGCGGTGCACCCAGCCGGTCTCCCTCCGGGAGATCGACACGGGCAGCCTGCGCGGGGACTTCGCCCTCATGGTCGAACACTCCGACGACGCGCAGATGGCCAAGGACACCGCCCTGATGAGGGGTCTGGCCCATGCCGTCCACGAGAGCCCGGAGCTCCACCAGGCGCTGCGGGACCTGCTGGTGGACCCCGAGATCAACGGTCTGCAGGTGATGCTGCGGCGCGCTGTGGACCGGGGGGAGATCTCCCCGGACTGTCCGGCGCTCGATTTCGTACCGCACATGCTCATCGGGGCGTTCATCGCGCTCCCGCTGATCGAGGACCGCTCGGTGGACCGGGCTTTCCTCGGCCGCTTCATCGACGCCGTGGTGTTCCCCGCCCTCGGCGTCTGACCCCTCCACCCGCCCTCCCCGGGGCGGGGCCGCTGCTCCTGACACGCCGCTCTCGTCGTCGGGCCGGCTCTCCATGCCCTCGGGGGGTGCCGCAAGGCGCCCCCACCCATCCCACGACCCGAACGGGAGAACCACAGACGTGGCCACCTTCCTTTACCGACTCGGCAGGGGCGCCTTCCGGCGCCGCCGCTTCGTCGCCCTCGTCTGGGTGGCACTGCTGTTCGCCGCCGGCTTCGGCGCGGCGTCGGCGTCCGCCCCCACCTCAGGCTCGTTCTCCATACCCGGCACGGAGGCCCAGAAGGCCTTCGACCTGCTGGAGCAGCGCTTCCCGGGCATGACCGCCAACGGCGCGACCGCCCGCATCGTCATCAAGGCGCCGGACGGCGCGAAGGTCACCGACCCGGCTCCCAAGGCCGAGGTCGAGAAGATCGTCTCCGGCCTCAAGGGCGGCGCCGGCGCCGACCAGATCGCCTCGGTCGACGACCCGTACCAGTCCAAGGCGATCAGCCAGGACTCCCGTACCGCGTACATCAGCGCCAAGTACAAGGTCAGCGGCATGGAGCTGACCGACGCCACCCGCGACTCGCTCAAGGAGTCCGGCAAGGACGCCCAGGCCGCCGGGCTGACCGTCGAGATCGGCGGTGACGCGCTGATGACGGCGCCCGAGACCGGCTCCGGCGAGGTCATCGGCATCCTGATCGCAGCCGTGGTCCTGGTCATCACCTTCGGCTCGCTGATCGCGGCCGGACTGCCGCTGCTGACCGCGCTGATCGGCGTGGGCATCGGCGTCTCCTCGATCACCGCGCTCGCCAACGTGCTGGACCTCGGCTCCACCACCTCCACCCTCGCGATGATGATCGGCCTGGCCGTCGGCATCGACTACGCCCTCTTCATCGTCTCCCGCTACCGCGCGGAGCTGGCCGAGGGCCGCGAGCGCGACGAGGCCGCGGGGCGGGCCGCCGGAACCGCCGGTTCCGCCGTGGTGTTCGCCGGTCTGACCGTGGTCATCGCCCTGGTGGGCCTGGCCGTCGTCAACATCCCGATGCTGACGAAGATGGGCTTCGCGGCCGCCGGCACCGTCGTCATCGCGGTGCTCGTCGCCCTCACCCTGGTCCCCGCCATCCTCGGTTTCGCGGGCAAGAAGGTCCTGCCGGCCGGTACCAAGAGCAGGCTGTTCGGCAAGGGCAAGCCGGCCGGCGCCGAGCCCAAGGCCAACGGCGGCACCCGCTGGGCCCGCTTCGTCCTGCGCCGCCCGGTCATGGTGCTGCTGGCCGGTGTGATCGGCCTCGGCGCGATCGCGATCCCGGCGGGCAAGCTGGAGATGGGCCTGCCGGACGACGGCGCCCAGCCGGTCTCCACCACCCAGCGCCGGGCGTACGACCTGCTGTCCGACGGCTTCGGCCCGGGCTTCAACGGCCCGCTGATGGTGGTCGTGGACGGCGACAAGGCGCTCGCGGACAAGACGGTCGACCGGATCAAGGGTCTGGACGGGGTGGCCGTGGTGACGCCGCCGATGCCGAACAAGGCGGGTGACGCGGCGATCATCAACGTGATCCCGAAGGACCGCCCGTCCTCCACCGAGACCGAGAAGCTGGTCCACACGATCCGCGACGGCAGCGGCGACGACGTCCTCGTCACCGGCGCGACCGCGATGAACATCGACTTCTCGCAGAAGATGAACGACGCGCTGGTGCCCTACCTCGCGCTCGTCGTCGGCCTCGCCTTCCTGCTGCTGATGCTGGTGTTCCGCTCGATCCTGGTCCCGCTGAAGGCGGCCCTCGGCTTCCTGCTGTCGGTCGTCGCGGCGCTCGGCGCGGTCGTCGCGGTCTTCCAGTGGGGCTGGCTGGGCTCGCTCTTCGGGGTGGAGCAGACCGGTCCGATCATGTCGATGATGCCGATCTTCATGGTGGGCGTCGTCTTCGGCCTGGCGATGGACTACGAGGTCTTCCTGGTCACCCGGATGCGTGAGGCGTACGTCCACGGCGAGCGCCCGGGGCAGGCCGTGGTGACCGGCTTCCAGTACAGCGCGCGGGTGGTGGTGGCCGCCGCCGTCATCATGATCGCGGTGTTCTCGGGCTTCATCGGCGCCAGCGAGCAGATGGTCAAGATGATCGGCTTCGGTCTGGCCGTCGCCGTCTTCTTCGACGCCTTCGTGGTGCGCATGGCCATCGTCCCGGCGGTGCTGGCGCTGCTCGGGCACAAGGCCTGGTGGCTGCCGAAGTGGCTCGACCGGATCCTGCCGAACGTGGACGTGGAGGGCGAGAGCCTGCGCAAGCACCTCGGCGAGTCCGCCCACGGTCCGGACAAGGACCGGGAGCTGGTCGACGCCTGACCCTGCTCCGCCCGGGTGAACGACCGGCCCCGCACCGCCTGATCGCCAGGTGGTGCGGGGCCGGTTCCGCTCGTGGCCGCCGTCAGCGGGCGGTGGCCAACGTACGGCGCAGGAAGCGGCGCAGGGCGGCGCTGTCGAACTGCACGACGGCCACGCCCTCGGGCGCGTGGAACTCGACGATGACCTGCACCCGCCCGCAGGGCCAGACGCGTACGTCGCCGGTCCCGCTCGGGACCAGCAGGCCCGCTTCCAGCAGGGCGCGGGGGAAGACCCACTCGTTGTCGGTGCCTTCGGGGGAGACCCCGGCGGGGAAGACGATCCGGACGGCGAGCGGCTCGTCGAGGACGAACCGCAGCGCGGCCGGGACGGTGCGGTAGAGCGGATCGTCACTGATCACGCGGGCGCGGACCCGTTCCTCGACTGCGGTCGTGGTGGCGGTCGCGTGGGGATTCTCGGCGGTGGCTGACATCTCCAAGACTCCTCCATATCGGAACATATGGGTCCTTGCTTCCCCCAGCCTCGCACATTCCCACGAAACCGCTCACTGCTACTTGTGCCGTGAGCGCTCTTGCCAACAGTTTGCAACTGGGCATTACTCTTGAACGGCTAAAGAGTGTTGCGAGTCAACCGCAGGAAGCGGAGCGAAACCCATGCACGTGCCCGACGGCTTCATCGATGCCCCCGTCTCCGTAGCCGCAGGTGTCGCAGCCGCCGCAGCGGTGGCCGTCAGCCTCCGCGGCGCCCGCCGGGAGCTGGAGGAGAAGGCCGCACCGCTCGCCGGACTGGTGGCGGCCTTCATCTTCGCCGTGCAGATGCTGAACTTCCCCGTCGCCGCGGGCACCAGCGGACACCTGCTCGGCGGCGCCCTCGCCGCGATACTCGTCGGCCCCTGCACCGGCGTGCTGTGCGTGTCCGTGGTGCTGCTCATGCAGGGCGTGCTGTTCGCCGACGGCGGCCTGACCGCCCTCGGCGTCAACATCATGAACATGGCCGTCGTCACCGTCGTCGTCGCCTACGCGGTGTTCCGCGGCCTGGTGCGGGTGCTGCCCAAGACCCGGCGCTCGGTCACCGCCGCCGCCTTCACCGGTGCCCTGCTGTCCGTGCCCGCCGCCGCCGTCATGTTCACCCTGCTCTACGCCCTGGGCGGGACCACCGACGTACCGCTCGGCAAGGTGTTCACCGCCATGGTCGGCGTGCACGTCCTCATCGGCCTCGGCGAGGCCGTCATCACCGCCGCGACGGTCGGCGCGGTGCTCGCCGTACGCCCCGACCTGGTGCACGGCGCGCGCGGACTGAGCACGCCGCTCAAGCTGCGCGTCGGCGGTGAACTGGTCGACGCCCCCGCCGCCGCGGCGTCGCCCGTCGCCGGGCCGCGCTCCACCAGGCCCGTGTGGATCACCGGCCTGGTCACCGCCCTCGTACTCGCCGGCTTCGTCTCCTACTACGCCTCCGCCAGCCCGGACGGACTGGAGAAGGTCGCCGCCGACAAGGGCATCGACCGGAAGGTGGAGGAGCACGCCGCCGCGGGCTCCCCGCTCGCCGACTACAGCGTCAAGGACGTCACCGACACCCGGCTCTCCGGCGGCCTCGCGGGCGTCATCGGCGTCGGCGCGACCGTCGTCGTCGGCACCGGGATCTTCTGGACCGTGCGCCGCCGCCGCGCCGAGGACCTGACGGCCGCCTCCACCTCCGCCCCGACCAGTTCCGCCACGGGCTGACATGGGCGCCGGGCACACGCACAAGCTCTACCGCCACGGGCACTCGGCGGTGCACGCGCTGCCGCCGCAGTGCAAGCTCGCCGCGGCCTTCGCCTTCGTGGTGGTCGTCGTCTCCACGCCGCGCGGGGCGGTGTGGGCGTTCGCGCTCTACGCCGTCCTCATCGCCGCGGTCGCCGCCGCCGCCCGGATCCCCGCCGGCTTCCTGCTGCGGCGGCTGCTGATCGAGGTCCCGTTCGTCGCCTTCGCCGTCCTCATGCCCTTCGTGGCCGAGGGCGAGCGGGTGGAGGTGCTCGGCGTGTCGCTGAGCGTCTCCGGCCTCTGGGGCGCCTGGAACGTACTGGCCAAGGGGACCCTCGGGGTGGCCGCCTCCGTACTGCTCGCGTCGACGACCGAACTGCGGGCGCTGCTCCTCGGCATGGAGCGGCTGAAACTGCCGCCGCTGCTGGTCCAGATCGCCACCTTCATGATCCGGTACGGCGACGTGATCACCGGTGAGCTGCGGCGGATGTCCATCGCCCGGCGCTCGCGCGGCTTCGAGGCGCGCGGCGTCCGGCAGTGGGGGGTGCTGGCGAAGACCGCCGGCTCCCTCTTCATCCGTTCCTACGAGCGCGGCGAGCGGGTCCACCTCGCGATGATCAGCCGCGGCTACGCCGGTTCCATGCCGGTGATCGACGACATCTCGGCCTCGCGCGCCCAGTGGGCGTACGCGGCCGCACTCCCGGTGACGGCACTCGCCGTCTGTCTGATGGGATGGACCCTGTGACGATGGACGCTGTGACCACCGACGCACCCTCGCTGGAAGTCTCCGGCCTCGCCTACGCCTACCCCGACGGACACCAGGCCCTCTTCGGCGTCGACCTGACCGTCGGGCGCGGTGAACGGGTGGCACTGCTCGGCCCCAACGGCGCGGGCAAGACCACCCTCGTGCTCCACCTCAACGGCATCCTGGGCGGTGGCGTCGGCGCGGTGACCGTGGCCGGGCTGCCCGTGGAGAAGCGGAACTTCGCCGAGGTCCGGCGGCGGGTCGGGATCGTCTTCCAGGACCCCGACGACCAGTTGTTCATGCCGACCGTGCGCGAGGACGTGGCGTTCGGGCCGGCGGCCGCCGGGATGCGCGGCGCGGAGCTCCGGGCGCGGGTGACGGACGCGCTGGAGCAGGTCGGCATGGCCGCCTTCGCGGACCGGCCGCCGCACCACCTGTCGTTCGGGCAGCGCCGCCGGGTGGCGGTGGCGACCGTACTGGCGATGCGGCCGGAGATCCTCGTACTGGACGAGCCCTCCTCCAACCTCGACCCGGCGTCGCGGCGGGAGCTGGCGGACATCCTGCGCTCGCTGGACGTGACGGTGCTGATGGTGACGCACGACCTGCCGTACGCGCTGGAGCTGTGCCCGCGCGCGGTGGTCCTCAGCGAGGGGGTCATCGCGGCGGACGGACGCACGCAGGACCTGCTCTGCGACGAGGAGCTGATGCGCGCGCACCGGCTGGAGCTGCCGTTCGGCTTCGACCCGCGGTCGGTGACGCTGCCCGCGGCCGTGGCATAAGCACCCCCCGGCCGATTGTTGGACCGCTCGTGAACATCCAGGGTGAGGTGGCGGAGGGCTTCGAGCCCGTCCGCGAGGCTTTCGTACGCAACTTCGAGGTGCTCGGGGACCGGGGCGCGGCCGTCGCGGTCTACCGGGACGGGCGCCGGGTCGTGGACCTGTGGGCCGGGACGAAGGACGCGGAAGGAAGCGAGCCCTGGGGGCGGCGGACCGCGCAGGTGGTGCGGTCCGCCACCAAGGGCGTGGCGGCGGCGGTGCCGCTGCTGCTGCACCAGCGGGGGCTGCTGGGAGGCGCCGGAGTCGGCGGGGGCGCTGCGGACCCGGCCGCGCAGGAACGTTTCGGCGGCGTACGCCGACCCGGATTCGCTGACGCGGCGCGCGTTCGCGGCGATCGACCCGCTGCCGGACGAGAACGCCCCCGAGTACCGGGCGGGCGAGCTGCCGGCCTCGGCGGGGATCGGGACGGCGCGGGCGCTGGCCGGGTTCTACGCGGCGCTGCTGGGGGACACCGAGGACGGCGCGCGCCTGTTCGACCCGCAGACGGCGGCGCTGGCGTCCCGCGAGCTGTCGGCGGGGCCGGACCGGGTGCTGGTGGTGAACACCCGCTTCGGGCCGGGGTACATGCTGCACGGCCCGGCCTCGCCGCTGCTGTCCCCGGCGTCGTTCGGCCACCCGGGGCGGGGCGGCTCGCTCGGGTTCGCGGACCCGGAGGCGGGCGTCGGCTTCGGGTACGTCACGAACGCCCTGGCCAAGTCGGTCACGGCCGACCCCCGCGCCCAGTCCCTCCTCCGCGCCCTCCGGGCGTCGCTCGCCTCCTGACGCACCGCACGCACCACCCGGGCCCGGCGCCCCTCCCCGGCTTCCGGCCGCTGCCGTGCCTGCGGGGCTGCCCGCTGCTGCCGCCGGGCCCGGCCGCAGACGTGCGCGGCTGCCCACACCCGGCACGCGGCGCAGCCCACGGCCGACCGGCCGGACGGGCGATCGTGGCCACGACATCGCCGAAGCGCTGGGAAGGGCACCCGGTTCGAGTTCTCGACCCACCCCGTGACCTCGCCTCGCCTCGCCGCGACCAGGCGGCCGGGGCGGCCCCCGGCGTTCGCCGGACGCCGTCCCTCGGACGGGCAGGCACCGGCCGGCCGTCGGCCGCGGTGGCCGGGGGCGGCGCGCAGCCGGTCCACGCCCCGCAGTGCGGCCCAGGCATGCCGCGCTCGCCGCCTTCCGTGCTGGGCAGACCCGGTCGGGCGGGCATCCGACGGCCGCCACCCGGTCCGGCTGGTCCGCGCGCATCACGATGGTGCGCGGGGCGCCCGGCGCGGTGAGCGGGCCGGCCGGGGCGGGGCTCCGCCCGGCGACGGCCGGACGGAGTTTCCCCCAGCTACCGCTGGGGGGTACCCCCAGCGGTAGCGGACCGAAGCCCCTCCGGCCCCCGGGGCCGGAGGGTGCGAGGGGCGCGTCAAGAAGGTGTGCTGCGGAGCACCGCCGCCACGATGGGGCCCGCGGCGTCCGCGCCGTGGCCGCCCGATTCGACCATGGCGGCCGCCGCCACGTCGTCGCTGAAGCCGGTGAACCAGCTGTCCGGGCTGACGCCGTCCACCTCCGCCGAGCCGGTCTTGGCGCCCTTGTCGCCGCCGACCGAGGACATGACCCCGGCGGCCGTCCCGCTCGACGCCGTCAGCCGCATCATCGACGCCAGCTGCTGCCGCACCGACGGCTTCATCCCGCGCGCCGCCGCCGCGACCGGCCGGCCGTCCAGCTCCGCCGGGACCAGCAGCGGCTGGCGGAACTCCCCGCTGCGCGCCGTGGCCGTCAGGGACGCGACGTTGAGCGGGTTCATGGTGATGTTGCCCTGCCCGATGTATTCGGCCGCCGCCTCCGCGCCCGTGGCGACCGGGACCTTGCCGTCGACCGACTTGACGCCCGTCTTCCAGTCCAGGCCGATGCCGAAGACCTCCTTGGCCTCCGTCGCCAGCGCCGCGTCGTCCTTGACGTCGTCGATCTGCTTGATGAAGGCGGTGTTGCACGACTTGGCGAAGCTGGTCGCGAAGGTCGCGCCGGGCAGTGCGAAGTCGTTCAGGTTGTGGAAGGCGCGGCCGCCCCAGACCGCTTCCTTGACGCACTCCGACGGCCGGTCGGCCGCCGCCTTGCCGCGGTCGAGCAGCATCTCCGCCGTCACGATCTTCATCGTCGAGCCCGGGGCGCGGGCGCCCTGCATGGCCGCGTTGAAGCCGTCCTTGCGGTTGTTCGCCACGGCCAGGACGTGCCCGGTGCTCGGCTGGACGGCGACCACCGAGGACTCCGGGTAGCGTGCGACGGCCTGCTCCGCCGCCGCCTGCACCCGCGCGTCCAGGTACGTCGTGAGGGTGGCCGGCTCGCCCTCCGCCAGGGTCAGCAGGGTCCGCTTGGGCGTGCCCGCGACGGCCGGTTCGATCCACAGCTCCGCGCCGGGCTTGCCGCCCGCCTTCGCGCCGTAGGTCTGGCGCAGCTCGGCGAGGACCGGGCCCAAAGAGGGGTACTTCTCCGCCGTCAGTTCCGCGCCGGTGTGGTCCACGGCCCTGACCGGCGGGCTCGCGGGCGCCCCGGCGCGCAGCCGTTCGCCCTTCTGGAGCTGCGGGTGCAGCACCGCGGGCTGCCAGTCGACCAGCGGCTTCCCGGTGGTGACGCCGCGTACGACGGTCAGCCGGGAGTCGTAGGCGAGGGGCTTGGCGGTGCCCTCGTACGTGACCTCCGCCTCGACCTTGAACGGCACGGTGGCGCCGTTCGGCAGGCCGGGGGTGATCACGGCCTTGGACACGTACGCCTTGGCCTTGAAGTCCGCGACCGCGGCCTGCGCCTCCTGCGCGTTGTTCGTCAGGTCGGCGGCCGCGCGCTCGTCGCCCGCGGCCCAGGCGGTGAGGAAGGCCTTCGCGGTCTGCGCCGTTTCCTTCTCGGTCGGCGGCCCGCTGTCCTTGGCGGCGGCCGCGTTCCCCGTCCCCCCGCCGCCCCCGCCGCCGTCCTCCCCGACCAGCGCGTACACGCCGTACCCGGCACCGCCGACCAGCGCGAGGAACACCCCGCCGACGATGGCACCCTTCGCCGCCCCGTTCACTTGCGTCCCCTCCCCGGGCCACAGTCCCTGAACATGTTCAAGAACTCTTGGTGTGGACCTTACGCGGTGCGACACCGCAGGCAACGCGTCGTTACCGGACCGGAACGTGCTGTGGCCGGTTCCCGCCCATACGCGAAAGGTCCGGCGCCGTCACCGCGCCGGACCCTTCACGAATCTCGTTCCACCAGGTCTCAGACCCAGGTCTCCAGCCACATCCGGCCGCGCCAGGAGTCCAGCGGGATGCTCCCACCCGTGTAGATCGGCCAGAAATAGATGAAGTTCCACATGATCAGCAGGACCAGGACGCCCGCGCCGATCGCACCCAGGGCGCGGCGGCGCTCGGAGGACCCCGCCGGACCGAGCAGTGCGCCGATCATCATCGTCACCGCCAGGCAGAGGTACGGGACGAAGACCACCGCGTAGAAGTAGAAGATCGTCCGCTCCTGGTAGTTGAACCAGGGCAGCAGACCCGCGGTCAGCGCGCACGCGATCGCGCCCGCCCGCCAGTCGCGGCGGAAGAACCACCGCCACAGCACGTACAGCAGCGCGAAGCAGCCCGCCCACCACAGCAGCGGCGTGCCCAGGGCCAGTACCTCGCGGGCGCACTTGCCCGTCGCGGTCGCCGGGCAGCCGTCCGTACCGGGCGCGGGGGACTCGTAGAAGTAGGAGACGGGCCGGCCCAGCACCAGCCAGCTCCACGGATTCGACTGGTAGGTGTGCCCCGAGGTCAGGCCGACGTGGAACTTGTACACCTCGGTCTCGTAGTGCCACAGGCTGCGCAGCCACTCCGGCAGCCAGGACAGCGAACTGCCCTGGTCGTGCTTGGCGGCCCAGTCGCGGAAGTAGCCGCCCTTGCCGTTGTCCGGGCTCAGGATCCAGCCCGCCCAGGACGCCAGGTAGACGGCGATCGCCACCGGCACCGTCGACAGGAACCCGGGCAGTGCGTCACGGCGCAGCATCGCCGCGTACGGGGCGCCCGCGCCCGCCGTGCGGCGCGCGGCCGCGTCCCACAGCACGGTCAGGACGCCGAAGAAGGCCAGCACCACCAGGCCGTTCCACTTCGTGCCGAACGCCAGGCCCAGACAGACGCCCGCCAGGATCCGGTACGGGCGCCAGCCCAGCCGCAGCGTCTGCGCGACGACCGCGTCCGGCCGGGCCCGGCCCTCGCCGTCCACCGGCAGCGCCGCCGCGAGCCGCGCCCGCGTCCGGTCCCGGTCGATGACCAGCGCGCCGAAGGCGGCCAGTACGAAGAACATCAGCACCAGGTCGAGCAGCGCGGTCCGGCTCATCACCAGGTGCAGCCCGTCGACGGCCAGCAGCGCACCGGCCAGGCAGCCCAGGAACGTCGAGCGGAACAGCCGGCGGCCGATCCGGCACAGCATCAGGACGGACAAGGTGCCCAGCACCGCGGTCATGAACCGCCAGCCGAACGGATCGAAGCCGAACATCCACTCGCCGAGACCGATCACCCACTTGCCGACCGGCGGGTGGACGACGTACCCCGGCTCCAGCGGCAGCGCGACGCCGCTGGGGTCGGCGAGGATCGACTTGTCGACGTCCTTGGGCCAACTCGCCTCGTAGCCCTGCCGGATCGTGGCCCACGCGTCCTTCGCGTAGTACGTCTCGTCGAATATCACCGCCTTCGGGCTGCCCAGGTGCGCGAACCGGAGCACCCCCGCGACCAGCGTCACCAGCAGCGGACCCACCCACGACAGGACGCGCTGCCAGCGCTCGCGCGCGGCGACCGGCACGCCGAGCGCGGTCCACAGCTGTTCGGAGGGCCGCGCGTACGGGGGCACGAGGCGGGTGCGCACGTCCGCGCCCCGCGCCTGCGCGGCGTAGCCGAAGCCGCGCAGGCGGCGGAGCCAGACGGGCGGCTCGGGTTCGGAGCCGCGTCCGCCCGGCGGGACGGGCGGGGCCCCCGCGGGGCTGGGCGGCGGCGTCGCGGTTCTGGTCACCGGGTCATCGTAGGGAACGCGCCGGTGGGAACCCCAGTGGCTGCGCGAGTCGGCTGGGACGGCTGAGAGGATGGACCGGTGACGACTGACCAGCCCCGCGCCGCCGAAGCCCCCTCGACCAACGGCGTGCTCGTGCTCGCCGGGACCCCGATCGGCGACCTCGCCGACGCCCCGCCCCGGCTCGGGGCCGAGCTGGAGCGGGCCGACGTGATCGCCGCCGAGGACACCCGGCGGCTGCGCCGGCTCACCCAGGGGCTCGGCGTGCACACCACCGGGCGGGTGCTGTCGTACTTCGAGGGCAACGAGTCCGCCCGCACCCCCGAGCTGGTCGAGGCCCTGGAGTCCGGCAAGCGGGTGCTGCTGGTCACCGACGCCGGCATGCCGTCGGTCTCCGACCCCGGCTACCGGCTCGTCGCCGCCGCCGTGGCCAAGGACATCAAGGTGACCGCCGTCCCCGGCCCCTCCGCCGTACTGACCGCGCTCGCGCTGTCGGGGCTGCCCGTGGACCGGTTCTGCTTCGAGGGGTTCCTGCCGCGCAAGGGGGGCGAGCGCCTCGGCCGGCTCCGCGAGGTGGCCGGCGAGCGGCGCACGCTCGTCTACTTCGAGGCCCCGCACCGGCTGGACGACACCCTGGCCGCGATGGCCGAGGTGTTCGGCGGGGACCGGCGGGCCGCCGTGTGCCGCGAACTGACCAAGACGTACGAGGAGGTCAAGCGCGGCGGCCTCGGCGAGCTGGCGGCCTGGGCCGCCGAAGGCGTGCGCGGCGAGATCACCGTCGTCGTCGAGGGCGCGCCGGCCGCCGCCCCGGGTGACGTGGACGACGAGGAGCTGGTGCGCAGGGTGCGGGTGCGCGAGGAGGCGGGGGAGCGGCGGAAGGAGGCCATCGCGGCGGTCGCCGCCGAGGCCGGGGTACCCAAGCGCGACGTGTTCGACGCGGTGGTGGCGGCAAAGAATGCGGCTCAAAACGTCCCGTAGATCGGTAAAGAGATAAGCTGAAAAGCAAAGCTCAGACCGCGCACCGGCCCTTTTGGACATGAGTGGCCCAAAGTCCGTCCAACACTGGACAGGACCTGATGCGCTCCCGCCCGAAGAGGCGTCCACTGGCAATGCACCAGTGGAACAAGAGGAGCTGGCATGAGTGAGATCGCTGAGACCCCGGCACCCGCACCGACCACCGCCACCGCCGTACCCACCGTCCCGTCCAGGCCGTCCGTGGACACCGTGCACGAGGCGTACTCGTTCGCCTGCATGAAGTGCGGCTACGGCTGGGAGCAGGGCTACGAGATCGAACACCACGTGAACGGCAAGGGCGAGCCCTTCATCGTCTACACGGTCAACAGCGAGCGCGTGCCCTCCCCCCTGTCCAACCCGACGTGCATGAACTGCGACGGCCACGTGGTCCGCATCATGCGCGAGGGACAGGTCAAGTCGGTCCTCGGCATGCTCGACCAGCTCTACCACCAGGCCATCCACCCCGGCATCGCCGGACCGGTCCCCGCCACCCACGACGCCCCCCGCCCGCCCAAGCAGCGCAGGAGCGCCCCCGACCACCCCGCCCCCGGCCCGGTCCCCGTCGAGGACGCCGGCACCCGGCGCGGGCCGCTGGCCCGGCTGCGGGCACTGCTGCGCAGGTGAGCGGCGGGCCCGGCCCCGCCCGACCGGTCATAAGATCGGCCCCATGAGCCGTACCCCGAACGACGCACCGCCCCCGCTGCCCGAACCGCTGCGGGTGGCGGTCGCCGACTCCCACACCCACCTGGACATGCAGTCCGGAACCGTCGAAGAGGGCCTGGCCAAGGCCGCCTCGGTGGGCGTGACCACCGTCGTCCAGGTCGGCTGCGACGTGAAGGGCTCCCGCTGGGCGGCCGAGACCGCAGCCGCGTACGAGAACGTCCACGCGGCCGTCGCCCTTCACCCGAACGAAGCGCCCCGCATCGTGCACGGCGACGCCGACAACTGGTCGAGGCAAGGCGCCCGGCCCGGCGGCGGCGAAGGCGCGCTCGACGACGCGCTGGCCGAGATCGAGGCACTGGCGGCGCTCCCGCACGTCAAGGCGGTCGGCGAGACCGGGCTGGACTACTTCCGCACCGGGCCCGAGGGCATGGCGGCCCAGGAGCGTTCCTTCCGCGCCCACATCGAGATCGCCAAGCGCCGGGGCAAGGCGCTGGTCATCCACGACCGCGACGCCCATGCCGACGTGCTGCGCGTCCTGCGCGAGGAGGGCGCCCCCGAGCGGACCGTCTTCCACTGCTACTCCGGCGACGCCGCCATGGCCCGGGAGTGCGCCGCGGCCGGCTACTACATGTCCTTCGCCGGAACCGTCACCTTCAAGAACGCCGCGCCGCTGCGCGAGGCCCTCGCCGTGGCGCCGCCGGAGCTGGTGCTCGTCGAGACGGACGCCCCCTACCTCACCCCGGCGCCGTACCGCGGCCGGCCCAACGCCCCCTACCTCATTCCGCTGACGGTACGGGCGATGGCGGCCGTCCGCGGCATCGACGAGGACGCGATGGCCACCGCGCTGGCCGCCAACACCGCCCGCGCCTTCGGTTACTGAGACGGCCGTACGAGTCCGCCCCCCCGACACGCTGAGTAGCGGCCCGGCTTTGATGAGTGACCGCCGTTCCCGCTAGGGTGCCGTGCCCGAACCAGCGGGGGCCGGACACGTGGAGCGAGCGTCGTGAGCGAGACACAGGGCAGTGGCGGACACCGCCGTGGCGGCCGCACCGCGCAGGCGGCCCCGCCCCGGCCGGGCGAGGAGCGGGACGGATGGGGCCCCGGCCCGGCGGAACCGGTGGCCTGGCAGGCCGCCGGCCGCCGGCGCGCACCCGACCCGGCATGGCCCGACCCCGGACCCCGGCCCCCGGAGGCGCCGTCCGGCGACCCGGGCGGCCGCGACGGCGGCCCGTACGGCGGCCCCTACGGCCACGGCGGCCCGTACGACGGCAGCCCGCCCGCCGCTCATCGCGACGGCCCGTACTGGAGCCACGTCGGCGGCCCGCTCGACCGCCTGTTCGGCCCCCTCGGCGACTACCCCGAACCCGCGCCGCACGGCCCGGAGCCCGCCGGCGATCCGGACCCCGCCGTACCCGGCCCCCGGACCGCCCGGCGCCGCAAGGGCGGCGGCGCCACCCCCGCCCCGCCCGAGGACCCGTACCGCAGCCCCGCGGCACAACTCCCGGGCCCCGGCCGCAGGCGCCGACCGGAAGCCGGCCCCGCCACCCTCCCGCCCCCCGCCGAGACCGGGCCCGGGCGCCGCCGCCGGGGCGAGGACCCCCCGGCCGCGCCCCCGCCGGCCCCGGCGGGCACCGGAAGACGCCGCGCGGCCCCCGCCCCGGCCGGCCCCGACCACTGGCGCCGCATCGTCCCCCAGGCCCTGGTCGTCGCCTTCCTCGCGGGCGGCACCACGGCGTTCGTCGCCGCCGACAAGACGGTCCGCCTCACCGTCGACGGCGTACCCCGCACCCTCCACACGTTCGCCGACGGAGTCGACGAACTGCTCGCCGCCGAACACCTCGGCGTCGGCCCCCACGACCTCGTCGCCCCCGGCCGCGACACGGCACTCGAAGACGGCGAGGAGGTCGTCGTCCGCTACGGCCGCCCCCTCCACCTCACCCTCGACGGACAGCGCCGCCAGGTGTGGACCACGGCCCGCACCGTGGAAGGCGCCCTGCACCAGCTGGGCGTCCGCGCCGAAGGCGCCTACCTCTCCGCCCCCCGCACCACCGCCGTACCGCGCACCGGCCTCACCCTCACCGTCCGCACCGAACGCGGCGTCACCTTCCTGGCCGACGGCCACGAGACCACCATCCGCACCAACGCCGGCACCGTCCAGGAGGCCCTCGGGCAGGCCGGGATCACCCTGCGCGGCCAGGACACCACCTCGGTCGCCCCGGAGTCCTTCCCCCGCGACGGGCAGACCGTCACCGTGCTGCGCATCACCGGCACCCGCGAGGTCCGCGAGGAGAGCATCCCCTTCGAGACCGAGAGGGCCGAGGACGACGGCCTCTTCGCCGGCACCGAGCTGGTGGAACGCGCCGGCCGGCCCGGCGCCCGCCGGGTCACCTACAGCCTGCGCACCGTCAACGGCGTACAGGAGAAGCCCCGCCGGCTCGCCGACGAGGTCATCCGCGAGCCCGTCACCCAGCTGGTCAAGGTCGGCACCAAGCCCCTGCCGGCCTCCGTCGCGGGCGCCGACGACCTCGACTGGAACGCACTGGCCCAGTGCGAATCCGGCGGCCGGCCCGCGGCCACCGACGCCTCGGGCACGTACGGCGGCCTGTACCAGTTCGACGTGAGCACCTGGCAGAGCCTCGGCGGCAGCGGCCGCCCCCAGGACGCCCCGGGCGCGGAGCAGACGTACCGGGCCAAGAAGCTCTACGTGCAGCGGGGGGCGACTCCCTGGCCCCACTGCGGCCGTAGGCTTTACCGGTGAGCACCGCAGAGCAGCAGCCCCACGAGACCCCTTCCGACGCCCTCCTGGGGCCGGCCGACATCCGGGAACTGGCCGCCGTACTCGGCGTCCGGCCGACGAAGCAGAAGGGCCAGAACTTCGTCATCGACGCCAACACGGTCCGCCGGATCGTCCGCACCGCCGAGGTGCGGCCGGACGACGTGGTGGTGGAGGTCGGACCGGGTCTGGGTTCCCTCACGCTCGCACTGCTGGAAGCCGCGGACCGGGTCACCGCCGTCGAGATCGACGACGTCCTCGCCGCCGCGCTGCCCGCCACCATCGAAGCGCGGATGCCCGGCCGCAAGGACCGCTTCGCGCTCGTGCACTCCGACGCCATGCTCGTCACCGAGCTGCCCGGCCCCGCGCCGACCGCACTGGTCGCCAACCTGCCCTACAACGTGGCCGTGCCCGTCCTGCTCACCATGCTCGACCGCTTCCCGAGCATCGAGCGGACGCTGGTGATGGTGCAGTCGGAGGTCGCGGACCGGCTCGCCGCCGAACCGGGCAACAAGGTCTACGGGGTCCCCTCCGTCAAGGCCAACTGGTACGCGCACGTCAAGCGGGCCGGGGCCATCGGCCGCAAGGTGTTCTGGCCCGCCCCCAACGTCGACTCCGGACTGGTCTCCCTGGTCCGCCGGTCCGAGCCGATCAAGACCACCGCCTCCAAGGCGGAGGTCTTCGCCGTCGTCGACGCGGCCTTCGCGCAGCGCCGCAAGACCCTGCGCGCCGCCCTCGCCGGCTGGGCCGGCTCCGCCGCGGGCGCCGAGGCCGCACTGGTCGCCGCGGGCATTTCCCCGCAGGCCCGCGGGGAATCCCTGACGGTGGAGGAGTTCGCCGCGATCGCCGAGCACAAGCCGGCCGCCCCGAGGCCCGCGCTGTGAGCCGCTCCGTGACCGTACGGGTCCCCGCGAAGGTCAACGTCCGGCTGGCGGTGGGCGCCGCCCGGCCCGACGGCTTCCACGACCTGGCGAACGTCTTCCTCGCCGTGTCCCTGTACGACGAGGTCACCGCGGCCCCCGCCGACGGGCTGACGGTGACCTGCGAAGGCCCCGACGCCGGCCAGGTGCCCCTGGACCGCAGCAACCTCGCCGCCCGCGCCGCCGAGATCCTCGCCAAGCGCAGCGGCCTCACCCCCGCCGTCCACCTGCACATCGCGAAGAACATCCCGGTGGCGGGCGGCATGGCCGGCGGCAGCGCGGACGGCGCGGCGGCCCTGCTGGCCTGCGACGCCCTGTGGGGACTGGACACCCCGCGCACGGAGCTGCTGGACATCTGCGCCGAGCTGGGCAGCGACGTACCGTTCAGCCTGGTCGGCGGCGCGGCGCTCGGAACCGGGCGCGGGGAGATCCTCACGCCCGTCCCGGCCGGGACCTTCCACTGGGTGTTCGCGGTCGCCGACGGCGGCCTGTCCACCCCGGCCGTGTTCCGCGAGTTCGACCGGCTCGCCGCCGGGCGGGACGTCCCCGCCCCCGAGGCCTCGCCGGCCCTGCTGGACGCCCTCGCCTCGGGCGACCCCGGCGCGCTCGCCGCGACCCTGGCCAACGACCTCCAGCCCGCCGCCCTGTCACTGCGGCCCGCTCTCGCCGGCACCCTCGCGGCCGGCACCCGGGCCGGAGCCCTGGCCGGGCTGGTCTCCGGCTCCGGCCCCACCACCGCCTTCCTGGTCCGCGACGCGGAGTCCGCGGCCACCGTCGCCGCCGCCCTCGAAGCCTCCGGGACCTGCCGTGCCACCCGGGTGGCGACCAGCCCCGCCCCCGGAGCCACGGCCCTCCCGGAGGGTTAGGCTGAGGGGCTGATCCACACCCTCTCCCGGACACCGGCCGGGGGGACCCCCACCTGGAGCGCGTCTGATGGCCGTCAATCTGGTCAATGTCGAGGCAGTCAGCAAGGTGTACGGCACCCGTACCCTGCTCGACGGCATCTCCCTCGGCGTGTCCGAGGGAGACCGCATCGGTGTCGTCGGCCGCAACGGCGACGGCAAGACCACCCTCATCCGGATGCTCGCCAAGCTGGAGGAACCCGACACAGGCCGGGTCACCCAGTCCGGCGGGCTGCGCATGGGCGTCCTCACCCAGCACGACTCCCTCGACCCGCAGGCCACCGTCCGCCACGAGATCATCGGCGACATGGCCGACCACGAGTGGGCCGGCGACGCCAAGATCCGCGACGTGCTGACCGGTCTCTTCGGCGGCCTCGACCTGCCCGGCTTCGGGCAGGGCCTCGACACCGTCATCGGCCCGCTCTCCGGCGGCGAGCGCCGCCGCATCGCCCTGGCCAAGCTCCTCATCGCCGAGCAGGACCTCCTGATCCTCGACGAGCCCACGAACCACCTCGACGTCGAAGGCATCTCCTGGCTGGCCAAGCACCTCCAGGAACGCCGCTCCGCACTCGTCTGCGTCACCCACGACCGCTGGTTCCTCGACCAGGTCTGCACCCGCATGTGGGACGTCCAGCGCGGAGCCGTCCACGAGTACGAGGGCGGCTACAGCGACTACGTCTTCGCCCGCGCCGAACGCGAACGGATCGCCGCCACCGAGGAGTCCAAGCGGCAGAACCTCATGCGCAAGGAGCTCGCCTGGCTGCGCCGCGGCGCCCCGGCCCGCACCTCCAAGCCGCGCTACCGGATCGAGGCCGCCAACGAGCTCATCGCCGACGTGCCGCCGCCGCGCGACACGTCCGAGCTGATGCGCTTCGCCAACGCCCGCCTCGGCAAGACGGTCTTCGACCTGGAAGACGTCACCGTCCAGGCCGGACCCAAGATCCTCCTCAAGCACCTCACCTGGCACCTCGGCCCCGGCGACCGCGTCGGCCTCGTCGGCGTCAACGGCGCCGGCAAGACCTCCCTGCTGCGCGCCCTCGCGGCGGCCGCCCGCACCCAGGGCGAGGAGCAGCCCGCGGGCGGCAGCGTCACCGTAGGCAAGACCGTCAAACTGGCCTACCTCTCCCAGGAGGTCGGCGAACTCGACCCGTCGCTGCGCGTCCTGGAGGCCGTCCAGCGCGTCCGCGACCGCGTCGACCTCGGCAAGGGCCGCGAGATGACCGCCGGCCAGCTCTGCGAGCAGTTCGGGTTCACCAAGGAGAAGCAGTGGACGCCGGTCGGCGACCTCTCCGGCGGCGAACGGCGGCGACTGCAGATCCTGCGGCTGCTGATGGACGAGCCCAACGTCCTCTTCCTCGACGAGCCGACCAACGACCTCGACATCGAGACCCTGACCCAGCTGGAGGACCTCCTCGACGGCTGGCCCGGTTCGATGATCGTCATCTCCCACGACCGGTTCTTCATCGAGCGCACCACGGACACCGTGATGGCGCTGCTCGGTGACGCGACCCTGCGGATGCTGCCGCGCGGTCTGGACGAGTACCTGGAGCGCCGCCGCGCGATGATCGAGGCCGCCGCCCCGGCGCCCGCGACCGCGGCCGTCAAGTCGTCCTCCTCGGGTGACGCGCGCGCCGCGAAGAAGGAACTCCAGAAGATCGAGCGGCAGCTCAACAAGATGTCGGACCGCGAGTCGAACCTGCACGCCCAGATCGCCGAGAACTCCACCGACTACGACAAGGTCGCCAAGCTCGACGCGGAGCTGCGCGAACTCATCGCAGATCGGGACGACTTGGAAATGCGCTGGCTGGAGCTGGCCGAAGAGGCCTGACCCGCGCCGCGCCCGGCCGCCCGGCGGCCGGATAACGACCGCGTCACGGGCCGGTCCTCCCTTGGGAACAGGGCGTGGACCGGCCCGATGTATGTTCGGCGTCAGTGATAGAAAGGTCATCCTCCCGTCACGACCGTCCCACGCCGAAGGTATGCGCTGATGACCGAGCCGCCCCAGCCGCCGCCGAACCAGCCGCCGCCGCCTTCCGGTTACGGCCACCTGCCCGGCCCGCCGCAGCCCGCGTACGTGCCCCCGCCGGGCCAGAACCCGTACGCCCAGCAGCCCGTGACGGCCCCGCAACCGCCGCCCGCGAACGCGCCGTTCCCGCAGCCCGGCTACGGGTTCCCGCCGCAGCCCCCGACGGTCCCGGGGGTTCCCCAGCACCTGCCCGGCGCCCCCGGCGGGAAGGGCCGGCAGAAGCTGGTCGTCACCATCGCCGCCGTCGCGGCCGCCACGATCGTCCTCGGCGCCGGCGCGTACTTCGCCTTCGGCCGGGACGGCGGCGGCTCCCCCCGGCATCCCGTCGCGGGCCCCACCTCCTCCGACTCCGACGGCAAGCCCTCCGGCTCGCCCTCCGTCGACACCGGCGACGGCAGCGGCAACGGCGCGGGCGATCAGGAAGACTTCAACGCGGGCCGCAAGCCCGGCGAGGACAAGGTCCTCTGGTACAAGAGCGCGAAGATCGACGGGCCGGGCGCGGGCATTCCCGCGCAGGGCCAGTGGGCCGTCGGCGACACGGTCGTCAAGGCGGTCGGCAAGTCCCTGGTCGGCTACCAGGTCACCGACGGCAAGCAGAAGTGGAAGCTCGACCTGCCCGCCGACATCTGCGGCACCACCGAACAGACCACCGGCGACGGCAAGACGGTCATCCTGCTCAAGGAGGGCGACGGCGACGGCGCCGACTGCAACCAGGTGAAGCTGATCGACCTCAAGGCGGGCAAGGAGGGCTGGACGAAGACCGTCGAGCAGCAGAACCTCTTCGACACCGCCATCAGCGCCTACCCGAGCATCGTGGGCGACACGGTCGCCGTCAACCGCCTCATCTCCAGTACCGCCTACAAGATCAGCACCGGGGACAAGCTCTTCACCGGCAACGTCCCCGAGGGCTGCAAGCCGCACGCCTACATCGGCGGCAACGCCAAGATGATCGGCCTGGCCACCTGCGAGGACGCCGACCGCACCGTCGAAGTCCAGGGCACCGACCCGGCCAGTGGCAAGAAGAGCTGGACCTACCGCCTGCCCAAGGGCTTCACCGTCAGCCGCGTCTACTCCGTCGACCCCGTCGTCCTCGACGTCGGCAACCGCGACACCAAGCAGCGGGCGGTCATCTCCCTCGGCCCCGACGGGCAGAAGCGCGCCAGCATGTCCGCCGAAGGCTCCTTCTCCGCCTGCCCCGGCGGCGACGAAGGCCGGCA
Organism: Streptomyces sp. NPDC054883; assembly: GCF_053610645.1. NCBI lineage: Bacteria > Bacillati > Actinomycetota > Actinomycetes > Kitasatosporales > Streptomycetaceae > Streptomyces > Streptomyces sp. NPDC054883. Next base: position 56,591 of record NZ_JBSGYT010000021.1, on the reverse strand, counting down.
GGGCTGCGGCACCTCCGCCGTCGCCGACGACACCCTCTACCTGGCGACGGCGACCGCGACGGGCGGCAAGTCCAACGAGATCGTCGCCTTCGACCTGGGCACCGGCAAGGCGAAGTGGCGCACTCCCTCCGGGAACAACGCCCTCATCGCCCCGCTCGTCGCCGAGCACGGGCGGCTCGTCGCCTACCGCAAGAGCCTCTCCTCCGACCAGGGCGGTGAGGTGATCGCGGTCCCGGCCGCCGGTGGCAACCCCACCGTGCTGCTGCACAACCCTTCGGGAGCCGCCTCGAAGGTCGAGAGCGCGTTCTACTCCCCGGAGCTCGACTACGTGGACGGCCGGTTCTTCCTGTCCGTCACCCGCCTGCAGGCCGACGGCAAGGACGAGAAGCTCCTGATGGCATTCGGCAAGTGAACGAGTCCACCGAGCCGCCCACCGAGAGGCAATAGATCCCCCCATGAGCACGCCCAGCACCCCGCCCCCGCCCAACCAGCCGCCCTCCGGCGGCTACGGGACGCCCCCGCCGCCCAACCAGCCGCCGCCGGGCGGGTACGGGACGCCCCCGCCGCCCAACCAGCCGCCGCCGGGCGGGTACGGGACGCCCCCGCCGGTCCCGCCCGCACCGCCGACGGCCGCGCCGCAGCCCGCCGCCCCGTCCGGGCAGCCCTCCTACGGCTACCCCCCGCAGGCACCGGCCGGCTACGGGTACCCCCAGCAGCAGCCCGGCTACCCCACCGTCCCGCAGCAGGCCGCGGGCCAGGACGGCGGCGCGGGCGGCGGAGACAAGCGCACCCAGCTGATGATCGTCGGCGCCGCGCTGCTGGCCATCGTCCTCATCATCGGCGGCGGCTTCTGGTACGTCTCCGACCAGGGCAGCGGCGGCGGCACGCAGCCCACCGCCAACGGCGGCCACAGCGGCTCCCCCGACAACGACAAGGGCGGCTCGGCCCCGGGCGGCACGGAGAAGGTCCCGGCCAACACCAAGTCCCGGACCCTGGTCAACGTCCCCAGCCCCGCGCCCGAGGATGTCGTCTCCGTCGACGGCTCCTGGCTCACCGACACCACCTACGTCAAGTCCGACGTGGCCAAGGTCGTCGGGTACAACCTCGTCGACGGCGGCAAGAAGTGGGAAATCCCGCTCCCCGCCCAGATCTGCGCCGCGACCAAGCACGTCAGCGGCAACAAGACGGCCATCCTCTTCCAGGAGGGCATGGCCAGTGACAGCAACAAGTACCCCCAGTGCACCCAGGTCGGCGTCATCGACCTCGACGCCGGCAAGCTCCTCTGGTCCGGCACCGCCAAGTCCCAGACCAACGGCGACAAGCCCGTCGCCTTCACCGAAGTCACCCTCAGCGGCCAGACCGTCGCCGCCGGCGGCCTGCGCGGCGGCGCCGCCTGGAACCTCGCCGACGGAAAGTCGCTGTGGACGCCCAAGGTCGACGGCGACGGCTGCTACGACCTCGGCTACGCGGGCGGCGAGGCCCTCGCCGTGCTCCGCAAGTGCGGCCGCGAGCCCAACGTGACCCTGACCGCGCAGACCCTCGACCCCGCCACCGGCGCGCCGAAGGCCTCGTACAAGCTCGCCCCCGGCATCGAGTGGGCCGGCATCATCTCCACCAAGCCGCTCATCGTCGCCGCCAACGTCGGCAACACCGCCAAGAACGCCACCAACGTCAGCGACCTCTTCGTCGTCGACGACGCGGGCCAGCTCAAGTCCCGCATCGGGCTCTCCAGCGGCAACTACGCCCCCGACTGCCCCGCCACCGAGGTCGAGCAGTGCTCCGGCATGGTCGTCGGCAACGGCAAGGTCTACATCCCCACCTACGAGCACCAGGGCTCCTCCAGCGTCGGCCGCACCAACGAGCTGGTCTCCTTCGACCTGGAGACCGGCAAGGGCACCACCGACCGCGCCGATGCCGGCGAGCGGTACACGATGTACCCGCTGCGCATGGACGGGTCGAACATCATCGCCTACAAGGAGCCCCCGTACGACGGCGGCGGCCAGATCGTCAGCATCGACGGCAAGACGATGAAGCAGACCGTCCTGATGCAGAACCCGTCCGACAAGGCCGCCCACAGCGCCGAGACGCAGTTCGTGGTCGACCACTCGGAGTTCCGCTACCACAACGGACACCTCTTCATCGCCCGCACGATGGTCCGCAAGCCGTACTCCAGCACCAGCGAACCGGAGCACCTGTTCGTGTCCTTCATCGCCAACTGACCTGCCGGCCCCCGCGCACGAGCCCCCGGACGACCCAACGCTTCCGGGGGCTTTCGCGCGGTAACCGGCACGCCCCGTCGAACAAGCGTGTAGCTTGCCGGGTCAGGAGGAACGGGGAGGGTGCCCTCATGGGCGTACGGGTCATGGTGGTCGACGAGCACCGCCTGCTGGCCGAGGCGCTCGCCTCGGCCCTCAAACTGCGCGGCCACCGGGTCCTCGCCGCGGCCGCGCCGGCCGCCGGCGCGGCCGAACTGGTCATCAGCCGCGCCCCCGAGGTCTGTCTCTTCGGTACCGCCACCCCGGCCGAACCGGCCGTCTTCGAACCCGTCGTCCGGATCAGGCGCGAGCGCCCGCAGATCGCCGTCGTGGTCCTCGGCCCGGTGCCGAACCCGCGCGGGATCGCCGCCGCCTTCGCCGCGGGCGCCTGCGGGTACGTACGCCACGACGAGCGCATCGAGGGTGTGGAACGGGCCCTGGCCAAGGCCCGGGCGGGGGAGGTCGCCATCTCCCCGCAGCTGTTGCAAGGCGCCTTCGCGGAGCTGCTGCACCCCGCCGCCCAGCCCGACGACGAGGGCAGCCGGCTGCTGCGGCTGCTCACTCCGCGGGAGGTGGAGGTACTGGTCCGGGTCGCGGAGGGCGAGGACACCCGGCTCATCGCGGCCGGCATGGCCATCGCGCCCAGCACCGCGCGGACGCACGTCCAGCGGGTCCTGATGAAGCTGGGTGTGGGTTCGCGGCTGGAGGCGGCCGCGCTGGCCGCCCGTACCGGCCTGCTGGACCGGGCGGCGCCGCCCGTGTGGCCGCCGCGGGGCTCCCAGGACTGAGCGGGCCCGGGGCCGGGAAGCCGGGGCGGCAGTCCGCGTTCCGGGGGATTGCGGCAGGATGTCCCGGGCGGATTTCCCCGGAGGCGTGCGATCCGGTAAGCCGGACCCAGCACGCGGTCGCGCGTGCGTTCCCACTCGAGAGGCAGCAGCAAGTGAGCAAGTACCTGGTCACGGGCGGCGCCGGATATGTGGGCAGCGTCGTCGCCGCCCACCTCCTGGAAGCCGGCCACGAGGTCACCGTCCTCGACGACCTGTCCACCGGTTTCGGCGAGGGCGCCCCCGCGGGCGCCACCCTGATCAACGGGCGGATCCAGGACGCCGCCCGGTACCTGGACCCCTCCTTCGACGCCGTACTGCACTTCGCGGCCTCCTCGCAGGTCGGCGAGTCCGTCGCGAACCCCGGCAAGTACTGGGACAACAACGTCGGCGGCACCCTCGCGCTGCTGACCGCGATGCGCGGCGCGGGCGTGCGCAAGCTCGTCTTCTCCTCCACCGCCGCCACCTACGGCGAGCCCGCCGAGGGCCTGCTGACGGAGACGTCGGTGACCGCGCCGACCAACCCCTACGGCGCCTCCAAGCTGGCCGTCGACCACATGATCGCGGGCGAGTGCGTGGCGCACGGCCTGGCCGCCGTGTCGCTGCGCTACTTCAACGTGGCCGGCGCTTACGGCGAGTTCGGCGAGCGGCACGACCCCGAGACGCACCTGATCCCGCTGGTCCTCCAGGTCGCGCTCGGGCAGCGCGAGTCCATCTCGGTGTTCGGGGACGACTACCCGACGCCCGACGGCACCTGCGTCCGCGACTACATCCACGTCGCGGACCTCGCGCAGGCCCACCTGTCGGCGCTGCGCGTCGCCGCCGAGGGCGAGCACTTGATCTGCAACCTCGGCAACGGCAGCGGATTCTCGGTCCGCGAGGTCATCGAGACCGTCCGCAAGGTCACCGGGCGGGAGATCCCCGAGATCGTCGCCCCGCGCCGCCCGGGCGACCCGGCGGTCCTGGTGGCCTCCGCCCGCACGGCGCACGAGCGCCTCGGCTGGACCCCCACCCGCTCCGACCTCACCGGCATCGTGACCGACGCCTGGAACTTCGCGCGCCGCAACCACTCCTGACCGGCCCGGGCACTCGCGACCGGCCCGGCGCCGTCCGGTGGCGGGGGCGCGTGCCGTTTGTCCGCACGCCGTGCGTGGGCGCTCTGCGCGGGCGCCCGGCGTGCGTACGCCGGGTGAACCGCGCCGAGTGCAACTGCCCGCGGCACGCGCCGGGCCCCGAACCGTCCGGCCGATCACCGCGCAGGTGAAATCAAGCCAGGCAGAGGGCTGTTCAGGGCCTCCATGCCGGAAAATCGCTCGAAAAACTTCTGCTATTCGGCCAACGCCGGAGCCCACCCGCTCTACGCTGATGCGTGACACCGGTGGGGGCCGGTGTTGATTCAGGGGTCGAGATACGCCGGGTACGGCGTCCGCTCCGGGGTAGTGCAGAGATGTCTCGGCGGCGGCCGCGGCTGCTGCGGATCATCACCCGGTCCGGGCACCGTACCCGCCGTCGTCCGTTCCCCGACCCGTGGGGGTTTTCGTGGTTCGTATCCGGGTTCTCGTCGTCGACGATCACCGCATCTTCGCCGAATCTCTCGCGGCCGCGCTCGCGGCCGAGCCGGACGTGGACGTGTCCGCGGCCGGCAGTGCTCCCGCCGCCGTGCGCTGCCTCGAACGCGCGGCGGCCGAGGGCCGCCGCTTCGACGTCATGCTCGTGGACGCCGACCTGGGCGCCGCGGCGGGGACCGTGCCCGTACAGCGCGCACCGGGCTCCGGGCCACCGGCCGCGCCGCCCGGCGCGGACGGGATCGCGCTGGTCGCGGGCCTGCGCACGGGCCATCCCGGGGTCCGTACGGTGGTCCTCGCCGAACGCGACGACCCCCGTCGGGCCGCGCTCGCGCTCCAGGCCGGGGCTTCCGGCTGGGTCGCCAAGGACTGCTCGCTCTCGCGGCTGCTGGCCGTCATCCGCGGGGTGCTGCGGGAGGAGACGCACCTTCCGCCCGCCCTGCTGACCGGGGTGCTGCGGGAGCTCACCGCGGCCCGCAAGCACCGTACGGACAGCGAACGCCTGGTGGAGTCGCTGACGCCGCGCGAGCACGAGGTGCTGCGCTGCATGGTGGCCGGGCTGGGCCGCAAGGACGTGGCCGCGCGGCTGTTCCTGTCACCGCACACGGTGCGCACCCACATGCAGAACGTCCTGGGCAAGCTCGGGGTGCACTCGACGCTCGCGGCGGTGGCGCTGGCCCGGCGGGCCGGCGTCCGGCCGGCGGAGCTAGCCGGGGATGTTGTCGAACGGAGCGGTCAGCCTGCGTAGCAGCGCCGCGAGGTCACCGCGCTGGCCCTGGGAGAGCTGGGCGAGGATGGCGCGTTCCTGCGCGAGCAGTCCGGCGAGGGACTGGTCGGCGCGGTCGCGGCCCTCGGGGGTCAGCCGGACCAGCACGCCGCGCCGGTCGCTCGGGTCGGGAAGCCGCTCCACCAGGCCTTTCTTGGCGAGCCGGTCGATGCGGTTGGTCATGGTGCCGGAGGTGACCAGGGTCTGGGTCAGCAGCTGGCCGGGGGAGAGCTGGTACGGGGCGCCGGCGCGGCGCAGCGAGGTGAGGACGTCGAACTCCCAGGGCTCCAGGCCGTGCTCGGAGAAGGCCAGCCTGCGGGCGCGGTCGAGGTGGCGGGCGAGCCGGCTCACCCGGCTCAGCACCTCGAGCGGTTCAACGTCGAGGTCAGGGCGTTCTCGCCGCCATGCCGCGACCAGTCGGTCGACCTCGTCCTCCATGCCGATCAGTGTAAGGGGTCTGTCGATGTGAAGTCTCTTCAATTCGAGGATCTTGGGTGCTGGATATCTCGATATCGTGTATCTTGACGTCAAGATATATATTCGGCCAGGATGGGAATGGAGGGGGCCGGACGGCTTCCGCTTCCAACCGCCCCATCAGCAGGGAGGCTTCGCATATGCATTCCGATACCGCCTCGGCCCCGACGCCCGTCGCCACCGCTCCCGTGGCGCCGGTCTGGGACCCCCAGCAGTACCTCCGGCACGCCGGGCACCGCACGCGCCCCTTTCTCGACCTGCTGACCCGGATACCCGAGCTCCCCACCGCCCCCGCCCGCATCGCCGACCTCGGCTGCGGTCCCGGCAACGTCACCGCGCTGCTCGCCGACCGCTGGCCCGAGGCCCGGATCACCGGCTTCGACCTATCCCCGGAGATGCTCCGCCGCGCGTCCCAGGACCACGCCGGTCCCACCCCCGGCGGCGGATACCTCGACTTCGCACCGGCCGACCTCGCCGACTGGCACCCGGAGGAGACGTACGACCTGATCGTCTCCAACGCCGCCCTCCAGTGGGTGCCCAACCACCCCGGCTCCTTCGCGGCCTGGATCACCGGACTGCGGCCCGGCGGCACCTTCGCCTTCCAGATCCCCGGCAACTTCACCGCGCCCAGCCACCGGATGCTCGCCGACCTCTGCGACACCCCCCGCTGGCGCGACCGCCTCGCCGGCCACGGCGCGCGCTACGTGCACATCCTCGAACCCGCCGAATACCTCGCCCGGTTCACCGAACTCGGCTGCGCGGTCGACGTCTGGGAAACCACCTACCACCAGCTGCTGTCCGGTCCCGACCCCGTGCTCGACTGGGTCAAGGGCACCGCCCTGCGGCCCGTCCTGACCGAACTCGGCGACGACAAGGAGGCCGTCGACGCCTTCCTCGCCGAATACCGCGAAGCCCTGCGCGGCGCCTACCCGCCCGGCCCCCGCGGCACGGTGTTCCCCTTCCGCCGCATCTTCGCCGTCGCCCGCAAGGAGGCCTGAGGTGCTCACCGCGCTCGACCACATCCAACTCGCCGCCCCGCCGGGCTCGGAAGACCTCCTGCGCGGCTACTACACCGACGCCCTCGGCATGACGGAGCTGCCCAAACCGCCCGCCCTCGCCGCCCGCGGCGGCTGCTGGTTCGCCGCCGGACCCGTACGGCTCCACGTCGGGATGGAAGAGGACTTCCGGCCCGCCCGCAAAGCCCACCCGGGCCTGCGCGTCACCGGGATCGAGGACTACGCCCGCCGGCTCGCGGAACACGGGGCGGACGTCCACTGGGACGCCGACCTGCCCGGACACAAGCGGTTCTACTCCCACGACCCGGTCGGCAACCGCCTCGAATTTCTCGAACCCGCCACCTGACGACGCACCGGCGCCCCGCCACCGGAAATCCGGTGACGGGGCGCCGTGTCGTGGTGCAGGTACGACTAGCCGATGCTGCGGTAGCTCACGTTGCCGCGGAACATGACGCGCGGGGTGAGGACCTCGCTGCCGAACAGGCTGTGGCCGCCTTCCATGCGGAACGCGTTGCCGCCGGCGTCGACGAGGACCAGGTCCGCCTTGCCGTCACCGGTGAGGTCACCGGGCGATACGACGTCCTTGAAGCCGCCCATGAACGCGTAGACCATCCAGCGGGCGCCGAACGGCGCGCTCGCCTTGCCGGTGCCCGGGTAGAAGTACAGACCGCCGGCGTTGTCGATGCCGACCATGTCCGCGTAGCCGTCGCCGTTGAAGTCTCCGGCGGCGAGCTGCTTGTACTGGTCCCAGCCGCCGCCGATGTTGATCGGGGCCGCGAAGGCGTTGCCCGTGCCGTTGCCCTGGTGGACGTACAGGTTGCCCCAGATGTCACGGGTCAGCAGGTCACCCTTGCCGTCGCCGGAGACGTCGCCGCCGCCGAGCACCAGGTTGGTGACGCCCCACCAGTCACCGGCGATGCTCTGGTTCGTGGTGCGGTTGGTCAGGCCCCACTGGTTGAACTGGAACTTGTGACCCCAGTTGGTCTTGTCCATGCCGGAGACCACGACCAGCTTCGAACCGTCGTCCGGCCAGACGAAATCGCCGGACTTGCGGGGGTCGAAGAGGGTGCCGTCGCTCTTGTTGTCGTAGGACCAGTACTGGCCGGCGGCGTCGACCGTGCCGACGTTGTGCTTGCCGTGGACCGGGGTGATGCCCGCACCGAGGATGAGCTCGTTGCTCGTCCAGTTCGAGCCGCATTTGTACTGCGGGGAGAACAGGCCGTTGCCCTCCGAGAAGTGGCAGAACAGGTCACCGGTGGGCGTGACGCCCATCATGTCGGCCTTGCCGTCGCCGTCGAGGTCGTCGGCGGCGATGATCTGGGTGTACCCGGTCCAGCCGGTGGCGATCTGCGTCCGCCACTCGAACGGGTTCGCGCCGTTGCCGGTTCCCTTGTGGAGGAACAGTTCACCGGTGTACGTACGGGCCAGGACGTCCGCGTCGCCGTCGCCGTCGACGTCGCCCAGGCCGACGATCTGGTCGTACTGGTTCCACCCGCCACTGACCTTGACCGCGGCCGCGAACGGGCTGGCGAGGTTGCCGGTGCTCTTGTAGTAGTAGAGGTCACCGGCCGGCGTGCGGGCGATGACGTCGGGGCGGCCGTCCTTGTTCAGGTCGCCCGCCGAGATGACGCGGTTGTACATCTGCCAGCCGGAGCCGGTCCAGGTCGGCGCACCGGCGTAGCCGCCGGAGGTCTCGCGGAGCTGGAGCTTGCCGTCGAAGGTCAGCGTCAGGATCTCGGGGTTCCAGCTGCCGCCCACGTTGCCGAGGGCGATGATGTCCTTGACCGTCTCGGTGTCGTCGCCCTCGATGCGGAAATCGGTGGCGGGGCTGCCCGCGGCAGCGCTGGTCGCGAAGGCGCCGGCCCAGCCGCGCGTGTTGCGGAAGACCAGCTCGCTGAAGCCGTCGCCGTCCAGGTCCAGGCGCGGCTGGGAGACGTTGCCCGCCGCGGCGGCGGCGAGGCCCTGCGGGGCGACCGTACGCGCGCCCTTGTTCGCGGACGTGGCCTTGGGGGCCACGACTCCGGGCGCCGGGGCGGCGGCGTGCGGGACGGCGGCCTTCGGGCTGGTCGATACCTTGGCCGTGGCGGGTGCCGGGCGGTCGGAGGCCTTGCCGGCAGCGGCCGCCTGGCCTACGGAGAGCATGGTGCCCGCGGAGAGGGCGAGAGCGGTGCAGGCCGCGATGCGGCCGAGGCGCGAAGAGCGCAAGAGGGTTCCCCAGTAACTCGCAGTGGAACCGGGTGGTCATCACGACAGACGTCGACGCAGGCCAGAGCGGCACTGGGCGTCGGTCGCACTTTCCCCCCCGGGAAGTGAACCTCACAGTACCGGCGCGTTTTCCGAGGTCAAAGTTGTTTCTCGTACAACTTTTCGGGCCGTGGGTGATCGGCCGGCGGGACGCCGCGTCAGCTCTTGCGGTGGCCCACCAGGCGGGGGCGGGCCTCCAGGTTCTCCAGGCCGTGCCAGGCCAGGTTCACCAGGTGCGCCGCCACCTCCGCCTTCTTCGGGCGCCGCGTCTCCAGCCACCACTGGCCCGTCAGCGCCACCATCCCGACCAGCGCCTGCGCGTACAGCGGAGCCAGCTTCGGATCGAAACCCCGGGCCTTGAACTCCAGGCCCAGGATGTCCTCCACCTGAGTGGCGATGTCACTGATCAGCGACGCGAAGGTGCCCGTCGACTGCGCCACCGGCGAATCCCGCACCAGGATCCGGAAACCGTCCGTATAACTCTCGATGTAGTCCAGCAGCGCGAAAGCCGCCTGCTCCAGCAGCTCCCGCGGGTGCCCGGCCGTCAGGGCCCCCGTCACGCCGTCCAGCAGCTGGCGCATCTCGCGGTCCACGACCACCGCGTACAGGCCCTCCTTGCCGCCGAAGTGCTCGTACACCACCGGCTTCGACACCCCGGCCTTGGCCGCGATCTCCTCCACCGACGTGCCCTCGAAGCCCTTCTCGGCGAACAGCGCCCGGCCGATGTCCAGCAGCTGCTGACGCCGCTCCGCACCCGTCATCCGCACCCGGCGGCCACGCCGGGGCTTGTCACCGCTGGAACTGCTGCCGTCGATCGCCACGTCCCCCATCATGCCGCGTTCGAAGACATTTCCCTGCGTCGGGCATCGATGCGGGAATCCGACGGCCACCGCACGTCAGAAGCCCACCCCAGCCGCTCGAACCAGCGGATCAGCCGCGCACTGGAGTCGACCTGGCCGCGCAGCACACCGTGCCGCGCCGACGTCGGATCGGCGTGGTGCAGGTTGTGCCAGGACTCGCCGCACGACAGCACCGCCAGCCACCACACGTTCCCCGAACGGTCGCGCGACTTGAACGGGCGCTTGCCCACCGCGTGGCAGATCGAGTTGATCGACCACGTCACGTGGTGCAGCAGCGCGACCCGCACCAGCGAGCCCCAGAAGAACGCCGTGAAGGCCCCCCACCACGACATCGTGACCAGACCTCCGACGAGCGGCGGGATCGCGAGCGACACCACCGTCCAGAGCACGAAGTCCCGGGAGATCCGCCGGATCGCCGGATCCTTGATCAGGTCCGGCGCGTACTTCTGCTGGTTCGTCTGCTCCTCATCGAACAGCCAGCCGATGTGCGCCCACCACAGCCCCTTCATCAGCGCCGGCACCGTCTCGCCGAACCGCCACGGCGAGTGCGGGTCACCCTCGTGGTCCGAGTACTTGTGGTGCTTGCGGTGGTCCGCCACCCACCGCACCAGCGGCCCCTCCACCGCCATCGAGCCCATCACGGCCAGGGCGATCCGCAGCGGCCGCTTCGCCTTGAAGGAACCGTGCGTGAAGTAGCGGTGGAAGCCGATCGTGATGCCGTGGCACGCCAGGAAGTACATGAACACCATCAGGGCCACATCCAGCCAGCTCACCCCCCAGCCCCAGGCCAGCGGAAGGGCGCCGAGCAGTGCCACGAACGGGACGGTGATGAACAGCAGCAGCGCGATCTGCTCGACAGACCGCTTGTTCTCGCCGCCGCGGGTCGCGGACGGCTCACTCGATTCCGACGGCGCCGATGCGCCCCCGGTCAGGTCGTCGGTGATGGTCACAGTGGATCCCCTGGGGGGTGAGGAGACGAGGAGCACGTGATCACGGACCCTACGGTCCCGTAACCTACGGCAACGTAAGTATGGCAAAGTCGGCGCCCGCGGCAAGAGGAAGCCCGCGCTGCCGTCACACGAGCACCGGACACCTATCCTGGTCACGTCGGACAGCGCGGTCCGCACGGGCAGCCCGAGCTGCGCAGCGGCCCCGCCGCGCCCGGCCCGGGAGCCCACCGCCCAGTAGCGCTCGAACACTGCAAGGAGCCGCACCTGTGAGCAGTGCTGACCAGGCCGCCCAGGCCCCCGTCACCCAGGCCCCGGCCACCAAGGCCACCCTCACGCAGGCCGCCGCCGCCAACGCGGAGCTGCGCGCCGACATCCGCCGCCTCGGCGACCTCCTCGGCGAGACCCTCGTACGCCAGGAAGGCCAGGACCTCCTCGACCTCGTCGAACGCGTCCGCGCCCTCACCCGCACCGACGGCGAGGCCGCGGCCCGGCTCCTCGGCGACACCGACCTGGAAACCGCCGCCAAGCTCGTCCGCGCCTTCTCCACCTACTTCCACCTCGCCAACGTCACCGAACAGGTACACCGCGGCAAGGAACTGCGCGCCCACCGGGCCGCCGAAGGCGGCCTCCTCGCCCGCACGGCCGACATGCTCAAGGACGCCGACCCCGCACACCTGCGCGAAACGGTCAAGAACCTCAACGTCCGGCCCGTCTTCACCGCACACCCCACCGAGGCCGCCCGCCGCAGCGTCCTGAACAAGCTGCGCCGCATCGCCGCCCTCCTCGAAGAACCCGCCACCGGAGCCGGCGAACGCCGCCGCCACGACCTGCGGCTCGCCGAGAACATCGACCTCGTCTGGCAGACCGACGAACTGCGCGTCGTCCGCCCGGAGCCCGCCGACGAAGCCCGCAACGCCATCTACTACCTCGACGAGCTGCACGCCGGCGCAGTCGGAGACGTACTCGAAGACCTCGCCGCGGAACTCCAGCGCGTCGGCGTGGAGCTGCCCCCCGGCACCCGCCCCCTCACCTTCGGCACCTGGATCGGCGGCGACCGCGACGGCAACCCCAACGTCACCCCCGACGTCACCCGCGACGTCCTGATCCTCCAGCACGAACACGGCATCACGGACGCCCTCGCGGCCATCGACGAGCTGCGCGGACTCCTCTCCAACTCCATCCGCTACACCGGGACCACCGAGGAACTCCTCACCTCGCTCCAGGCCGACCTCGAACGCCTGCCCGAGATCAGCCCCCGCTACAAGCGGCTCAACGCGGAAGAGCCCTACCGCCTCAAGGCCACCTGCATCCGCCAGAAGCTCCTCAACACCCGCGAACGCCTCGCGAACGGCACCCCCCACCAGGACGGCCGCGACTACCTCGGCACCGCCGAACTCCTCGCCGACCTCACCCTCATCCAGGACTCCCTGCGCGAACACCGCGCGGCCCTCTTCGCCGACGGCCGCATGGACCGCACCATCCGCACCCTCGCCGCCTTCGGCCTCCAGCTCGCCACCATGGACGTCCGCGAACACGCCGACGCCCACCACCACGCACTCGGCCAGCTCTTCGACCGACTCGGCGAGGAATCCTGGCGCTACGCCGACATGCCCCGCGACTACCGCGGCAAGCTGCTCGCCAAGGAACTCCGCTCCCGCCGCCCCCTGGCCCCCACCCCCGCACCCCTCGACGCCGCCGGCGCCAAGACCCTCGGCGTCTTCTTCGCCATCAAGGACGCCTTCGAGAAGTTCGGCCCCGAAGTCATCGAGTCCTACATCATCTCGATGTGCCAAGGCGCCGACGACGTCTTCGCCGCCGCCGTCCTCGCCCGCGAAGCCGGCCTCATCGACCTCCACGCGGGCTGGGCCAAGATCGGCATCGTCCCCCTCCTGGAAACCACCGACGAACTCAAGGCCGCCGACGTCATCCTCGACGCCATGCTCGCCGACCCCTCCTACCGCCGCCTGGTCTCCCTGCGCGGAGACGTCCAGGAGGTCATGCTCGGCTACTCCGACTCCTCCAAGTTCGGCGGCATCACCACCAGCCAGTGGGAGATCCACCGCGCCCAGCGCCGGCTGCGCGACGTCGCCCACCGCTACGGCGTCCGCCTGCGCCTCTTCCACGGCCGCGGCGGCACCGTCGGCCGCGGCGGCGGCCCCTCCCACGACGCGATCCTCGCCCAGCCCTGGGGCACCCTCGAAGGCGAGATCAAGGTCACCGAACAGGGCGAGGTCATCTCCGACAAGTACCTCGTACCGTCCCTCGCCCGCGAGAACCTCGAACTGACCGTCGCGGCGACCCTCCAGGCATCCGCCCTGCACACCGCCCCCCGCCAGTCCCACGACGACCTCGCCCGCTGGGACGCGGCCATGGACACCGTCTCCGACGCCGCCCACGCCGCCTACCGCGCCCTCGTCGAAGACCCCGACCTCCCCGCCTACTTCTTCGCCGCCACCCCCGTCGACCAACTCGCCGACCTCCACCTCGGCTCCCGGCCCTCCCGCCGCCCCGACTCCGGCGCCGGCCTCGACGGCCTCCGCGCCATCCCCTGGGTCTTCGGCTGGACCCAGTCCCGCCAGATCGTCCCCGGCTGGTACGGCGTCGGCTCCGGCCTCAAGGCCCTGCGCGAAGCCGGCCAGGACGACGCCCTCGGCGAAATGGGCAAGCGCTGGCACTTCTTCCGCAACTTCCTGTCCAACGTCGAGATGACCCTCGCCAAGACGGACCTGCGGATCGCCCGCCACTACGTCGACACCCTCGTCCCCGACCACCTCAAGCACGTCTTCGACCGCATCGAAGCCGAACACGAACTCACGGTCCGCGAAGTCCTGCGCATCACCGGCGGCCGGCAGCTCCTCGACTCCCACCCCGTCCTCCAGCAGACCTTCGCCGTCCGCGACGCCTACCTCGACCCCATCTCCTACCTCCAGGTCTCCCTCCTCGCCCGCCAGCGCGCCGCCGCCGAACGCGGCGAAGAAGCCGACCCGCTCCTCGCCCGCGCCCTCCTCCTCACCGTCAACGGCGTGGCCGCGGGCCTGCGCAACACCGGCTGACCGGCCCACAGCGAACGCAAAAGAGGGGGTCCCCGGCCGGGGACCCCCTCTTCCGTACCACCCGCTACGCGTTGTACGCCGACTGCGCCCGCTCCAGACCCTCCTGGATCAGGCACTCCACCGCATCCGCCGACCGGTCCACGAACCAGTCCAGCTCCTTGCGCTCCGACGACGAGAAGTCCTTCAACACGAAGTCCGCCACCTGCATCCGGCCCGGCGGCCGCCCGATCCCGCACCGCACCCGGTGGTAGTCCGGCCCCATGGCCTTCGTCATCGACTTCAGCCCGTTGTGCCCGTTGTCCCCGCCGCCCAGCTTCAACCGCAGCGTCGGATAGTCGATGTCCAGCTCGTCGTGCACGGCGACGATCCGCTCCAGCGGCACCTTGTAGAAGTCCCGCAACGCCGACACCGGGCCGCCCGACAGGTTCATGAACGACATCGGCTTGGCCAGCACCACCCGCCGGTTCGCCGGACCCGGAGGACCCATCCGGCCCTCCACCACCTGCGCCCGCGCCTTGTGCGCCTTGAACTTCCCGCGCATCCGCTCCGCCAGCAGGTCCACCACCATGAACCCGATGTTGTGGCGGTTGCCCGCGTACTCCGCCCCGGGATTCCCGAGACCGACGATCAGCCAGGGCGCCGCGTCGTCCGACATCAAAAAGCTCCTTAACGAAATCGACCGCCGTCCCGCTCCAGTGGAGCCGGACGGCGGTCGTTCAGCAAGTGCTGCCAATGCTGAGAGGCAGAGGCGTGACTCAGGCCTCGGTGCCCTCGGCGGCCTCGGCGGCCGGCTCCTCGGCCTGCGGGGCGACGACCTGCAGGACGGCGACGTCACCGTCGACGGCCAGCGTGGTGCCCTTCGGCAGGACCAGGTCGGAGGCGTGAATGGTGGCGCCGGCCGCGAGGCCCGCGATGGAGACGGTGACCTCGGTCGGGATGTGCGTGGCCTCGGCCTCGACGGAGATCGTGTTCTGGAGGGTCTCCAGCATGTTGCCACCGGCGGCCAGCTCGCCCTCGGTGACGATCGCGACGTCGACGGTGACCTTCTCGCCCTTCTTGACGATCAGGAAGTCGACGTGCGAGATCGAGCGCTTCAGCGGGTGCTTCTGCACGGCCTTCGGGATGACCAGCTCGGTGCCGCCGTCCTTGACGTCCAGGGAGATCAGGACGTTGGGGGTACGCAGCGCCAGCTGAAGGGCGTGGGCGTCGACGTTGACGTGCTTCGGGTCGGTGCCGTGGCCGTAGATGACGGCGGGGGTCAGGGCGTCACGACGGGCCTGACGGGCAGCGCCCTTGCCGAAGTCGGTGCGGGACTCGGCGGAAAGCTTGACCTCGGACATGCTCACTCCTCGTGGGGTGACGGAAAAAGGACGACAGTCACCCGGCCGGAACGGCCTGCTACGAAGAGCGCGTCGATAACGGAGCATCCGCACCCGGAAAAACAGGTACGGCCTCCCTCGCCGAGCAACTCAAGGAGTCTACCCGGCCGGAGGCCGTACCCAAAAAGGATCAGTGGCGGCGACCGCGCCGCTGCTACCGCAGCTCCTACTGCTGCTCTTCGAACAGGCTCGTGACCGAACCGTCCTCGAACACCTCGCGCACCGCCCGCGCGATCATCGGCGCGATCGACAGCACCGTGATCTTGTCCAGCTCCAGGTCCGACGGGTCCGGCAGCGTGTTCGTGAACACGAACTCGCTCACCTTCGAGTTCTTCAGCCGGTCAGCGGCCGGACCCGACAGGATGCCGTGCGTCGCCGTCACGATCACGTCCTCCGCACCGTGCGCGAACAGCGCATCGGCCGCGGCGCAGATCGTGCCGCCCGTGTCGATCATGTCGTCCACCAGGACGCAGACCCGGCCCTTGACCTCACCCACGACCTCGTGGACGGTCACCTGGTTCGCCACGTCCTTGTCACGACGCTTGTGCACGATCGCCAGCGGCGCGTCCAGCCGGTCGCACCAGCGGTCCGCCACCCGCACCCGACCCGCGTCCGGGGACACGATCGTCAGCTTCGACCGGTCCACCTTCGCGCCCACGTAGTCCGCGAGGACCGTCAGCGCCGACAGGTGGTCCACCGGACCGTCGAAGAAGCCCTGGATCTGGTCCGTGTGCAGGTCCACCGTCAGGATGCGGTCCGCACCGGCCGTCTTCAGCAGATCGGCCACCAGGCGCGCCGAGATCGGCTCGCGCCCCTTGTGCTTCTTGTCCTGACGGGCGTACCCGTACGACGGCACGATCACCGTGATGGAACGCGCCGACGCACGCTTCAACGCGTCGATCATGATCAGCTGTTCCATGATCCACTTATTGATCGGAGCCGTGTGGCTCTGGATCAGGAAGCAGTCCGCACCACGAGCCGACTCCTGGAAACGAACGTAGATCTCACCGTTCGCGAAGTCGAAAGCCTTCGTCGGCACCAGGGCGACGCCCAGCTGGTGCGCGACCTCCTCGGCCAGCTCGGGGTGGGCGCGGCCGGAGAAGAGCATCAGCTTCTTCTCGCCGGTCGTCTTGATCCCGGTCACAGCACAGTCTCCTCAGACGTGTTGAAAGCTGCTCGCCCCCGTGTGCGTCCGTCCCGCACACGGTGAGCCAGCCGAATTGCGTGCACCTATCACGGTACGCCGTCGCGGGCGCACCTGTTTCCGGTCAGTTCACCCGGACAACCGCTCAACGCGGCCCCGAGTCCTCCCCGACCGCCGACTCGGCCGCCGCGGCAGCGGCGCTCCCCGGACGCTTGCGGGCCACCCAGCCCTCGATATTCCGCTGCTGGCCACGGGCCACGGCCAGCGCACCCGCCGGCACGTCCTTCGTGATCACGGACCCGGCCGCCGTGTAAGCGCCGTCCCCGACCGTGACGGGAGCCACAAACATGTTGTCCGAGCCCGTCTTGCAGTGTGAACCGATCGTCGTGTGGTGCTTGTGCTCACCGTCGTAGTTCACGAAGACGCTCGCCGCACCGATGTTGGTGTACTCGCCGATCGTCGCGTCCCCCACGTACGACAGGTGCGGCACCTTGGTGCCCTCGCCGATCGTCGCGTTCTTCATCTCCACGTACGTACCGGCCTTGGCCTTCGCGCCGAGAACCGTCCCCGGACGCAGGTACGCGAACGGACCCACGCTCGCCGACTCCCCGATCACCGCGGAGTCCGCCACCGTGTTGTCGACCCGCGCCCCCGCACCGACCCGGGTGTCCGTCAGCCGGGTGTTCGGACCGACCTCGGCCCCCTCCCCGACGTGCGTGCCGCCCAACAGCTGCGTACCCGGGTGGATCAGCGCGTCCTGCCCGAACGTCACCGACACGTCCACCAACGTGCTCGCCGGATCCACCACCGTCACGCCCGCCAGCATCGCCCGCTCCAGCAGCCGCGCGTTCAGCAGCGCACGCGCCTGTGCCAACTGCACCCGGTTGTTGATCCCGAGGATCTGCCGGTGGTCCGCGCCCACGGCCGCGCCGACCCGGTGGCCGGACTCGCGCAGGATGCCGAGGACGTCGGTCAGGTACTCCTCGCCCTGGCTGTTGTCGGTGCGCACCTTGCCGAGCGCATCGCTCAGCAGCGCCCCGTCGAAGGCGAAGACGCCGGAGTTGATCTCACGGATCGCGCGCTGGGCGTCGGTGGCGTCCTTGTGCTCGACGATGGCCGTCACGGCGCCCGTCGCGGCGTCGCGGACGATCCGCCCGTAGCCGGTGGAGTCCGGTACCTCGGCGGTCAGCACGGTGACGGCGTTGCCGTCGGCGCCGTGCGTGGCGACGAGGGCGGCGAGGGTCTCGCCGGTCAGCAGCGGGGTGTCACCGCAGACGACCACGACCGTCCCGGTGATCTCGCCGCCCAGCTCTTCGAGGGCCATCCGGACGGCGTGCCCGGTGCCGTTCTGCTCGTACTGGACGGCGGTACGGACACCCGCGTCGATCTCGGCGAGGTGCGCGGTGACCTTCTCGCGGGCGTGGCCGACGACGACCACGAGGTGCGCGGGGTCCAGCTCGCGCGCGGCGGCGACGACGTGACCGACGAGCGAGCGCCCGGCGATCTCGTGCAGAACCTTGGGAGTGGCCGACTTCATGCGGGTGCCTTCACCCGCTGCGAGTACGACGACGGCTGCCGGGCGGGGTGCGCTCACGGGGGTGCCCTTCGGCTTCGGGGGTGGACCCGTGCAGGATACCGGTGGCCCGAACCCCGGAAACGAGGCCGGGTCCCGACCATGGAGGTCAGGACCCGAACTTGAGCAACTGATTTGTGTGAGCTCCCGGAGAAGGATTCGAACCCTCATTCAATGGACCAAAACCATTTGTCCTGCCCTTAGACGATCCGGGATAGTTCGCCTGTTGTGTCCGATATTGGTGATCGGCTGCGGCTGCAGCCCCTACTATGCCGCACCACCAGCCTTCGATGCGACGGTACAGACCGGCGCTTTGGAGTACGCGGACCGCGAGACAGCCGTGGTAGTTCTCGCCGGTGTTCTTTCGCGCCGTCTTCGGATTGTGGCGCTTCAGTGTGGTCTTGAGGAACACGGCCCCGCTCTCGCCCACGAGGTCCACCCAGAACTTCTCTGCCGCCGGGATGTCGGCCGACTCGTGGATCGTGATCGCACAGCGGATCTGGTTGCCGTCGACGCCCGGCAGGCGCAGCCAAGTGAGGTAGGTACGGATCATCGCCGGGTCGCTGTTGACGAAGATCGCGCGCTCGCGCCGGTCGTAGGTTTTGTCCTTGCTGCCCTCTGCCCAGTAGAGGCCGACGCCGAGAATGAACAGTTCCCGTTCCGAGAGCTCGCCGATCTCGGCCGCGGCCTCCTGCTTGATGCGGCGCCGCTCCTCGTCGCGTGTGTCGAGAGTCCGCTCCCAGTCCCGCTTGGCGATCGCAGAAGCCTCTTCCGGCGTGCGGCGCCGCTCCGGCTTCAGGAGGTCGCGGACCCAGAGGGAGATGGAGCTCTTCGAGCAGCCCAGCTCGACCTGGATCTCGTCGTAGGTCATGCCCTGGAGGCGCAGTTCGCGGGCCTTCGCGCGGAGGTCGTCCTTGGTGTTCGGGCGCTTGGTCCATTCGGGGGCGGGTTCGCCCTCCAGCAGGCGGTTCAGGATGTCGTTGTTGTGGACGTGCAGGCGGTCGCGGATCTGGCGGCGGCTGAGACCGTCGCGGCGGAGGGCGACCGCCTGCTCGCGGAGGGATTCGTAGGTCGTGGCGCCCGTGCGGAGTCCGCCGGTGCCGTCGCCGGGGCGACGTCGGATTTCGGTCATGTCGCCAATGCCGTCCGGAATGCGGGGGGTCGGGTGTCGGTCAGCGGAACATTCAGTCGTACGTGCGATTACCGGCGGTTTGCCGGAAAATCAGGCCGGTCCGTGGTGGGGGCGCTGCGTACGCTGGACGGCATGACCAGTACGGGGGAAGAGCAAGGCCGCGCTGGGCCGCCTTTGTGGTGGGAGCGGCGGCGGGACGTCGTGGCGGACGTGGGGATCGGGGCGGTGTCCGCCCTGGAGTGTGCGTGGGAAGGGGTGGGGTTCGCCCGCGAGGCCGGGGTGCCGGTGGTGCTCGGGGTGGTGTTCGGGTTCGTGGTGGGGGCCACGCTCGTGCTGCGGCGCCGGTGGCCGGTGGCCGTGGTGCTGGTGGCGATCGCGGTGACGCCGGCGGTGATGGGGTTCCTGCTGGGCGTGGTCGGGCTGTACACGCTGGCCGCGTGCGAGGTGCCTCGGCGGGTCACGGCGATCCTGACGGCGATGTCGCTCGTCGCGACGCTGGTGGTGATGTACCTGCGGACCGACGACGAGCCGGGGGTGACGCCGACCCTGGTGATCTCGCTGTCGGTCTTCGTGGCGGTGGCGCTGACCGTGCCGCCGGTGCTGCTCGGCATGTACGTCGGCGCGCGGCGCCGGCTGATGGAGAGCCTGCACGAGCGGGCGGATTCGCTGGAGCGCGAGTTGTCGCTGCTGGCGGACCGGGCCGAGGAGCGGGCCGAGTGGGCGCGTACGGAGGAGCGGACGCGGATCGCGCGGGAGATGCACGACGTGGTGGCGCACCGGGTGTCGTTGATGGTGGTGCACGCGGCGGCGGTGCAGGCGGTGGCGGCGAAGGATCCGGTGAAGGCGGCGCGGAACGCGGCGCTTGTGGGGGACATGGGCCGGCAGGCGTTGACGGAGCTGCGGGAAATGCTGGGGGTGTTGCGGGCGGAGGCGCCGAAGCGGTTGGAGCCGGTGGCCTCGGTCGCCGCCGTCACGGTGGTGGAGGAGGGGCCGTCGCTGGCGGAGCTGGAGGTGCTGGTGGGGCAGTCCCGGGCGGCGGGGATGGTGGTGGAGCTGGACGTGCGGGGGGAGCGGCCGGGGTACGCGGCGGAGGTGGAGCAGACGGCGTACCGGGTGGTGCAGGAGGCGTTGACCAACTGCCACAAGCACGCGCCGGGTGCCGAGGTGGTGGTGCGGCTGGCCCATCGGGAGGGTGAGGTGGCCATGCAGGTGGAGAACGGGCCGTGTGACGGGGAGGCGGGCGGGGCCGGTCTGCCGAGCGGGGGGAACGGTCTGGTGGGGATGCGGGAGCGGGTGCTGGGGCTCGGCGGGGTGTTCGTGGCGGGGCCGACGGACTCGGGTGGCTTCCGGGTGTCGGCCGTGCTGCCGTGCGTGCGCGGGTAGCTCTCAGCCGGTGGTGAGGCGGGTGGGCTGGAGGCCGGTGAGGAGGAGGGTGAGGGCTTCGTCGAGGGACGCGCCGAGGTACCAGTCGCCGGTGTGGTCGATGGCGTAGACCCGGCCTTCGCGGTCGATGGCGAGGTGGGAGCCGGTGTCCGTGTCGATGCCGAGCGGGCTGAGCTCGCTGGAGAGGGCGCGGCCGAGGTCGGCGAAGGTGCGGGCGAGGTGGAGGCCGGTGAGCGGGTCGAGGCGGACGGGGGTGGGGGCTATCTGCCGGCCCGGTCCGGGGGCGGTGACGGTGAGGCCGCCGAATTCGGCCCAGGCTTCGACGGCGGCCGGGAAGACGGTGTGGCGGTGCCCGGCGGGGGTGGTGTGGTCGCGCAGGGCGTCGGCCCAGTATTCGGCCTGCTTGATGTCCCAGCGCCCGGGTTCCCAGCCGGCGGTGCGCAGGGCGGCGTCGATGGGGGTGGGGAAGCGGGTGGCTGAGGAGCGGTCGTAGGACGCGGAGGTGGTCATGGCGGCTACTCGGAGTGGGTGAGGTCGACGGGGCGTACGCCGAAGTGGGCGAGGAGGGCCTGGCAGGAGCGGCAGGGGGGTGCGTAGGTGCCGTGGAGGGGGTCGCCGTCTTCGCGGATGTGCCGGGCGGTGATCTTGGCGTGTTTCAGGGAGCGGCGGGCTTCGCTCGCGCTGAGGGGTTTGCGGGAGGCGCGTTTGCTGCGGGCGGCTTCGGTGGTGGTGATGTGGCGGGAGAGGAGTATCGCTTCCGGGCAGCGGCCGGTGAAGCGTTCGCGCTGGCTGCTGGTGAGGGTGTCGAGGTAGTCCTGGACCAGGGGGTGCAGTGCGGGGGGCTGGTCGGCTTTGCCGGCGGTGCCGGTGAGGGGGGTTTCGCCGCGTACGGAGAGGGCCGCGGCGATGGTGGGCAGGATGCCGTCGCGGCGGAAGCGGAGTACGGGGACGGGGTGCCCGTCGGTGGCGCTCCAGCGCAGGCGGGGGTCGCCGGTGGCGCCGGTGGGTGCCGGTTCGGCGTGGTCCGCGCGTGTTGCCGTGTGCTGCATGGTCGCTCTTCCCTCCCGTGGCGGCGGTGGTGGCCGCTGTCGCGCACGCCCCCGTGCTGAGGGGACAGCCTGTCAAATGTCCCGTGTGGTGTGGAAGCGGGGTCGAATTTTCGTATCAATTCGGATGTTGCGGGTTGTGCTGTCGGTGGGGGGCCGGTAGGCGGCTGTCGCTCTTGCGGGAGCACATAGGCTGTGGTGAACCAGCCAGATCCAGCAGGGGGCTACCGCCATGACGACAGGTCGGCTCGGGCAGCAGGCCCCGCCACCCAACGCCGCTTATTCGGGGCAGGTCGTGCACTTTCCGGACCCGGTCCGGGCTGCCCGGCATCCGCACGGTGTCCGGATGAGCGGTGAGGGGCATCCTGATTTCTCTCCGTACGCGCGGGCGGCGGTGGAGATCGCGGAGCCGCCGGAGGGTTTCGGTGTGGACGAGCTGCGTCTGACGGACTACGTGTCCGCGAACGCGGCGATGCGGGCGGTGGGCCACGAGTTGTGGGACACGGTCGGCGCGGTGGCGACTCCGCACGGCTGGACGTGGCACCACGTGGCGGGCTCGCGCCGGCTGGAGCTCGTACCGGTCGAGGTGAAGGCGTTGCTGCGGCACCATGCGGGGCTGGCGACGGCGCCGGTGGACCACGACAAGCGTGGTACGCGGCCCTTGCAGGAGGTGCGTCCGTTGCACTTGGAGCTGCCGAAATCGGTGGTTTCGGTGTCGGAGCGGCAGGTCCAGGGTGTCGAGGAGGACCTCGGGTACCGGCTGCCGGAGGCGTACCGGTCGTTCCTGAAGGCGGCCGGGGGTTGTGCGCCGGTGGGTACGGGGCTGGACGTGGAGCTGGGTCTGCTGGTGGACCAGCCGTTCTTCACGGTGCGTGAGGAGGCGGCGGTCAATGACCTGGTGTACGTCAACAAGTGTCTGCGGGACCATCTGACGAAGGACTACCTGTGCGTGGCCTTCGTGCAGGGCGGGTTGCTCGCGGTGAAGGTGAAGGGTGAGGGGATCGGCTCCGTGTGGTTCTCTCCGTACGACGACGCACGGGACCGGGACGGATGGTCCGTGCAGGAGCGCGTGGAGCGGCTGTTGCTGCCGTGCGGTGCTGATTTCGACGCCTTTCTGGAGCGGCTGGCGGGCAGTCCGCCGGAGTTGGAGACGGTGGCCGGTCTGATGGTGGACGGCGGATTCGCACGCTCGGTTCCCGTGGCGGGTGCCGCTGCGGTGGAGGGGTGACGGCGCGGTGGTGACGTTTGCGCAGGCGCAGGAGCGCGCCGAGGAGTGGATCAACGGGGATGTGCCCGCGTACCAGCACCGTGAGGTGCGGGTTCGGGAGTTCGGGCTCGGCTTCGTGGTGTGGTCGGAGGACCGTGCGGGGGTTGCGGTGTCCGGTGGTGGCCGCCAGCGGCTGGTCATCGCACGGGACAGCGGTGAGGTGACGTTGTGGCCGGGGTTGCCGGTGGGTGAGGTGATCCGCCGGTACGAGGAGGAGTACGGGGCGGGGCCGGCGCCGGTGGCGGAGGCTTCGGTGCCGTCGCCGCGGATCGACTCGGAGCAGACGTCGTTCATGCTGAGTCCGCCGGAGTGGTTGCAGGAGGCGGCGGACCGGGCGGGGATCACCCCGGCGGGGGCGGACTCCTCGGGGGTCGGTGGTTCCGGTGCGGCCGGGGATGCCGGTGCGTCCGGTGGTTCCGGTGTTCCGGCCGATTCGTCCGGTGCGGCTGCGGTTCCGGATGCTCCGGGCGCTCCTTCCGGCGCGGAGCCGCCCCGTCGCGGGGGCGAGGTGCCGTACGAGCCGACCGCCAATGACGGGGTCCCGGCGGGGACGACGCCCTGGGCGGGCACGGATGTGAACTCCGGTGCGGACGAGCCGTCCGTGCCGTTGCCGGCGACGGTGTTCGCGCCGCCGCTGTCGGGGTCGGACCTGGAGGACGGTGTCCCGGCGCCCGCGTCGGGGGTGGCTCCGGAGGCGAAGACGACGTTGATGGCCGGGGGCAGCCGGCTGCCGCGGACCGCCATAGCGCCGGCCTTGAGGGAGGGGGCCGCGGAGATCGCGGACGCGCCGACG
Source organism: Streptomyces sp. NPDC054883 (assembly GCF_053610645.1). Taxonomy (NCBI): domain Bacteria; kingdom Bacillati; phylum Actinomycetota; class Actinomycetes; order Kitasatosporales; family Streptomycetaceae; genus Streptomyces; species Streptomyces sp. NPDC054883. The sequence goes on along the minus strand of NZ_JBSGYT010000021.1, from coordinate 32,867 downwards.
AGCAAGGCGCGGGTGTCACGGCCGGGGGTTTCCGAGGCAGCGGCCGGTGCGCCGGCCGATGTGCCGTCCGCGCCTCCCGCGCTGCCGGGGGCTTCTGGTGCGCCGGGTGGTGGGCTTGATCACGCTGCGACGATGTTGGCCGGTCCTGCTGTGGTGGGGCCGCCGGCTCCGCCGGGGCCGCCGCCGGGTCCTGGTGTGCCTCCGGGTCCGCCCGGGGTTCCCGGTGCTTCTGGTGGGCCGGGTGGCGGTCTCGATCACGCTGCGACGATGCTGGCGGGCCCTGCTGTGGTGGGGCCGCCGGCTCCGCCCGCGCCGCCCGGTGTTCCCGCGGCTCCCGGGGTGCCCGGTGGCGGGGCGCACCACGCCGCCACGATGCTGGCGCATCCCGGCGTACCGCAGCCGCCCGGCCCGCCCGCCCCTCCCGGGCCCGTGCCCGGCGGGCCGCAGCCCGGCCCTGCTCCCGTGGCGCAGCCCGGGGTCCCCACGGTGGGTCCCGGCTACCAGGCCGTGCTGCGCTACCGCGCGCCCGACGGGTCCGAGCAGCAGCTGATCCGGCGTTCGGCGCCGGGCACGCCGCACCCGGAGTGGCAGATCCTGTACGAGCTGCGGGCGATGAACGTGCCGCCGCAGCAGGTGCTGGAGCTGCACACGGAGCTGGCGTCGTGCGAGCTGCCCGGCGGCTATTGCGCGCGGATGATCCGGGAGACCTGGCCACAGGTGCGGATCACGAGCGTGGCCCCGTACGGGACGGACCACGCCAGCCGTCAGCAGGGCATGCACCATCTGATCACCCACCAGAGCGAACTGCACCAGGTGGCGGACGGTCCGGCGCGTCCGGCGCCGGTGCGGGCGCCGCTGCCGCAGGTTCCGTTGCAGCCGGCGATCCCGCTGGAGGCGATCGCGCAGGAACTGGCGGGGGCGTTCGGGCCGCAGGGCGTGTTCCGGTTCGAGCAGCGGGCGGTGTCCCGTCAGGGCGTGCCGGAGATCGTGGCGCAGACGCTGATGTGGTCCGGTCTCCCGGTGGACTTCGGGCCGTTCTTCTGGGCGCAGGCGGTGCCGGGTCAGCCGTTGCCGACGCTGGCGGAGCTGGCGGCGCAGCGGCAGGTGCAGCCGGCGTCGGACGCGGGTTCGTACCTGGTGGTCGGCAGTGACTTCGGCAAGGCGCTGTGCGTGCAGTACGGGACGGCGCACATCGTGGCGGTTCCGGTCGAGGCCGGGCCGGGCGGGGCGCCGGTGCCGCCGCAGTTCGTGAATTCGAGCCTGCCGCAGTTCGTGCGGTCGCTGGCGATGCTGGGTCAGATGTGGCGGTTGCGCCAGCATTTGACGCCGGAGCAGGCGGGGCGCTGGACCGTCGATTTCCAGGCGAATCTGGCGGGGCTCGACAGTGCGGCGCTGGCTTCGCCGGAGAGCTGGTGGTCGGTGCTGCTGGAGCAGATGTGGGACGGGCTGCTCTGATCGCACCCGTCGGCCGCAGTGGCCGGGCCGGGACCCTCGTGCAGGGTTCCCGGCCCGGCCATTCCGGCTTCTGGGAGCAAATGGCGCATCCTTGACGGGAATCCCCGCGAGAGAGGCGCTTCCAGGATGAGTGCACCGATGTCACCTCAGGGACCTCAGGGTTTGTCGACCGCGCGCGGTCGTGGTTACCGGGCGGATCAGGTCGACCGGTGTCTCGCGCGGCTGTCGGGCAGCCGGGACGAGGCCTGGGAGCGGGTGGCACGGCTGACGGTCCTCGCGAAGCGGATGGAGGCCGAGGCGGACCGGCTGCGGGAGGCGGTGGCCGCGCTGGCGCCGCAGACGTACGACGAGCTGAGCGAGCGGGCGCGGCGGATCCTGGCGCTGGCGCAGGAGGAGGCGGAGGCCGTACGGGGGGACGCGCGCGCGGACGCGTCGGCGACGCTGGGTGCGGCGGACGCGTACGCGGACCGGGTGGCGGAGCTGGCGCGGCAGGACGCGCACGCGGTGGTCGAGCAGACCGAGGTGCGGGCGCGGCAGGGGCTGGAGCGGGCGCAGCGCGAGGCGGACGAGGCGCGGGGCGAGGCCCGGGACGACGCGGCGCGGTGGCGGGCGGAGGCGCACGCGGCGCTGGTGGAGACGCGCCGCCGGGCGGACGTGCTGGTGGCGGAGCGGGAGCAGGAGCAGCGGGAGCGCTGGGAGGCGGCGGAGCGGGAGATCGCCGTGCGGGAGGCGGAGACGCAGGCGCGGCTGGCGGAGCTGGAGCGGCTGGCGGAGGCGCGGCTGGCGGGGGCGCGGCGGGGCTTCGCGGAGGCGGAGGAGGCGGCGCGGCACGGGCAGGAGGACGCGGAGGCGCGGGGTGCGGAGCTGGTCGCGGCGGCGCGGGTGCGGGAGGAGCGGGTGGGGCGGGAGACGGAGCGGCTGCTGCGCGAGCACGGGCAGGCACAGGAGGAGATGCGGGCGCACATGAACCACGTGCGGTCGAGCCTGGCGGCGTTGACGGGGCGGGCTCCGGCGGAGGGCTGAGCGGGCCCCCCGCTCAGCCCGGCTTTCGGGGCCCCGCCCCGCCTCCGCGTCTCGAACGCCGGCTGGGCCGGGAGGGGTTACCGCTGGACGGCGTCCCTGACCGGTGCGGGTGCGGGCGCCGGGAGCGCGGTCGGCGTCGGGGTGGCCGGTGCCGGTGCCGGGGTGGTGACGAGGTACGGGTCGCTGCGCAGGCCGTGGGAGGTGACCACCACCGGGAACGGGGTGGGCGGGGGGCTGGGCAGCGGGGCGGTGAGGGTGCCCGTCAGGGGGTCGCAGGTGACGGGGACGACGGTGTCGGCCACCGTCACGCGGGCGTCGTCGAAGCCGCCGCCCTCGACGGTGAGGACGCCGTCGGCCAGGGTGACGTGCGTGATCACCGGATTGGCCCGGGTGGCCAGCTTGTTCACCAGGTACGCCCCCGCCGGGGCTCCGGTCAGGGCCCAGATCTCCCCGGGCAGCCGCGGCAGTCCGCCGCCGACGTCGGCGAGGAAGAAGAGGACGACGTAGAGCATCGTGACCGCGCTCAGCGCCACGTACTGGAGGTCGACCAGGTCCGTGCGGCCGCTGTCGTTCGCGATCAGTTCCCGCAGTGGCCGCCGGCCCGTCGTGGTCGGCTTGGGGGCCGGTTTGGCGAGGCTGCCGTTGCCCACGCGGATGCCGACGACCGTCTTCGCCCCGATCAGCGCCAGGTAGGGGCCGCCGAGCAGCGGCAGGTAGACCGTCGCCAGGTTGGACAGCGGGCCGTGTTCGCCCTGGAACCAGGTGATTCCGCCCCCGGCCGTCAGTCCGTAGCCGAGGCAGGTGAGCAGCAGCCAGACCAGGATGACGGTCCAGGCCAGGGCGAGGGTGGTGGAGGTGGAGAGGCGGCCGTCGCGGCCGGTGACGAAGCCGGGGTGGTGGTAGAGCCGCAGGGTGGCCGGGCCGGCCAGGGCGGCGAGTAAGGCCAGGGCGAGGAGTGCGGAAGTCATGGGTCCCCCGTGTGGTGTCGCAGGGCGGTGGATCGCCCCCCGAAGAGATACCCGCCGGCCCGGGGCATGACAACTCGCGGGGGCTACTCCTGGCCCGGCAGGACCGGGAATTTCCGGGGCGCCACCGTCAGCAGGATCAGCAGCGCGGCCACGGCGGCCGCCGCCGCGCCGAGGAAGATGTGGTGCACGGCGGCGTCCACGGCGCCCCGCAGGTGGTCGGCGGCGGCCCGGGGGAGCAGTTCGGGCCGGTCCAGTGCCTTCGATACGTCGTCCAGGTGGTCCGGCAGCCCGGGGACGGGGGCCCGCGTCAGCCGGGCGGCGATGGTGGCGTTGGCGACGGCTCCCATCAGGGCCGCTCCCACGCTCTGGCCGACCTGCCGGGAGAACAGGACGGAGGCCGTCGTCGTGCCCCGTTCCGCCCAGACCACGGTGGACTGGACCCCGGCGATCAGCGGGAGCTGGAAGAGCCCCAGGGCGGCGCCGAGCAGCAGCATGACCACCGCGGCCTGCCAGGGCCGGGCCGGGTAGGGGAGCAGGGTGAAGGAGAACAGGACCAGCGCGGCCAGTCCGACCCCGGTGGCGGCGGTGTCGCGGAAGCCGATGCGCCGGTAGACGTGCTGGGCGAAGGCGGCGGTGATGGGCCAGGTCAGGGTCATGGCGGAGGCGACCAGGCCGGCGTTGACGGCGCCGAGGCCGAGCACGGCCTGGGCGTAGGTCGGCATGAAGACCTGCGGGGCCGCCATGAGCAGGCCGAGGGCTGCCATGGCGAGGTTGACGGCGGCGATCGTGCGCCGGCGCCACACCCAGCCGGGCAGGATCGGCTCCTCGGCCCGGCGTTCCACCCGGACGACCAGGGCGGCCAGCAGGGCGCCGGCGGTCAGGAGGCCGAGGGAGGGCGCGGAGAGCCAGGGCCAGGCGACACCGCCTTGGACGAGGGCGAACAGCACCACCCCGCCGCAGGCGAACACCCCGAGCGCGCCCGCCCAGTCGATGCGGCCGCGCCGCGCCGGGGACCGTGCGGGTTCGGTGAGGTGGCGGACGATGACGGCCAGCGCGGCGAGCGCGAGCGGCAGGTTGAGCAGGAAGATCCAGCGCCAGTCCGCGTAGGTGGCGATGACGCCGCCCACCGCGGGGCCGCCGACGGCCGAGGTCGCCCAGACGACGGTCATCCGGGACTGGATGCGGGGGCGGTCCTTGAGCGGGTACAGGTCGGCGGCCAGGGTCTGGACCGTGCCCTGGAGGGCGCCGCCGCCCAGGCCCTGGAGGATGCGGAAGGCGATGAGGGCGGCCATGTTCCAGGCGGCCGCGCACAGCAGCGAGCCGATGAGGAACAGGCCGATGCCGATGAGCAGGACGGGCTTGCGGCCGTAGGTGTCGGAGAGCTTCCCGTAGACGGGCAGGGTGACGGTGCCGGCGAGGACGTAACCGGCGAAGATCCAGGAGAAGACGGAGAAGCCGCCGAGGTCGCCGACGATCTGGGGGACGGCGGTGGAGACGATGGCACCGTCGAGGGCGACGAGGCCCATGGTCAGCATCAGGGCGGCGACGACGGCGGTCTTCGGCCGTCCGGCCGGGACCGGGTCCGCCTCCGTTGCTGCCGCCTCCGCCTTCCCGGTATTGGCCGAAACGTTTCGCCCGGTGCGGTTGCGCGCGCCCTCCCCGGGGCGGCTCCCCGTGCTCTCCCCCATGGCCACCGAAGTCCCCTCCACTGTGCACGCGTGTGCGGGGAACACCCTCTCACCGGGCCGCGGCCGACGGTATCCCCGAGGCCCGCCCTCCCGAAAGGCGGAGACCCCTAAGGGTTCCCTCCACACAAAGAGCGAGGGGCCTTTCGTCCCGGCGGAGGAGGTGGCGGGGGCCGGGGGGTCCTTAACTGGTTCATATGAGCGGGGCCCGGTCGGGGGTGGGGGTAACCCCCGTACGGACCCGGCGATGGGCACCAGTGCGCCGCACGGGCCCGCTCAGCAGAATTCGAACGGCGAGCAGCGCCGGCCACCGACGAGGGGAAACACCGTGACAACGGCAATGACCGAAACCAGGCAGGGGGGCACTGGGGGGCATTCCGCCGTCGCGGCCCGGGCGCGCGAGGTCGTCAAGGCGTACGGCTCGGGCGAGACCCGGGTCGTCGCGCTCGACCGGGTCGACGTGGACATCCACCGCGGCCGGTTCACCGCGATCATGGGTCCCTCCGGCTCCGGCAAGTCCACCCTGATGCACTGCCTGGCCGGTCTGGACACCGTGACCAGCGGCCGCATCCAGCTGGACGACACCGAGATCACCGGCCTCAAGGACAAGAAGCTCACCCAGCTGCGCCGCGACAAGATCGGCTTCATCTTCCAGGCGTTCAACCTGCTGCCGACGCTGAACGCCCTGGAGAACATCACGCTCCCCATGGACATCGCCGGCCGCAAGCCCGACCCCCAGTGGCTGGCCCGGGTGGTGGAGACGGTGGGCCTGGCGGGCCGGCTCAAGCACCGCCCGACCGAGCTCTCCGGCGGCCAGCAGCAGCGCGTGGCGGTCGCCCGCGCCCTCGCCTCCCGGCCGCAGATCATCTTCGGCGACGAGCCGACCGGCAACCTCGACTCCCGGGCCGGTGCCGAAGTCCTCGGCTTCCTGCGCCAGTCCGTGGACGAGCTCGGCCAGACCATCGTGATGGTCACCCACGACCCGGTCGCCGCCTCCTACGCGGACCGCGTCATCTTCCTCGCCGACGGCCGGATCGTGGACGAGATGGCGAACCCGAGCGCCGACCAGGTCCTCGACCGGATGAAGGACTTCGACGCGCGCGGGCGGACCTCGTGACCGTCATGAAGACCGCGCGGCGCAACTTCGTCGCGCACAAGGGGCGCATGGCCCTCTCCGCCGTCGCCGTACTGCTCTCCGTCGCCTTCGTCTGCGGCACGCTGGTGTTCACGGACACCATGAACACCACCTTCGACAAGCTGTTCGCGGTCACCAGCTCCGACGTCACGGTGAGTCCGAAGGAGCCCGACGCGGCCCGGGCGCCCGGCGACAGCGGCAAGCCCGAGGTGCTGGCGGGCCAGGTCGTCGAGCGGGTCTCGAAGATCGAAGGCGTCAAGGCCGCCGAGGGCGGGGTGATCTCGGCGTCCGTCACCGTCGTCAACGCCCGCAACGAGAACCTCGGTTCGGACAGCGGCGCCCCGACCCTCGCGGGCAGCTGGACCGAGAACGAGCTCAAGTCCATGAAGATCACCTCGGGTCACGCCCCGCGCGGCCCGGCCGAGGTGATGATCGACGCCGACACCGCGAAGAAGCACCACCTCGCGCTCGGGGACGACATCCGCACGATCGCCGTCACCGGCGACAACCGCGCCAGGATCGTCGGTATCGCGTCCTTCACCGTGACCAACCCGGGCGCCACCGTCGTCTACCTCGACACCGCCACCGCCCAGCAGCTGCTGCTCGGCGCCCCGGGCAGCTTCACGCACGTCAACGTCACCGCCAAGGACGGGGTCGGCGACGAGCAGCTCAAGCAGAACATCGCCAAGGCCGTCGGCGCGGACACGTACAAGCTGCAGACCGCCAAGGAAGCCGCGGACGCCAACCGCAAGAGCGTCGGCTCCTTCCTCAACGTCATGAAGTACGCGATGCTCGGCTTCGCGCTGATCGCCTTCCTCGTCGGCATCTTCCTGATCTTCAACACCTTCTCGATGCTGGTCGCCCAGCGCACCCGTGAGATCGGCCTGATGCGCGCCATCGGCGCCGACCGCAAGCAGATCAACCGCTCCGTCCTCGTCGAGGCGTTCCTGCTCGGCGTCGTCGGCTCGCTGCTCGGCGTCGGCGCCGGGGTGGGGCTGGCCGTCGGCCTGATGAAGCTCATGGGCCAGATGGGCATGGACCTGTCCACCGACGACCTGACCGTCGCCTGGACCACCCCCGCCGTCGGCCTGTTCCTCGGCATCCTCGTCACCGTCGTCTCCGCCTACGTTCCCGGCCGCCGCGCCGGGAAGGTCTCGCCGATGGCCGCGCTGCGCGAGGCCGGTACCCCCGGCGACAAGCGGGCGGGCCGGATCCGGGCCGCGTTCGGGCTGGTGCTGACCGGGCTCGGCGGCGCCGCGCTCTACCTGGCCGGGGTGGCCGACAAGGCCGCGCAGGGCTCGCTGTGGCTGGGGCTCGGCGTCGTGCTGACCCTCATCGGGTTCATCGTGGTCGGCCCCTTCCTCGCCGGGATCGTCGTGCGGGTGCTGGCCGCGCCGGTGCTGCGGCCCTTCGGCTCCGTCGGGCGGCTCGCGGAGCGCAACGCGCTGCGCAACCCGCGCCGTACGGGCGCCACCGCCGCCGCCCTGATGATCGGTCTGGCGCTGGTCGCCTGCCTGTCGGTGGTCGGCTCCTCGATGGTGGCCTCCGCGACCGCCGAGCTCGACAAGTCGGTCGGCGCGGACTACATCGTCAACGCCCCGTCCGGCCAGCCGGTCGTGCCGCAGGCCGAGCAGGCGCTGCGGGCCGCCGCGAAGCTTGACCACGTCACCGCGTACCGCGAGATCCCGGTGAAGATCACCGCTCCCGACGGGTCCACCACCGACGACGGCCTGGGCGCGCAGGACCCCACGTACGCCAAGGACATCCGGCGCACGATGACGGCCGGCGAGCACGCGGCCGCGTACGGGCCGAACGCGATGTCGGTCGGCTCGCAGTACGCGACCGAGCACCACCTCAAGCTCGGCGACGAGCTGACGGTCGCCTTCAACGGCGGCAAGACGGCCAAGCTGAGGATCGCGGCGATCACCAGCGACGAGGGCAACCTCGACAAGGGCATGAAGTACACCAGCACCGCCGTCGCCGAGGCGAACCTGCCGGCCGACAAGCTGCCGCGCCCCTTCATGCTGCTGGCCACCGCCAAGTCCGGCCAGGCCGACGCCGCGTACGACGGGGTCAAGGCGGCGCTGGCGCAGTACCCGCAGTACAAGGTGCTCAACCAGGCCGACTACAAGCAGCTCCTGCGCGACCAGATCGGCCAGCTGCTGAACATCGTCTACGGGCTGCTCGCCCTCGCGATCATCGTCGCGGTGCTGGGTGTCGTGAACACCCTGGCGCTCTCCGTGGTCGAGCGGACCCGGGAGATCGGCCTGATGCGCGCCATCGGCCTCTCCCGGCGCCAGCTGCGCCGCATGATCCGCCTGGAGTCGGTGGTCATCGCCCTGTTCGGTGCGCTGCTCGGCCTCGGGCTCGGGATGGGCTGGGGCGCGACGGCGCAGCGGCTGCTGGCCCTGGAGGGCCTGAAGGTGCTGGAGATCCCGTGGCCGACGATCCTCGGGGTGTTCGCCGGCTCGGCCCTGGTGGGCCTGTTCGCCGCACTGGTCCCGGCATTCCGGGCGGGGCGGATGAACGTACTGAACGCGATCGCCACCGACTGACGGTCGGGAGGCGGTCGTCAACGGGGGTACACCGGCCCCGGTCCTGCCCGCGGGGGCGGGGCCGGGGCCGGTGTCGTGCCCGGGTTCACAGCCGCTGCAGGACGATGATCCCGCCGGCCTCGCCGAGCACCCCGAACCGGGCGCCGGGATGCAGGCGGCGGGCGTAGCCGACCGGGTCGTCGCCGGCCCAGCCGGAGGAGACGTCGAAGGCGACGAAGGCCGGCAGCACCCCCGGGGCGGAGCCGATCCAGTACACCCGGCAGCGCGAGGTCAGCCGGGACAGCGGCGGGGTGTCGGCCTCCACGCCCGCCCCGTCGGGGATCCGGGCCAGGAGCCGGTCGGCCTCGGTGACGCGGGCGGGCGTGGAGTACGTGGCCGCGTGCCCCAGCCGTTCCAGCGGGAGGGTGGTGGCGCTGAGGGCGAGGGCGGCCGCGAGGAGGGCGCCGGGCAGCTGGTGGGCGTAGGCGCGCAGCCACGGCCGGGTGGCGGCACCGGCGCCGGCGAGCGCGTCGACCAGGGCGAGGGCGGTGATCGGCATGAGGACGGCGCTGTAGTGCCAGTCGGTGGACCAGTAGTGGGCGTCGCCGGACAGGAACCGCCAGCCGAGGGTGGGCAGGGCCACCAGCAGCAGCGGGGAGCGCAGGGCCAGCAGCCCGGAGGTGGGGACCAGCACCCAGGCGAGCGTGTCGAGTTTGGTGGGGAGCCCGGCCAGCGGCGAGGCGTGCCCGGCCTTCTCCCAGTAGGCGTAACCGCTGCCGAAGGCCGGTATCACGACGGTGAACACGAGGGCGGCCGCGAGCACGGCGAGGACCGCGGTAGCGGCGGCGGCCAGCGCGGCCCGCCGGTCGGTGTGCCGGGCCCGCCGGGCGACGAGCAGGGCCAGGACGGCGAGGGTGAGTCCGAGGTCCTCCTTGACCAGCAGCAGGGGCAGCCCCCACAGCAGCGCGGCCCGCGGGCGCCGGGCGAGCAGCGCCTCCAGGGCGAAGGCGAGCAGCGGCACGGCGAAGCAGACCTCGTGGAACTCGAAGTCGACGGCCCGCTGGATGCCCCAGCCCAGCCCGTACGCGGCGCCCAGCGCCAGGCCGCGGGCCCGGCCGAGCAGCCGGGTCGCGGCGCGGGTGACGGGGACCGAGGAGACGGCGAACAGGGCGGCCTGCGCGAGGAGCAGCGTGGCGGGGCCGGGGAACAGCCGGTAGAGGGGCGCGAGCACGGCGATGACGGGGCTGAAGTGGTCGCCGAGGATATTGGCGCCGGGGCCCTTGAGGTCGGCGACGGGCGCCCGGAAGTGCGCGTAGGCCCTGACCGCCTCCTCGAATATGCCCAGGTCCCACGAGGTGGCCTCCATCCGCCGGTGGCGGGAGAGGGAGAGCACGGCGTACGCGGCGAACAGCAGGGCGGCGAGTGCGTACGGCTCGGCGCGGCGGGAGCACCGGCCCGCCGCGCCCCGGAGGACGGCGGCGGGCCCGGCTATGGCGTCTGTCGTCACGCGGTGGTGCTCCCTCTGCCGGTCGGGGTGAACCCTTGCCCGGCAGGGCGACGCGGCACGCTCGGTCGGTACGTCCGGACATCGTAGAGCGGCAGGGGGAGCGGAACGGCGGGATGCACCGCGGGGTGGAGCGTCGGTAATCCCTCGCGCGGGTGTCGGCGGCGCGTCGTACGCTGGGAGCCCCCGGCCCGTTCACGTGTCGGGTCCTTCGCGTTGCCCCTTCACCGGACGGAAAGCCGCTTTCATGAGCCTGCACGGACTGCTCGACGCCGTCACCCGGGATCCCGCCCTCGCCGAGGCGGTCGCGGCGGCCGGGGACGGCAACCGGATGCACGTCGACCTGGTGGGCCCGCCCGCCGCGCGGCCCTTCACGATCGCCGCGCTGGCCCGGCGCACCGGGCGGACGGTGCTCGCGGTGACCGCCACCGGGCGCGAGGCGGAGGACCTGGCGGCGGCGCTGCGGTCCTTCCTGCCCGCCGACGAGGTGGCGGATTACCCCTCCTGGGAGACGCTGCCGCACGAGCGGCTCTCGCCGCGCAGCGACACCGTGGGCCGGCGGCTCGCGGTGCTGCGCCGACTGGCGCACCCCAGCAAGGACGACCCGGCGGCGGGCCCCGTCAGTGTCGTGGTCGCGCCGATCCGCTCGGTGCTACAGCCGCAGGTCAAGGGGCTGGCCGAGCTGGTTCCGGTGAGTCTGCGGCAGGGCGAGAGCGTCGATCTGGGGCAGGTCACCGAGGCGCTGGCCGCCGCCGCGTACGCGCGGGTCGAGCTGGTGGAGAAGCGCGGCGAGTTCGCGGTGCGCGGCGGCATCCTGGACGTGTTCCCGCCCACCGAGGAACACCCGCTGCGCGTGGAGTTCTGGGGCGACGAGGTCGAGGAGATCCGTTACTTCAAGGTCGCCGACCAGCGCTCGCTGGAGATCGCCGAGCACGGGCTGTGGGCGCCGCCGTGCCGGGAGCTGCTGCTGACCGACGACGTGCGGGAACGGGCGGCGGCGCTGGCCGAGGCCCACCCGGAGCTCGGCGAACTGCTCCACAAGATCGCGGAGGGGATCGCCGTCGAGGGCATGGAGTCCCTCGCGCCCGTCCTCGTCGACGACATGGAACTGCTGATCGACGTCCTGCCGGCCGGGTCCATGGCGGTCGTCTGCGACCCGGAGCGGGTGCGGACGCGGGCCGCCGACCTGGTGGCGACCTCGCAGGAGTTCCTGATGGCGTCCTGGGCGGCCACCGCCGGCGGCGGGGACGCGCCCATCGACGTCGGCGCGGCCTCGCTGCGCGGCATCGCGGACGTCCGCGACCGGGCCCGTGAGCTGGGCATGATGTGGTGGTCGGTGTCCCCGTTCGCCGCCGGCGACACCGATCTGAGCGCCGACACCCTCAAGCTGGGCATGCACGCCCCCGAGGCCTACCGCGGCGACACCGCCCGCGCGCTCGCCGACACCAAGGCGTGGATCGCCGACGGCTGGCACACCGTCTACCTGACCGAGGGCCACGGCCCGGCCGCCCGTACCGTCGAGGTGCTCGGCGGCGAGGGCATCGCGGCCCGCCTGGAGGCGGACCTGCGCGCCCTGGAGCCGTCGATCGTGCACGTGGCGTGCGCCTCGCTCGACCAGGGCTTCGTGGACCCGGACCGCAAGATCGCCGTCCTGACCGAGACCGACCTGACGGGCCAGCGCACCGCCAGCAAGGACCTGGGCCGGATGCCGACCCGGCGGCGCAAGTCCATCGACCCCCTCACGCTGGAGACCGGCGACTACATCGTCCACGAGCAGCACGGCGTGGGCCGCTACATCGAGATGGTGCAGCGCACCGTCCAGGGCGCCACCCGCGAGTACCTCCTGGTGGAGTACGCGCCGGCCAAGCGCGGCCAGCCCGGCGACCGGCTGTACATCCCCACCGACCAGCTGGAGCAGGTCACGAAGTACGTCGGCGGCGAGGCCCCGACCCTGCACCGGCTCGGCGGCGCCGACTGGACGAAGACCAAGGCGCGCGCGAAGAAGGCCGTCAAGGAGATCGCCGCCGACCTGATCAAGCTCTACAGCGCGCGGATGGCGGCACCCGGCCACACCTTCGGCCCGGACACGCCCTGGCAGCGGGAGCTGGAGGACGCCTTCCCGTACGCGGAGACGCCCGACCAGCTCACCACCATCGCCGAGGTCAAGGAGGACATGGAGAAGTCCGTCCCGATGGACCGCCTGGTCTGCGGCGACGTCGGCTACGGCAAGACCGAGATCGCGGTCCGCGCGGCCTTCAAGGCGGTCCAGGACGGCAAGCAGGTCGCCGTCCTCGTCCCCACCACCCTGCTCGTGCAGCAGCACTTCGGGACCTTCTCCGAGCGCTACAGCCAGTTCCCCGTCAACGTGAAGGCGCTGTCGCGGTTCCAGAGCGACACCCAGGCCAAAGCCACCCTGGAGGGGCTGCGCGAGGGCTCGGTGGACGTGGTCATCGGCACGCACCGGCTGTTCTCGCAGGAGACGAAGTTCAAGGACCTGGGCCTGGTCATCGTCGACGAGGAGCAGCGCTTCGGCGTCGAGCACAAGGAGCAGCTGAAGAAGCTGCGGGCCAACGTCGACGTGCTGACCATGTCGGCGACGCCGATCCCGCGCACCCTGGAGATGGCGGTGACCGGCATCCGCGAGATGTCGACCATCACCACCCCGCCGGAGGAGCGGCACCCGGTGCTGACCTTCGTGGGCCCTTACGAGGAGAAGCAGATCGGCGCGGCCATCCGGCGCGAGCTGCTGCGCGAGGGCCAGTGCTTCTACATCCACAACCGGGTCGAGTCCATCGACCGGGCCGCCGCGAAGCTGCGCGAGATCGTGCCCGAGGCGCGGATCGCGACGGCGCACGGGCAGATGTCCGAACAGGCCCTGGAGCAGGTCGTGGTGGACTTCTGGGAGAAGAAGTTCGACGTGCTCGTCTCGACCACGATCGTCGAGTCGGGCATCGACATCTCCAACGCCAACACCCTCATCGTGGAGCGCGGCGACAACTTCGGCCTCTCCCAGCTGCACCAGCTGCGCGGCCGGGTCGGCCGCAGCCGCGAGCGCGGGTACGCGTACTTCCTCTACCCGCCGGAGAAGCCGCTGACCGAGACCGCGCACGAGCGGCTCGCGACGATCGCCCAGCACACCGAGATGGGCGCCGGCATGTACGTGGCGATGAAGGACCTGGAGATCCGCGGCGCGGGCAACCTGCTGGGCGGCGAGCAGTCCGGCCACATCGCCGGCGTCGGCTTCGACCTGTACATCCGCATGGTCGGCGAGGCGGTGGCCGACTACCGGGCCGCCGTGCAGGGCGGGGTGGAGGAGGAGCCGCCGCTGGAGGTCAAGATCGAGCTGCCGGTCGACGCGCACGTCCCGCACGACTACGCGCCCGGCGAGCGGCTGCGCCTCCAGGCGTACCGGTCCATCGCGTCGGCGAACTCCGAGGCCGACGTCAAGGCCGTACGGGAGGAGCTGACCGACCGCTACGGCAAGCTGCCCGAGCCGGTGGAGAACCTGCTGCTGGTGGCGGGGCTGCGGATGCTGGCCCGCGCCTGCGGGGTCGGCGACATCACCCTCCAGGGATCCAACGTCCGGTTCGGCCCGGTGGAGTTGCGCGAATCGCAGGAGCTGCGGCTGAAGCGGCTCTACCCGGGGGCGGTGCTCAAGCCGGCCGCCTCACAGGTGCTGATCCCGCGGCCGAAGACCGCGAGGGTCGGCGGGAAGCCGCTGGTCGGGCGGGAACTGCTGGCGTGGACGGGCGAATTCCTCACCACCGTCCTCGGCTCGTAACACCGCACGCGAGGCGGCCCGGAACCCCCTGTTCCGGCCGCCTCGCCGGGGATCGTGCGGCGACCGTACAACGGTTGGGCACATCCCGTCACCATGGCCGGAATCGCTGTATACGCTCATACCCGCAACCCTTCCGCTCGGCCCGTCAGGAGCACCGATGCACGCCCCCGGCATCCCGCCGCAGCATCATCACCAGTCCCGTAACGAGGGAGTGGTGGCGCTGCGCGTGCTGTTCGCGCTGCTGCCGGTCCTGAGCTGCGGATTCCTGGCCTGGGGCACCATGCTGCGGCTCGCGATCGTGACCCGCGCCGCCCGGGACTGGACGCTGCTCGCGCTCAGTTGCGTGCTGTCCGTCGGCTGGATCGCGCTGATCGGCGCGGACCCGACCCCGGACACCAGCGGCTGGCAGGGCAACACCGGCGCCGGCGGTACGCTCCTCACCGGCTTCGCCACCTGTGTGTACTTCCTCGTCGCCGACATCCGCCACCACGAGAAGCAGGCGGCCGCCCCCGCCGCCCACTGGTACCCGGCGCAGCACCCGCCCTACCCGAACCCGCAGCAGACCACGCCCGCCTACGGCTACCCGCCCGCGCGGACGACGCCGGTCGCGCCCCCGCCGCCGCAGGTCCCGCCGCAGCCGACCCCGCCGCCGCGCATCGGGCAGGTCCGCGCCGAGCTCGACGAGCTCAGCGAACTGCTGCGCAAGCAGACCCCGCCGCCCGGCGGCCCCCACCAGGACCCGAACCAGACCGCCGTGCAGGGCCCGGAGCAGTGACCGACCGGCTGATCGGCGAGCGCTACCAGCTCGCCTCCATCCTCGGCCAGGGCGGCATGGGCCAGGTGTGGACCGCCTACGACCGGCGCCTGGACCGCCGCGTCGCCGTCAAGCTGCTGCGCCCCGACAAGGTCGCCGGTCCCGGCACCGTCGCCGAGGAGCTGCGCCGCCGCTTCGTGCGCGAATGCCGGGTGACGGCGCAGGTCGACCACCCGGGGCTGGTCACGGTGCACGACGCGGGCAACGACGGCGACGAACTCTTCCTGGTGATGGGGCACGTCGAGGGCTCCAACCTGGCCGACCACCTCGTGGAGCACAGCCCGTACCCGTGGCCGTGGGCCGTCGCCGTGGCCGCGCAGCTGTGCTCCGTGCTGTCGGCGGTGCACGCGGTGCCGATCGTGCACCGCGACCTGAAGCCGCGCAACGTGATGGTCCGTCCGGACGGCACCGTGCTGGTGCTGGACCTCGGCGTCGCCTCAGTGATGGACACCGACACCACCCGTCTCACCAGCACCGGCACCCCCATAGGCAGCCCCGCCTACATGGCCCCCGAGCAGGCCATGGGCGGCGCCGTGGGCCCGTACACCGACCTCTACGCGCTCGGTGTGCTGCTGTACGAACTCCTCAGCGGCAACGTCCCCTTCGCCGGGTCGACCGCGCTGGGCGTCCTGCACCGGCACCTGTACGAGCCCCCGGCGCCGGTGCGCCGGGTACGGCCCGAGATCCCGCACGCGCTGGAGGCCGTACTCCTGCACCTGCTGGCCAAGGACCCGCAGGACCGGCCCGGCTCGGCGCAGGCGGTCTACGAGGCCCTCGCGCCGCTGCTGCCCCGCCAGGGCGGCGCCCCCTCCGGGCCGCTCGACCCGACCCGGCCCTTCCTGCGCCCCCAGGCCCCCTGGCCCGACCGCGCCACCGCCGCGCAGGTCCCGCCGCAGCCCCCGGCGGCGCCCCGGCCGGACATCCCGGGAGCGGTGGACGAGGCGCGCAAGCTGCTGGACCAGGGGCAGCTCACCCAGGCCGGGGACATCCTCGGCGGCATCCTGCCGGCGGCGGCCGCCGAGCACGGGGAGCACTCGCCGGTGGTCCGCTCCCTGCGCAAGCAGTACGCGGCGACGCTGATGGACGACGGCCAGTACCGCCGGGCGCTGCCCGAACTGCGCTGGCTCGCCGACGAGTTCCCCGCCGGGGACGCCCAGGCGCTGCGCTTCCGCTACGACGCCGCGCAGTGCCTGGAACAGCTCGGGGAGCCGGCGGCGGCCCTCGCCGAATACCGCTCCCTGCTCCCGCTGTTCGAGAACCACTACGCCAACCCGGACCCGGGCCTGCCGCTGGAGGTCCGGCGCCGGATAGCGCACCTGCTGCTGTCCATGGGCGACCGGGCTGCGGCCCACGACACCCTGGTCCGGCTGCTGTTCGACGCGGACCGGCTGCACGGACCGGCGCACCCGCTCCCCTCGGAGATCCGCCGCACCCTGCAGTGGCTCGGCCAGGTCCGCTGACTCACCCCCGGCGGCGCCACCGCGCCCGCACGGCCACCACCAGCAGGGCCGCCGCCGCGAGGGCCGCCCCCGGCAGCAGCCCCGGGGGCCGGAACCGGCAGCCCACCGTGGTGGTGCGGCCGTCCAGCGGGACGGCGACGAGCCCCAGGCGGGCACCGGCCGGACGCCCGTCGCAGGTCCAGCCGGCGATGGCGGGCGCCGCCAGGACGGCGGTGCCCGTGGCGCCCGGGCGGAAGGTGGCGCCGACCCCGGACGCGCCGACCCGCACCTCGACGGGGGCCGACGCGCGCAGCGCCGCCACCGTCGCGTCCAGCCGGGCCCGGTCCAGGCAGGACAGCAGCCACCGCGCGGGCACCGGCCCGTCGAAGACCAGGGCCGAGGCGGCGCCCCGGGAGGGGCCCATCGGCTGGAGCGCGGCCCGGTTGCGCGGCGGAGCGGCGTTGAAGCGGAACGCCGGCCCGTCCGCCAGCCGGGCGGTGGCGTTGTACTGCGGCGCCCACAGGAACGCCTCGGTGCCCGCACGGCACACCCCGGGGGCGACGGGGTCCTCGTACACCCGGGCGCCCAGCAGGAGTTCCTGGTTGGCGAAGGGCGACTCCCCGTAGGACGGCGCCGGCCCCGACGGGCGGAGCGTGACCAGCGGCAGGGTCTCGGCGCGGCTGAGCGTGCCGTCGGGCCGCAGCCGGGCGCCGACCGCGAACAGGGCGTCCGTCACCGGGTTGTCCAGGCTCTGCACGTTGCGGCCGCGCGAGGTCCAGCCGGCGCCGAGGGCGACCATCGTGCGGGTGAACACGTCGGGGGTGTGGCTGCTGTAGTAGGCGCCGCCCTCACCGCCCAGCAGCAGCGGGTCGTTGCCCGTCAGGGCGGGCCTGCCCGGGTCGGTCCGGTACGCGGGCCAGTCCTCGGCGCCGGCCAGCGCGTCGGCGCGGGCGGAGTGCGCGGGGCCCCAGGAGGGGTAGTCGTCCAGGCCGCGCAGGGTGCCCTGGTGCCCGTACGCGGTGGTCGCCGCGGCCTGCGCCACCAGGACCAGCGCCAGCAGCCAAGCCGCCGGCCAGGCGGCCCGCCTCCGACGCCCGAGCAGCCCCCAGGCGGCCACCGCCAGGGCCGCCCCGGCGCCGAACAGGCCGTACCCCCACCCTGTCGCGAGCCCGCTGCCGGCCGCCCCCAGTGCGACGGCGCCCAGCACCCCGGCCCCCGTCGCAAGGGCCGCGAAGCCGGGCGGCCCGCCCGCCAGCGCGGTCCAGGCGGCGATCACCACGATTCCGGCGAGGACGAAGGTCTGCCGGTACGGGCTGCCGTTCGGCGTCGCGAAGACGTGCCAGGCCAGATGGGCCGGCGCCCACTGGAGGGACAGCAGCACGGCCACCACCA
This sequence comes from Streptomyces sp. NPDC054883, assembly GCF_053610645.1. Classification (NCBI taxonomy): domain Bacteria; kingdom Bacillati; phylum Actinomycetota; class Actinomycetes; order Kitasatosporales; family Streptomycetaceae; genus Streptomyces; species Streptomyces sp. NPDC054883. The sequence continues at coordinate 15,137 of NZ_JBSGYT010000021.1, read as the reverse complement.
GGCCCGCCCACCACAGCCGGGCCCGCAGCGGCAGCGCCCGGTGGAACGGCAGGGCCGCCGCCAGCAGCAGCGTTCCGGTCCCGACGAACAGCGCCGGGGAGGAGAAGGAGTAGGTGGCGGGCAGCAGCCGCGCCAGCAGGTCGGACGCCGGCACCGGCCGGAACTCCTTGAACCAGCCCGGGTAGGCCTGCTTCGAGCTCAGGAACACCGGCAGCAGCACCGGCGCGGACAGGGCCACCCCCAGTACGGTCGCCCCCGCCGCCCGCCCGCACACCCGCAGCCGTTCCCGCACGCCCTCCCGGGTCAGCACCAGCCGCACCAGCAACACCAGCGCCGCGCCCAGCGTCGCCATGTAGGCGGTGTAGAAGTTCGCCGTCCAGCAGACGGCCACCACCAGCACCCCCGCCACCGGCCGCCGCCCGCGCAGCGCCCACTCGCCCGTCAGGCACAGCAGCGGGAACGCGATCAGGCCGTCCAGCCACATCGGGTTGTAGGACGCCTCGATCACCGACCAGCCGCACAGCGCGTACGAGGCGCCCAGCAGCCCGGCCGCCCACCACGGCCCGCGCCGCTGCGTGCGCAGCAGCCAGGCCATCGCCGCCCCGGCCACCGCCGTCTTGAGCACGGTGACGACGTACACCGCCAGGTCGATGCCGGTGCGCGGGAAGAGCCCCACGAGCACCGCGAACGGGCTGCTCAGGTACGTCCCGTAGTCGGGCAGGAAGCTCGTCCCGTAACCGGACTGCCAGTTGAGCAGCAGCCCGCCCGCGGCGCGGCCGTGCAGCAGGTCCCACAGGTGCGCGTGGAAGGGCACGAACTGGTTGCCGAGGTCGTTGACGCTGCGGTGGCGGTGCCCGTACGGGAAGACGCGCGCGACGGCGTCCCCCGCGCAGACGGCCGCCGTCGTGATCAGAGCGGCGAGCGCGGCGCCCGTGAGTGAGGTGCGGCGCCGCGAGCGGTGCGGTGTCGACATGGTGGGCCGACCCTGACAGCGGCACCGGTCCGCGGGATGACAGCGCGGTGGCGGGGGCACGAACATGCGCCGCACCCCGACACCCCGGTAATCGTTGGTCGAACCGGTGGCTCGGAACCCCCCGACTGCATACCATCGATCACCGCACGGCCTTCTTGTGCATCGCCGCACAATCTCCCGGCCCTGGAGGCTCCTTTGCACCGTCGCACAGCGCTCTCCGTCTCCGCCGCCCTGCTCGCGGCGGCCCCCCTGCTGTCCGCCTGCTCCGGTCAGGCACATCCCGGCACGGCGGCCGTCGTCGGCGGTGAACGGATCACCACCTCAGCGCTCCAGGCCCAGGTGAACGACGTCCGCAGCGCGCAGAACCGTTCCGGACAGGGCGACCAGCTGATCGAGGCGACACCCCGCCTGGACCGGTCCAAGCTGAACCGGATGATCCAGACCGCCGTCCTGGAGCGGGCGGCGGAGGACGCCGGGGTCACCGTGACGACCAAGGAGATCGAGGACGTCCGCAAGGCCCAGCTCCAGCAGGCGGGCACCCCCGCGGCGCTGGAGACGGCGGCCCTCCAGCAGGCCCAGCTGGCCCCCGGCCAGATGGACGCGGACACCCGTTTCAAGCTGCTGCGCGACAAGCTGTTCGAGCACTACGGCGACCAGGACAAGGCGTTGGCCAAGCTCTCGGCCGCCGCCAACGCGCTGCACGTCCAGGTGAACCCGCGCTACGGCCGCTGGGACGCGCGGCAGATCCTGCTCGGCGACGAGACGACCCCGTGGATCACCCGGCAGACCCGCCCCGAGCAGGCCCCCGCCGGGGCTTGAGCCGGACCCGCGGAGGTAGGTTCGGAGGGTGACTGAGCACGCGCCGCCCTCCGAGCCCACCGGCCGCATCGTCCTGCTGACCACCAGCCACCGGGTCGCCCCCGGCCTGCTGTCCTGGTCGGCGTGGCAGACCTTGCGGGCCGCAGACCGGGTGCTGTGCGCCGACCCCGGCCACCCGCAGCTGCCGTACCTGCGCGAGGCGGGCGTGGAGGTGGCGCACGAGAGCCCCGACGCCCACGCCCTCGTCGAGGCGTGCGCCGGCGGCCGCACCGTCGTGGTGCTGCCGGCCGGCGAAGGCGACCAGCGGCTCACCGACGGACTGGCCCGGCTGGCCGGCTCCGGCCGGGTCGCCATGCCCGACCTGGAGCTGCTGCCCGGCTCCTACGACCTGCCCGGTGCCCGCCTGCTCGACCTGGTGCAGGTGATGGACCGGGTGCGCCGCGAATGCCCCTGGACCTCGCGCCAGACCCACGAGGGGCTGGTGAAGTACGCCATCGAGGAGGCGTACGAGCTGGTCGAGGCGATCGAGACGGGCGACCGCGCGGAACTGCAGGAGGAACTGGGCGACGTCCTGCTCCAGGTCTTCTTCCACGCGCGGATCGCACAGGAAGGCCGCCCGGAAGACGGGGAGGAGCCGTTCTCCATCGACGACGTGGCCGGGAACCTGGTCGAGAAGCTGATCCGGCGGCACCCGCACGTCTTCGGCGACGCGGCGGCCGAGACCCCCGAGGATGTCAGCGCGCACTGGCAGCGCACCAAAGCGGTGGAGAAGCAGCGGGAGTCGGTCACCGACGGCGTTCCGCTGGGCCAGCCCGGTCTCGCGCTCGCGGCCAAGCTCGCGGGCCGGGCCCGGGCGGGCGCGGTGGCCGTGGAGCTGCCCCGCGGCGAGGGGATCGGCTACGAACTGCTCGAACTGGCGGCGCGCGCCGAGGCGCAGGGCATCGACCCCGAAACGGCGCTGCGCGCGGCGGCCCGCGCCTACCGGGCGGCGATCCGCGCCGCGGAGGGCGTCGGGGAGTAGGGGAGCAGTAGTAGGGGAGCAGGGGTCACGGTTCCCGGGGCGCGCGGGCCGCGGGATCGTGCCAGTGCGGTGCCGGCCGGCTGAGGAACCATTCCCCGAAGCCGAGGGGCCGCCCGTTCGGGCCGTGCCCGCCGCCGGTCCCGGTGGGGGGGACCTGGTCGTGGAAGACGCGCCCGGGGTGCGCGCCGAGCCGCCCCAGGACGCGGGCCGTCTCCGCGATGAACGGCTCCGGCCCGCTGAGGTAGACGTCCTGCTCCCACCACAGTCCGCGATGGCCGAGCGCGGCCGCCAGCCGGCCGGTGGCCCCGTTGCGGTGGTGCCCGGGGGCCGGGGTGACGTAGGTGACGGCGAGCCACTCGAAGGCGGCGGCGTACGCGTCGATGAAGGGCCGATCGTAGAGGTGCGCGGCGTCCCGCGCGACGACGAAGAGCCGGACGGCCCGTTCGGGCGGACGCTGCGCGAGCTCTTCCAGCAGGGCCCGGACCGGGGCCCAGCCGGTGCCGGCGGCTATGAGGGTGACGGGGCGGCCGTCGCGGCGCAGCGTCAGGGCGCCGCCGGGCGCGCCGAGGCGCAGCAGCTCGCCCGGGTCCGCGGCGCCGACCAGGACGGTGCTGAGCCGGCCCCCCTCGATCCGGCTCACGTGCAGGTCGACGGTCCCGTCGGGGCGGGGCGCGTTGCCCAGGGAGTACGTGCGCCAGCAGGCCGGGACGCGGTCGCTGCTCACGCTCACGTACTGGCCGGGCCGGTGGCCCAGCGGGGCGTGCGGACGCAGGGTCAGCACGGCGACGTCCCGTCCGTACCGCAGGTGGCGCACGATCTCGGCGTCCCACCAGGGCGGCTCCTCGCTCTGCGCGGCCGCGGCGGTCATCACCCCGGCGATCACCCGGTACGCCTCGGCCCAGGCCCGCGCCACGGCCGGGGTCCACGCCTCGCCGGCGGCCTCGGCGAGCGCGGCGAGCAGGCTGGTGCCGACGGCCGCGTACTGCTCGGGGCCGGCCAGGAACTTGCGGTGGTCGCGGCCGAGGTCGCGGAGATAGGGGAGGAGCGACTCGCTCCCCAACTGGGCGACGACATGGGTCAGGGCGGCGAACAGCCGGTCGCGCTGCCGCTGCATCTCCTCGGGGGCGGCGGGGAAGAGCTCGCGGAGCTCGGGGTGGTGCCAGAAGAGGTGGGAGTAGAAGAACCTGGCCGCGTGCTCGGCGCGTCTCTCCACCACGGCGAAGCTGCTCTTCAAGATCCTCACGTCCACAGCACCGAAGTAGGAACGGCGAACGCGACCGCGTCAAGCGGGAGCGCATCTGCGGCCAGCCCGGGCGAACCGCCCATAGCGGGTGCCGGCCGGCCGCCGGGATACGGTCGACGGGTGCACGAGCCGACTCCCGCAGCCCCCGAAGACCCCGCCTCCCCCCAGGGCCCCACCCTGTTCGACTGGGAGTTCGCCACCGACCCCTACCCGGCGTACGCCTGGCTGCGGGAGCACGCGCCCGTGCACCGGACGAAGCTGCCCAGCGGGGTGGAGGCCTGGTTGGTGACCCGGTACGCCGACGCCCGCCAGGCCCTCGCCGACCAGCGGCTCAGCAAGAATCCGGCGCACCACGCGGAGCCGGCGCACGCCAAGGGCAAGACCGGGATCCCCGGCGAGCGCAAGGCGGAGCTGATGACGCACCTGCTGAACATCGACCCGCCGGACCACACCCGGCTGCGGCGGCTGGTGTCGAAGGCGTTCACCCCGCGCAGGGTGGCCGGGTTCGCCCCGCGGGTGCAGGAGCTGACCGACCACCTCATCGGGCAGTTCGAGAGCAGGGGCGAGGCGGACCTCATCCACGAGTTCGCGTTCCCGCTCCCCATCTACGCCATCTGCGAGATGCTCGGCGTACCGCGCGAGGACCAGGACGACTTCCGGGACTGGGCCGGGATGATGATCCGGCACGGCGGTGGGCCGCGCGGCGGCGTCGCCCGCTCGGTCAAGCAGATGCGGACGTACCTCGGCGAACTCATCCACCGCAAAAGGGATGATCTGGGTGATGACCTCATCTCGGACCTGATCCGGGCCAGCGACCACGGCGACCACCTGACGGAGGCCGAGGCCACCGCCATGGCTTTCATCCTGCTTTTCGCCGGTTTCGAGACGACCGTCAACCTGATCGGCAACGGGCTGCACGCCCTGTTCATGAACCCCGGCCAGCGCGAGCGCCTCCAGGCCTCGCTGGCCGCCGGGGAGCGCGCCCTGCTCGCCACCGGCGTCGAGGAACTGCTGCGCTACGACGGTCCGGTGGAGCTGGCCACCTGGCGCTTCGCCACCGAGCCGTTCGTGCTCGGCGGGCAGCACATCGCCGCCGGGGACCCGGTCCTGGTGGTCCTCGCGGCTGCCGACCGGGACCCCGGGCGGTTCGCGGATCCGGACGCCCTGGACCTCTCGCGCAGTGACAATCAGCACCTCGGGTACGGCCACGGCATCCACTACTGCCTCGGCGCCCCGCTCGCCCGGCTCGAAGGCCAGACCGCGCTCGCGAGTTTGCTGATGCGTCTGCCCGATCTGGAACTCGCCGTTCCATCTGCGGACCTGCGCTGGCGCGGCGGACTCATCATGCGTGGCCTGCGCACTCTTCCGGTCCGCTTCACACCCCGAAACATCTGAGGCCATAACGGGGCACCGCCTGACCCGGAGTCAGTTACCGGCCGAACTTGTGACATGCGTTCGAAGGGGGCTAGGTTCTGCCGTTACCCCGCCGTTATGCGAAAGGTGCACTACATGCGTTCCGGGAACGGCCGCCACAGACGCCCCCGCCAGGTACCCGCCATCGTCGTCACCGCCGGAGTCACGGGCTCCGCGCTGGCCCTGCCGCTGCTCGCGGCCACCAACGCCTCGGCTGCCGACACCTCCACGTGGGACAGCGTCGCCGAGTGCGAGAGCGGTGGCACCTGGAGCGCCAACTTCGGCAGCGGTGCCTACGGCGGACTCCAGTTCACCCAGGAGCAGTGGAACAACGCGGGCGGTCTCGAGTTCGCGGCGCGCCCGGACCTCGCGAGCCGGTCCCAGCAGATAGCCGTCGGCGAGCGGGTGCTGGCTTCGCAGGGCCCCCAGGCGTGGCCGCTGTGCGCCGCGTCCTCCGGGCTGGTCAAGGACGGCCCCGCCGCCGACGTGGACCCGGGTGCGCTGGGGGCTCCCCGGCAGGTCGCCCCCAGTCCCTCCCGCCCCGACAACGCGGTCCCGGACGCCGGCTCCGGCGACCCCGCCACCGACTTCGGCGCACCCACCCCGGCCGCCCCGGCCCCCGGCGCCCCGAGCCCGTCCGCCACGGCGCCGTTCACGCTGCCCGTCGCGCCGCTCGCGCCCAACAGCGGACTGCCCGTCATGCCCGAGCCGGACCTGCCGACGACGCCCGACCCGACGCAGCCCGGCGCCCCGTCCGCCACCGCGCCGGCCACCCCGACGACGCCGGGCACCGCGACGGCGCCGGCCACGCCCTCCCCGTCCGGGACGCCCGCCGCGCCCGCCGGCCCGGCCGCCGGGACGCCGTCCGCCACGCCGAACGCCCCCACGGCCGACTCCGCGGCCGAGGGCGGCGGCAAGCACCGCGGCCCGGCGGCGGTCGAGACGCCCGCTGCGCCTGACGCCGCGTCGGACCCCACGTACACGGTGAAGGCGGGCGACAGCCTGACCGCCATCGCCAACGCCCAGGGACTCAAGGGGGGCTGGAACGCGCTCTACGAGGCCAACGAGCAGGTCATCGGCAACGACGCCGACCTCATCAAGCCCGGGCAGAATCTGGATCTAACCAAGAAATAACGGGCACTTCGGGCGGGCGTAAAGAGCTGAATGCCCGTTATCCGCAAGTGAGACATGCGTCTCTTCCGGTCAACTGGCGCGTCTCGTACCGAAGCTCCCGCAAACCCCGCCCTCACCTGCGAAAACGCCCCTAAGCGGAACGCAAGCAGGCCGATTTCTCCCCGATGTCCCTCGTTGAACATCGGGGAGAGACCTGTCTACCTTCTGAATCGCTCGCCACCGCGGGCCCCTTCGACCGCATCGCCGAATCCTGCCGGCGGACGGAGGGAACAGTCGTCGCGTAAAGCGCCGAAGGCAGGAGCGGGGGAACCAAGGTAGGCGCCGGGACCGGCCGTTGAGAGACGGCCACGGAACCGGCTAGGGGTTAAGCCGCGCGCTGGTCGCGCGGCCGGGCAACTCACTCGCCCGAACCCGACAGCTCACCTCGCAGGCGTCGGTGAGGAGAAACTCCATGCTGCTTTCCGGCAAGGGCAAGCACCGCCGCGCCACGGCCATTGAGCGGACCACCCGTATCGTCACGCTCGCCGGCGTCGCCGGTGTCGCCGTCGCCGCGCCGCTCATGGCAGCCGGCTCCGCGAGCGCCGCGACCGGCTCCGAGTGGGACCGCGTCGCGGCCTGTGAGTCCGGCGGCAACTGGGCCATCAACACCGGCAACGGTTACTACGGCGGCCTGCAGTTCTCGTCCTCCACCTGGGCCGCCTACGGCGGCAAGGCGTACGCCGCGCAGGCCAACCAGGCCTCCAGGTCCCAGCAGATAGCCATCGCCGAGAAGGTCCTCAAGGGCCAGGGCAAGGGCGCGTGGCCGTCCTGTGGCGTGGGCCTGTCGAACTCCTCGTACAACGGCGGCGGTGCGGCCGAGGCCCCCAAGCCGAAGCCGAAGACCGAGACCGAGACCAAGGCCGCCCCGGCGCCGAAGAAGGAGACCAAGCGGCCCGAGGCCCCGGTCACCCGCTCCGAGCGCGCCGAGGCCCCCAAGGCCCCCAAGGCCGCCCCGAAGACCGAGGCCCCGAAGACGGGCAACGGCTCGTACGAGGTCAAGGAGGGCGACACCCTGGGCACCATCGCCGAGGTGAACGGCGTCAAGGGCGGCTGGGAGAAGCTCTTCGAGCTGAACAAGGACATCGTCTCCGACGCCGACCTGATCTTCCCGGGTCAGAAGCTGAAGCTCAGCTGAACCATCGGGTAACACCGACTCCGGCCACCGCCCGGCGCGTACCCCACGCGCCGGGCGGTGGCGCGTCCGCGGCCGGATCGCGGCCGACCGGCGGTCCCTTTGTCCGGGAAAGCGGGTGTCCGGCCGGTTTTTCGTCCCAGGACGCGGGCGGTCGGCGGGTCCAGTGCCCGGAGCCGGTTAGGCTCTAGTCGGCAGGGCCGTCCTACGGCCGCCTGCCACCGCACACCCAGCGTCACATCCCAGAAGGAGATGCTCGTGCCGTCCATCGACGTCGTCGTAGCCCGGGAAATCCTGGACTCCCGAGGCAACCCCACGGTCGAGGTCGAGGTGGGCCTCGACGATGGCAGCACCGGCCGTGCTGCAGTCCCGTCCGGCGCCTCCACCGGCGCATTCGAGGCCATCGAGCTCCGTGACGGTGACCCCAACCGTTACATGGGCAAGGGTGTCGAGAAGGCCGTCCTCGCCGTCATCGAGCAGATCGGCCCGGAGCTCGTCGGCTACGACGCCACCGAGCAGCGGCTGATCGACCAGGCCATGTTCGACCTGGACGCCACCGACAACAAGGCCTCCCTCGGCGCCAACGCCATCCTCGGCGTCTCCCTGGCCGTCGCGCACGCCGCGTCCGAGGCCTCGGACCTGCCGCTCTTCCGCTACCTCGGCGGCCCGAACGCGCACCTGCTGCCCGTCCCGATGATGAACATCCTCAACGGTGGGTCGCACGCCGACTCCAACGTCGACATCCAGGAGTTCATGATCGCCCCGATCGGCGCGGAGTCCTTCTCCGAGGCGCTGCGCTGGGGCGCGGAGGTCTACCACACCCTCAAGAAGGTCCTGCACACCAAGGGCCTGTCCACCGGCCTGGGCGACGAGGGCGGCTTCGCCCCGAACCTGGAGTCCAACCGCGCCGCGCTCGACCTCATCCTCGAGGCCATCAAGCAGGCCGGCTACACCCCGGGCAAGGACATCGCGCTCGCGCTCGACGTCGCCGCGTCCGAGTTCTACAAGGACGGCAAGTACGAGTTCGAGGGCCAGTCCCGCTCGGCCGCCGAGATGACCGACTACTACGCCGAGCTCGTCGAGGCGTACCCGCTCGTCTCCATCGAGGACCCGCTGTTCGAGGACGACTGGGCCGGCTGGAAGACCATCACCGACCGCCTGGGCGCCAAGGTCCAGATCGTCGGCGACGACCTCTTCGTCACCAACCCCGAGCGGCTGGCCCGCGGCATCGAGGAGGGCTCCGCGAACGCCCTGCTCGTCAAGGTCAACCAGATCGGTTCGCTGACCGAGACCCTGGACGCCGTCGAGATGGCCCAGCGCAACGGCTTCAAGTGCATGATGTCGCACCGCTCCGGCGAGACCGAGGACGTCACCATCGCCGACCTCGCCGTCGCCGTGAACTGCGGCCAGATCAAGACCGGCGCCCCGGCCCGCTCGGACCGCGTCGCGAAGTACAACCAGCTGCTGCGCATCGAGGAGATCCTCGACGACGCCGCCGTGTACGCGGGCCGCTCGGCCTTCCCCCGGTTCCGCTCTGCGGACCAGTAGGCACAGCCGCTCTGCGGACCAGTAGGCACAGCCGGTCCGCGGACCGGTAAGCACGACAAGGGGCAATCACCGCCTCGCGGAGCTGGCCTCCGTACGTCCCCGCACTCGGTCCCGTACCGTGTGCGGGGACGTATTGCGTACCGCGTGCGAAGGGGAGGCGGGACCATGGCCGGGAACCGGGATCGGTTCTCCACCTTCTCGACCGCGACCAGGCTCAAGCAGCTCGGCGAGCGGACCGCCGCCCACGTGTACCGCTCGCAGTCGCGCCGTCAGGTCCGCCGCAGCCGGCTCACCGGCCGTGCGGCGCTGCTCGTCCTCGTCCTCTGTACGCTGGTCGTCGCCCTCGCGTATCCGATGCGCCAGTACGTGTCCCAGCGCTCGGAGATCGCGGACCAGCAGCGGGCCGCCGACGGCGCGCGCAAGCGCCTCGAACAGCTGCGCGACGAGAAGGCCCGCTGGCAGGACCCGGCCTACGCCGAGCAGCAGGCGCGCAAGCACCTGCACTTCCTGCGCCCGGGCGAGATCGGCTACATCATGAACGACCCCGGGGCCGAGGCCGCGGAGCACCGCCGCACCGGGCAGGCCGGTTCCGACCGGCCCTGGTACTCGAACGTCTGGGACGGCGTCGACAAGGCCGACCGGCCCGGCGACTGACCCAGACCACCCACACGAAACGAAGAGACGCACTCCAGGCATGCAGACGCCCCCGCCCCAGACCGACCGCACCGAGCCGACCGCCGCGGACATCGAGGCGTTCGAGCAGCAGCTCGGCCGCCCGCCGCGCGGCCTGCGCGCCATCGCCCACCGCTGTCCCTGCGGGCAGCCGGACGTGGTGGAGACCGCCCCCCGGCTCCCCGACGGCACTCCCTTCCCGACGCTGTACTACCTGACCTGCCCGCGCGCCGCCGGTGCGATCGGCACGCTGGAGGCCAACGGCGTGATGAAGGAGATGCAGGCCCGGCTCGCCGAGGACCCCGAGCTGGCCGCCGCCTACCGGGCCGCGCACGAGGACTACATCACCCGCCGCGACGCCATCGAGGTGCTCCAGGGCTTCCCGAGCGCCGGTGGCATGCCGGACCGGGTGAAGTGCCTGCACGTCCTGGTCGGCCACTCGCTGGCGGCCGGTCCCGGGGTGAACCCGTTCGGTGACGAGGCGTTGGCGATGCTGCCGCAGTGGTGGGCCAAGGGGCCCTGCGTCACGCCGTGCGCGGGGGAGCAGGAGTCGTCGCGGTGACCCGGGTCGCGGGCATCGACTGCGGTACGAACTCCATCCGCCTGCTGGTCGCGGACTGCGACCGGGAGACGGGTGACATCGTGGAGCTGGACCGCCGGATGACCATCGTCCGGCTCGGCCAGGGCGTGGACAAGACGGGCCGGCTGGCCCCGGAGGCGCTGGAGCGCACCTTCGCGGCCTGCCGCGAGTACGCCGCGGTGATCAAGGAGCTGGGCGCCGAACGGGTGCGTTTCGTGGCCACCTCGGCCTCGAGGGACGCCGAGAACCGCGAGGAGTTCGTCCAGGGGGTGCTGGAGATCCTGGGCGTGGAGCCCGAGGTGATCACCGGGGACCAGGAGGCGGAGTTCTCCTTCACCGGTGCCACCAAGGAGCTCACGGGCCGCGCCGACCTGGAGCGGCCGTTCCTGGTCGTGGACATCGGCGGCGGTTCCACCGAGTTCGTCGTCGGCTCGGAGCACGTCGAGGCGGCCCGTTCCGTGGACGTGGGCTGCGTCCGGATGACCGAACGCCACCTCGTGGTGGACGGGGTGGTCAGTGACCCGCCGACCGGGGCGCAGGTCGCCGCCATAAGGGCCGACATCGAGGCCGCCCTGGACCTGGCCGCCGATGCGGTGCCGCTGGAGCGGGCCCGCACCCTGGTGGGCCTCGCGGGCTCGGTGACCACCGTCGCCGCCGTCTCGCTGGGCCTGGCGGAGTACGACTCGTCGGCGATCCACCACTCCCGGATCGCTTACGAGGAGGTCCGCGCGGTCACCGAGCGGATGCTGACCTCCACGCACGCCGAACGCGAGGCCATCCCGGTCATGCACCCGGGCCGGGTCGACGTGATCGGCGCGGGCGCCCTGGTCCTGCTCGCGATCATGGAGCGCGTCGGCGCCTCGGAGGTCGTGGTCTCGGAACACGACATCCTCGACGGCATCGCCTGGTCCGTGGCCTGAGCGACCCCGCGGCGGACCGAGTCGGCCTGGTTCGCGGGTCGTTCGGGCCTGGAGCGGGCGTGGACCGGACCTTGTGGGGGCCTGTTCGGGAGGCGGAAGAGCCTTCGAATGCACGAGCTTCGTGAAGTTCTTCACAAGGAAAAGAGGCCCGCAGGGTGAAGTGGAGGGTCCTTCGGGGCGTTCCCGCGCCCAGCGGGCCCTTTTTGTGCGAGCGTTCGTGCGATTGGCGGAGGCGGCCGACGCGGGTCGGTAGGTATCCACGAACCCGGTGGTCTACTCCGTTTTCGGCCTAGGAGGCCAGTTCAGGACGGGTGAACAACGACTCCCGTTACACGGTGGTTCCCGTTCGGCGCCATGATCTGGGTCACGTGGGCGGCGCAGTGTAGCAGAGGGTCCCGAGCACCTTGTGAAGGGGCTCACGAGCGTCACCCCTGGGGGTGCTGGATACTCGTTCCATGAGCACCACGGAGCGTCCCAGGATCCTCGTTGTAGGAGGTGGGTACGTAGGCCTGTACGCAGCCAAGCGCATCATGAAGAAGATGCGCTACGGCGAGGCGACCGTCACGGTTGTCGACCCGCGCTCGTACATGACCTACCAGCCCTTCCTCCCCGAAGTGGCCGCAGGCAGCATCTCGCCTCGGCACGTCGTCGTCCCGCTGCGACGCGTGCTGCCCAAGGCAGAGGTTCTCACCGGCCGGGTCACCAGCATCGACCAGGACCGCAAGGTCGCCGTCGTCACGCCGCTGGTCGGCGAGGCGTACGAGCTGCCCTTCGACTACCTGGTGATCGCGCTCGGCGCCGTCTCCCGCACCTTCCCGATCCCCGGCCTCGCCGAACAGGGCATCGGCATGAAGGGCGTCGAAGAGGGCATCGGCCTGCGCAACCACGTACTCGAGCAGCTCGACAAGGCCGAGTCCACGACGGACGAGAACGTCCGCCGCAAGGCCCTCACCTTCGTCTTCGTCGGCGGCGGCTTCGCCGGTGCGGAGACCATCGGCGAGGTCGAGGACATGGCCCGCGACGCGGCCAAGTACTACTCCAGCATCAAGCGCGAGGACATGCGCTTCATCCTGGTCGACGCGGCCGACAAGATCCTTCCCGAGGTCGGGCCGAAGCTCGGCAGCTGGGGCAAGGAGCACCTCGAGTCCCGCGGCATCGAGATCTACCTCAACACCTCCATGGACTCCTGCGTGGACGGCCACGTGGTGCTGAAGAACGGCCTCGAGGTCGACTCCAACACCATCGTCTGGACCGCCGGCGTCAAGCCGAACCCGGTCCTGGCCCGCTACGGCCTTCCGCTCGGCCCGCGCGGCCACGTCGACGCCGCCCCGACCCTCCAGGTCACCGGCACCGACTACATCTGGGCCGCGGGCGACAACGCCCAGGTCCCGGACGTCGCCGCCCGCAAGGCCGGCGTCGAGAACGCCTGGTGCCCGCCGAACGCCCAGCACGCGCTGCGCCAGGCCAAGGTCCTCGGCGACAACGTCATCTCGGGCATGCGGGGCTTCCCGCAGCACGAGTACTCGCACTCCAACAAGGGTGCGGTGGCGGGCCTCGGCCTGCACAAGGGCGTCGCGATGATCGTCATGGGCAAGATGAAGATCAAGCTCAAGGGCCGCCTCGCCTGGTACATGCACCGTGGCTACCACGGCATGGCCATGCCGACCTGGAACCGCAAGATCCGCGTCTTCGCCGACTGGACCCTCGGCATGTTCCTCAAGCGCGAGGTCGTCTCCCTCGGAGCGCTCGAGTCCCCGCGCGAGGAGTTCTACGAGGCCGCCAAGCCGGCGCCGGCCCCGGCCGCCGCCCAGGCTCCGGCCCAGAAGGCCAAGGCCTCCTGACGCGGCGCGAGCCGCTTCACCCTGAGTACGACCAGCACGTCCCCGAAGGGGCCGCCCGCCATCCGTGGTGCGGGCGGCCCCTTTCGGCGTCTCCGGCACCCGGCGGCCCTGTGCCCCCCTGCGGCTCCCGTGCCCGCTCGGGGGGCCCGCGAACCGCCTGCTCAAGGGCCCCTCGCGCCCTTCCCAGCCCCTTCCGGCGCTCCCGTGACCTCCGCACCCCCCGGTCCCCTGCACCACGCCCTCGTGCCGTCCTGGGGCGTTCCTTGAGCCGCCTCCGCGAAGATCGTCCGGACAGGGCCTAACCACCGCCGGAAATGGGTAGGCCGTTCGGTCGGAACTTATGGAGGTGCCTGCCATGACCGACGCCGCGCCGCGGCTGGCCGCTCTCGCCGAAACCCTGCTGGGCGCCCCTGTGCCCGTGCGCATACGAGCCTGGGACGGCAGCGAGGCCGGCCCGTCCACCGGCCCCACGCTGGTCCTCAACCACCGCCGGGCGCTGCGCCGCATGCTGTGGAAGCCGGGCGAGCTGGGGCTGGCCCGCGCCTGGGTGGCCGGTGACCTGACCGTCGAGGGGGACCTGTTCGAGCTGCTGGACCGGGTGGCCGGACTGCTCTGGGAGCGCGGACCCGCCCCCGCGCCGGTCGCGAAGCCCGCCACCACCGGGCTCGCCGGACTCGCCGCGCTGCGCCCCCACCTGCCCGCCGCCGCCGCCGGCACCGCCGGCACCGCCATGCTGTTGCGCGACCCCGAGGCACGGGCCGCCGTACGCGACCTCATCACTCTGGCCCGGCCCTGGCCGGCGCCCGCACCGCCCCCGGAGGAGTCCGTCCGCCGCGGGGGCGCCATCCACAGCAAGGGCCGCGACCGCCGGGCGATAAGCCACCACTACGACGTCGGCAATGCCTTCTACGAGCACGTCCTCGGCCCCTCGATGGTGTACTCCTGCGCGTACTGGAGCCCCGGCGGCACCCTGGAGGACGCCCAGCGCGCCAAGCTCGACCTGGTCTGCCGCAAGCTCGACCTGGCCCCGGGACAGCGGCTGCTCGACGTGGGCTGCGGCTGGGGCTCCATGGCCCTGCACGCGGCCCGCGAGTACGGGGCCCAGGTCACCGGGGTCACGCTCTCGCAGGAGCAGGCCGTCTACGCGCGCAAGCGGGTCGCCGAGGAGGGCCTGGCCGACCGGATCGACATCCGGATCCAGGACTACCGGGACGTCAAGGACGGCCCGTACGACGCGATCTCCTCGATCGGCATGGCCGAGCACGTGGGCGCCGCCCGCTACCGCGAGTACGCCCGCACCCTGCACGAACTGCTCCGCCCCGGCGGCCGGTTGCTGAACCACCAGATCGCCCGGCCGCCGGAGCCGGACGAAGAGGCTTACCGGGTCGACGAGTTCATCGACGCCTACGTCTTCCCCGACGGCGAACTCTCCCCGATCGGCACCACCGTCGGCGAACTGGAGCGGGCCGGCTTCGAGGTGCGCGACGTCGAGGCGCTGCGCGAGCACTACGCGCTGACGCTGCGGGCCTGGGTGGCCCGGCTGGAGCGGCACTGGGACGAGGCCGTCCGGCTGACCTCGCCCGGCCGCGCCCGGGTGTGGCTGCTCTACATGGCGGCCTCCGCGCTCGGCTTCGAGCACAACCGGCTCGGTGTCAACCAGGTCCTCGCGGTCCGTCCCGGGAGCGGCGGGGTGTCCGGGATGCCGCTGCGGGCCCGCGAGTGGGGCGCGCCGCAGGCTCCGTAGCCGCGTACGGCCCGACCGCGCACGGGATGCGGGAAGGGCCCCGCGACCGGAACTCCGG
>NZ_JBSGYT010000020.1:0-123640 GCF_053610645.1 Streptomyces sp. NPDC054883 | reverse complement strand
GTCTTCGGCCTGATCAAGTTCCCCGGGGCCGCCCGCTTTTCCCGTGGGTCTCAGCCGGACCGGGTGAAGGCCTCGTAGGCGTCGCAGACCTCTTCGGCGGGGCCGTCCATGCGCAGGACCCCCGACTCCAGCCAGATCGCCCGGTCGCAGGTCTCGCGGACGGTGCCGATGGAGTGGCTGACGAGGAAGACGGTGCCGGCGCTCTTGCGCAGTTCCGCGATGCGGTCCTGGCTGCGCCGCTGGAAGGCGGCGTCGCCGGTGGCCAGGGCCTCGTCGATCATCAGGACGTCGTGGTCCTTGGCGGCGGCGATGGAGAAGCGCAGCCGGGCGCCCATGCCGGAGGAGTAGGTGCGCATCGGCAGGGAGATGAAGTCGCCCTTCTCGTTGATGCCGGAGAAGTCGACGATGTCCTGGTAGCGCTCGTGGATCTGCTGCTTGGACATGCCCATCGCGAGGCCGCCGAGTATGACGTTGCGCTCGCCCGTCAGGTCGTTCATCAGGGCGGCGTTCACCCCGAGGAGCGAGGGCTGGCCGTGCGAGTAGACGCGGCCGCGGGCCACGGGCTGGAGGCCGGCGATCGCCGCGAGCAGGGTGGACTTGCCCGAGCCGTTGGAGCCGATGAGGCCGATGGCCTCGCCCTTGTACGCGGTGAAGCTGACGCCCTTGACGGCGTGCACCTCGCGGACGCCGGGGGCGGGCTTGCGGGAGATGATCCGGCTCAGTGCGGCGGTCGCGCCGCCCTTGCGGGTGCCGGTGCCGTACACCTTGTAGATGACGTGGACATCGTCCGCGATGACGGTGGGGATGGCGGTGTCAGCCACGTCCGTACTCCTCTTCTGCCTTCCAGAAGAAGACGAAGCCGCCGAGGCCCGCGAGCAGGGCCCAGCCGATGGCGATCGGCCACACGTGGGGCGGGAGCGAGCCCGCCTTGAAGCTGTCGATCAGTGCGAAGCGCATCAGGTCGATGTAGACGGCCGCCGGGTTGAGCTGGAGGGCCGTCGTCACCCAGTGCGGCAGGTGGTCCGACTTGAGCGTCTGCTCGATGGACCACATCACGCCCGAGGAGTACATCCACGTGCGCAGGATGAACGGCATCAGCTGGCTGACGTCCGGGTTCTTGCTGCCGATGCGCGCCATGACCAGGGCGCAGCCGGCGCAGAACACGGCGCACAGCAGCAGGGCCGGGGCCGCGAGGAGCCAGGACGGCCCCGGTGTCTGGCCCAGGGCCAGCAGCAGGACGGCCAGTGCGCCCATGGTGACGAGCAGCTGCTGGAACAGCTGGATGACCGTGGACAGGGGCAGGGCCGCGCGCGGGAAGTGCAGGGCGCGGACCAGGCCGAGGTTGCTGTGGACGGCGCGGGTGCCGGTGTTGATGGAGCTTCCGATGAAGTCCCACACGAACACGCCGGTGATGAGGAAGGGGATGTAGTCGGCGACCTGGTGTCCGGCGTTCATGATCACGCCGAAGATGAAGTAGTAGACGGCCGCGTTCAGCAGCGGCGTGGCCAGGTGCCACACCTGGCCGAGCCGGGCCGTGCTGTACGTGGCCTGCATGCGGGCGGTGGCGTACGCCGTCACGAAGTGGCGGCGCTCCCACAGCTGTGCGACGTAGCGGGGGAGGCTGGGACGGGCGCCGCTGAGGGTCAGGCCGTGGGCGGCCGCCAGCTCTTGCGGTGTCATCGGTTCCGCTGTCACGCCTGCCGGTGTCTGGGGCGGCGGTGCGGTCACGGGGGGCACGGTCACGGTCACGGGGTCGCTTTCGACGGGGAGACACGTCGGACGTCGGACGGAACGGTTACGTATCGTCGTGACGCTGAGGGTAGGTCCCCTGGCGTTGAGACGCAACCGTATCGTCGTGACGGACCGGTGCCGCCCTGCGCCGTTATGCTCTGTGCCATGACCTCCGAGCCCGCCGCCCACGTGTCCGAGCCCGCCGCCGAGCCCACGCCCGCCCGCCGCGCCCCCGCCGGCGCGGCCGTCCTGCGCGAGGACGTCACCCGCGCGATTCGGGCGGCGGTCCTGGAGGAACTCGCGACGGTCGGCTTCGCCCGGATGTCGATCGAGGGCATCGCCCGGCGGGCGGGGGTCGGCAAGACGGCCGTCTACCGGCGCTGGAAGTCGAAGCTGCACCTCGTACTGGACCTGGTCGGCGCCTTCGCGGCCGACGGGCTCCCGGTACCGGCGACGGGCTCGCTGTACGGCGACGTACGGGCCCTGCTGGAGGTCATGTCCCACGTACTGCGCCACCCCGTGGCGTCGGCGGTGATCCCCGACCTGCTCGTGGAGGCGGCGCGCCAGCCCGAGATCGCCGACGCGGTGCGCGGCGCGCTGCTCGCGGGCGAGCGGGGCATGGCGGAGGGGATCGTCTCCGAGGCCGTCGCCCGCGGCGAACTGGCGCCGGGCACGGACCCGGGCCGGGCGCTGGACCTGGCGATCGGCCCGCTGTACTGGCGCCAGGTCGTGGTCCGCGACGCGGTCCCGGCCGCGTACCTGGACGAACTGGCCCGGTCGGTGGTGGCGGGCCTGAAGGCCGCCGCCTAGGGCCAGAGGGCCGGGCTCGGGGTGAGCTCTGCGGACGGCGAAGGCGTCGGCGACGACCGGGCCGGGGGCGCGGGCCTGCGGTCCTCCGGCGGGACCACGGCCGGCAGCGGCGCGGACTGCCCCAGGAAGACGTGGCGCACGACCCGCTCGGCCGCGTGACCGTCGTCGAACGTACAGAAGCGGGAACGGAACGCGGCGCGCAGCTGCGCCGAGCGCGAGCCCTGCCAATGCCCGGTGGCGAAGATGTCCACCAGCTCGTCCTCGGTCCGGGCGACCGCCCCCGGCGGAGCGTCGCGCAGGTCGAAGTACGTGCCGCGGGCCGCCTCGTAGGCCTCCCAGTCCTCCGCGTGGATCACGATCGGCCGGTCCAGGACCGCGTAGTCGAACATCAGCGACGAGTAGTCCGTCACCAACGCGTCCGAGGCGAGGCAGAGCTCCTCCACCGACGGGTGGCCGCTGACGTCCACCAGCCGCGGGTGGCCGTCGGGCTCCGGGCCCGCGCCCGCGTACGTCAGGTGGTCGCGGGCCAGGATCGTGAAGCGCGGGCCCAGGTCGCGCAGGACCCGCCCGAAGTCCAGGTGCCGCGGCCGGCTGCGCCGGTAGTCGCGGTGCGTGGGCGCGTACAGGATCGCGGTCGAGCCCGCCGGGATGCCGAGCCGGGCGCGCAGCTCGGCCACCTCGCGGGCGGTGGCCCGCAGGAAGACGTCGTTGCGCGGATAGCCGTACTCCAGCGTCGTGTACGGGGCGGGGACCGCCTTCTCCCACACCAGCGTCGAGTGCCGGTTCGCGGAGAGCAGGTAGTCCCACTGGTCGGCGCCGCGCAGCAGGCCAGCGAAGTCCGTCGTCGGGGCGGCCGCCGGCCGGTCCTGGAGGTCAAGGCCGACCCGCTTGAGCGGGGTGCCGTGCTGGGTCTGGAGCAGGACCTGGCCGGGGCGCTTGACCAGGGCCCGCTCGAAGTTGACGTTCGTCGTCAGGTACGTCGCGCGGGCCAGCGCGGTCCAGTACGCGGCCGAACCCGGCCGGAGCGCGGCCGTCTGCGGCGGGAGCGTCGCCGCGTGGGCGGCGTCGCAGATCCAGGCGGTGCGCATCCGGGGCGCCAGCTCGCGCAGCTTCGCCTCGATCGCCGCCGGGTTGCAGGCGTAGCCGCCGTGCCAGTACGCGGAGAACACCGCCAGCTCCGGGCGCAGCGGCAGCGTCCGCTGGATGCGGTAGTGCAGGCGCAGCGCCGCCTCGCGCAGCCCGCGCCCCGCCGCCGAGGCGCCGTCCGCGACCACCGGACCCGCCGAGCGGAGCGCGGACAGCAGCCGGTAGGTGCGGCGCAGCCCCAGCCGCATCAGGGCGTGCCGCACCCGGTCGGTGCGCGACAGCGACACGGGCCGCGGCTGCGGCCCCCGGCCCCGGTGGCGGCGCAGCAGCGCGGACGCCCGGCGGAAGAACTCGGCCCGGCTCCCGCGCGGCAGCCGGCGCGGGTCCGCGTACAGGGCGCAGAAGTGCTCCGCCATCCGCCGGTGCGCCACCGGTTGCCAGCGTGCCGGTCCGGGCCGCCCGGCGAGGTGGGCGAAGACGCGCTCGTACTGGTCGAAGACGTCGAGGTGCCGGCGGGTGCGGGTGGTCAGCACCGAACCGGTGCGGCGCCGGCGGTGGTGCACGCACACCCGGTCGAGCACGGCGAGGGACTCGGCTTCCAGCAGCGCCCGGTAGGTCCAGGGGATGTCCTCGTAGAGACCGGGCGGGAAGCGCAGGCCCGCGCGCTCCACGAACTCGCGGCGGTACGCCTTGTCCCACACCGCCATCGGCATGCCGAGCAGCGCGGGCCGGTCGGCGAGGCGGAAGCCGGCCGGGCCGTCCTGCGACAGGCGGTGCGAGCGCCGGTCGCGCACCAGCTCGCCGGTCCGGCAGGCGCGTGCGTGGTCGTAGACCAGGACGTCCGGGGAGCCGGTGTCCTTGAGCCGGTCGGTGACGGCCTGCAGGGCGCCCGGCGCCAGGGTGTCGTCGCCGTCGAGGAAGACCAGGTAGTCGCCGGTGGCCCGGGCCAGGCCCGCGTTGCGGGCCGGGCCCGGGCCGAGGTTGCGCTCCAGGTGCACGGCGCTCACCCGCGGGTCCCGGGCCGCGTACTCGTCGATGAGCACGCCGCAGGCGTCGGGGGAGGCGTCGTCGACGGCGATCAGTTCGAGGTCCCCGTACGACTGGGAAAGCACCGAATCCAGAGCCTCCTGGAGGTACGCCTGAACCTTGTACGCGGGCACGATGACGCTGAACCGGGGCACGGCACATCCAGGGGTCGGCGCGGGCATATGGCCCAGCAACCCCCCGTGCGGCGACCGGGTTACGCACCCGGGCGCATTCGGGTTACCCAGCGTCAACGACGCACGTCAACCGCATGATCACCACCTTTTGCGGCGGGTCACTTGATCGCCCCGGCCGTCACCCCCGACACGAACTGCCGCTGGAAGGCGAAGAAGACGACCAGCGGCACCACCATCGACAGGAACGCGCCCGGCGCGAGCACGTCGATGTTGTTGCCGAACTGCCGTACCTGCTGCTGGAGCGCGACGGTGACCGGCGGATGCGTGGAGTCCGCGAACACGAGCGCCACCAGCATGTCGTTCCACACCCACAGAAACTCGAAGATGGCCAGCGAGGCGATCGCCGGACCGCCCAGCGGCAGCACCACCCGGGCGAACAGCCGCAGTTCGCCCGCACCGTCCAGCCGGGCCGCCTCCAGCAGCTCGCGCGGGATCTCCGCGAAGAAGTTCCGCAGCAGGAACACCGCGAACGGCAGCCCGAAGGCGGTGTGGAACAGCACCACCCCGGCCGTCGTCTCGAACAGCCCGATGGCGCCGAACAGTTCCGACACCGGGATCAGCGCCACCTGCACGGGAACCACCAGCAGTCCCACGACGATCAGGAACAGCCAGTCCCGGCCGGGGAACTCCAGCCAGGCGAACGCGTACCCGGCCAGCGCGCCCAGCGTGACGACGAGCACGGTCGCCGGGACGGTGATCGCGACCGTGCTCAGCAGCGAGCCGGTGATCGTCTCGTTGGACAGCAGGTGCGCATAGTTGTCGGCGGTCAGCCGGGACGGCGCGCTCAGCACCTGCCACCAGCCGCCGTCGTTCAGGTCGGTGGACGAAAGGAACGAGGAGATCAGCAGGCCCAGCGTCGGCAGCAGCCAGAACAGGCCCGCGAGGACCAGGAAGACCCGGAGGGCTCCGCCGGCCACCCGGGCCGCCACGCCCTTCGACGACCGGGACCACGGTGCGGCGCTCATCGGCGGGCCTCCCGGCGCATCCGGCGGATGTTGTACAGCATGACCGGCACCACCAGCACCAGCAGCAGCACGGCGATCGCGCTGCCCAGCCCCTGGTCGGCGTCCGTACCGAAGGACGTGCGGTACAGCTGGAGCGCGAGCACGTTCGCGTCGTCCTGCACCGCGCCCGGCGCGATCACGAACACCAGGTCGAAGATCTTCATCACGTTGATCACGAGGGTGACGAGGACGACCGCCAGTACGGGCCCCAGCAGCGGCACGGTGATCCGGCGGAACACCTGCCACTCGTTCGCCCCGTCCACCCGCGCCGCCTCCAGCAGCTCGCGCGGTACGGCGGCCAGCCCCGCCCCGATCAGCACCATCGCGAACCCGGCCCACATCCACACGTACGCCCCGATCACCGCCGGGGTCACCAGCGTCGGACCCAGCCACGCCACGCCCGCGTACGCCTCGCGGAAGTTCGACGCGGGCAGCCGCAGCCGCGCCCCGTCGGCCTTCGCGGACAGGGTGAAGGTGCCGTCGGGGCCGGCCGTCGCCGTCTCCACCACCCGGCCGTCCTTGACCGCCTCGATCCGCATCCCCGCCAGGGCCGGCTCCGTGGGGTCGACCGTGTTCGTCCGGCCGCCGCCGCCCCGGGTGAAGTCCTGCCAGACCGTCCCGGTGACCTTGCCGGGCTCGGCGGCGGGGGCCCTGGCCGTACGGGTTCCCTCGGGCAGCGCGTCCGGGGCCACGCCGACCAGCGGCACCAGCACGGGCGCGCCCGCCCGTACCGGGTCACGGGTCTCGAACGCGCCGCCCGCGGCCGCCACCAGCGGGGAGTCCCGGCCCGGGCGCGCCTTGGGGAAGGCCGAGGACTGGGCGAACGTGTCGTGCACCCCCACCCACACGGCGTTCGCGACACCGCGGTCGGGGTCCTGGTCGTAGACGAGCCGGAAGATGATGCCCGCCGCCAGCATCGAGATCGCCATCGGCATGAACACCAGCAGCTTGAACGCCGTCCCCCAGCGCACCCGTTCGGTGAGCACCGCGAAGACCAGCCCGAGCGCGGTGGCGGTGGTCGGGGCCAGCACCACCCACAGCGCCGTGTTCTTCAGCGCGGTACGGATCGTGTCGTCCCGCAGTATCTGCACGTAGTTGTCGCCGCCCACGAACGTGTCGCCCGAGCGGTCGAAGAAGCTGCGGTACAGCGAGTACCCGATGGGGTGCACCACGAGCGCACCCAGCAGGACCAGCGCGGGGAGCAGGAACGCCGCCGCTATGAGGCGGCGGCGCCTGACCTCCCCCGCCCGTGAGACGTCGGGGGTCGCCACCGGGTCAGTTCCCGAACGCCTTGGCCGCGTCCGCCTCCAGTTTCGCCTGTGTGCCCGCCACGTCCGACGGGTTCGCCAGGAAGTCCTGGAGGTCCTTCCACTCACCGGCGCCCGGCGTCCCGCCAAAGGCCGCCGGAGCCTGGTCCGACATGTCGAAGCGGAAGTCGTCGCCCGCCGCGATCAGCGCCTTCGCGATGCCGCGCTGGATGTCGTTCGGGTACGCGGCCGGGTCCACCGACTTGTTCGGCGAGATGAAACCGCCCTCGCGGGCCTGGATCTCCGCCGCGTCCGCCGAAGCCAGGAAGGTCAGCAGCGCCTGCGCGCCCTTGGACTGCTTGAGCGCGACCGCCACGTCACCGCCGGAGACGACGGGCGCCTTGCCGCTGCCGACCGCCGGGAACGGGAAGACGAGCGCGTCCTCGCCGACCTTCGCCTGCGTCTGCGCGATGTTCACCGCCACGAAGTCACCCTCGAAGACCATCGCGGCCGCCGGCCGGTCACCGCCGGTGAAGGTCTGCGTCACCGACTTCGGGAACTCCGTCGCCAGCGCGCCGCTCTGGCCGCCCGCAAGGTAGTCCTTGCGGCCGAACAGCTCGGCGAGCGTCGTCAGCGCCTGCTTGACGCTGTCGTCCGTCCACTTGATCTCGTGCTTCGCCAGCTTGTCGTACTTCTCCGGGCCCGCCTGGGACAGGTAGACGTTCTCGAACCAGTCCGTCAGCGTCCAGCCGTCCGCACCGGCCACCGACACCGCCGGGGTGCCGGACGCCGAGAGCGTGTCCGCCGCCGCGATCAGGTCCTTCCACGTCTTCGGCGGCTGTACGCCCGCCGCCTCGAAGGCCTTCGCGTTGTACCAGACCAGCGACTTGTTGGCCGCCTTGTAGTACACGCCGTACTGGGTGCCGTCGACCGCGCCCAGCCTCTTCCAGCCCTGCGAGTAGTTCTTCTCCAGCTCGGCCTTGGCCTCCGGACCCACCGGCTGCGCCCACTTGTTCTGCACCGCCGAGACCAGCGCCCCGACCTGCGGGAGCAGCGCCACGTCCGGCGGCTGGCCGCCCGCGATCTTCGTACCGAGGAAGGTGACGATCGGGTCCTGGGCGGGAACGAAGGTGACGGTGGCGCCCGTGCGCTTCTCGAACTCCTTGAGGACCTTCGTGAAGTTGGCCTGCTCCGGGCCCGTCCAGACCGCCGCGACCTCCAGCTTCTCGCCGGTCAGCTGCGGTAACGCCACCCGCGGACTGGCGGATGGCCCGGCGCCCGACGGGGCGTCCGCCTTGTCGCCGCCGCCGCACGCGGTGAGCGCGAGCGTGCCCGTCGCCAGCAGGGCCGCCCAGCCGCGTGCCCTCTTACGGCGGCTCCCCTGGCGCCCCCTGCGGGCTTCCGTGTGGCCGGTTCCGTGCTCCCTGCGCATGGCTCTGCCCCCGATGCCGGTGTGCTCGTGGTGTGTTCCGTGCCACAAGGTCTACGCCGAGCGGCGCACCCCCGCAATACCGCGTCACGGGGTTGAGGGGGCCGGGTGGGGGTGCGCCATGCGGGGAGGGGCGGACTCAGGGGGCCGCCGGGAACAGGACCGGTATCGCGGAGACCAGGTGCGAGGCCCGGTCCAGGGCACTGGCCAGCAGTGCCAGGTCCGTCGGGCCGTTGCCCAGCTCGCGGACGGGACGGCGGGCCGGTGGATCACCCATCCGCTCCCACTCCACCGGGACCACGGTCGGCCTCGACGTGGCGGTCCGGGGGATCCGGCCGGTGACCCGGCCGCCCTGGAAGGGGACCGTCCGGCCGTCGGCGTGGTGCAGCAGGCCCCGGCCGGGACCCGGCTGGTCGGGGGCCTCCAGCTCCACCCGCAGGGAGGCCAGCCGGGCCGGTTCCGTCCCGGCGGTGCGGTCGGGACGGGCGCTGGTGGCCACCAGGTGCACCCCGAGCCGGCCGCCCTCGCGGGCCAGGCCCTCCAGGATCCGCACCACCGAACCGGCCGCCGGCCGGCCCGTACTGCCCAGGCCGGGCGCGACCAGCGCGTCGAAGTCGTCCACGAGGACCACCAGGCGCGGCAGCGGGCCGGGCCCGGCGGGGGCCGCGGTACGAGGGGCCGAGGCGCGCAGCCGCAGGGTCCCGGTGCGCTGGGAGTCCTCGCCGTCGATCGTGCCCGCGGCCCGGGCGGCGCTCTGGCCCTCTTCCGGGGCGGGCCGGCGGGGCGAGACCATCCGGTCCGAGACCTCGCGCCGGGCGTGCCAGTCGGCGAACGTCACCCCGTCCAGCAGCTCGTGCCGGCGCTTGAGTTCGGCGCCCAGGGCCTGGGCGAACTCGCGCATGCGCAGCGGGTCGGAGGCGACCAGGTGCGCCGACACGTGCGGCAGCTCGGTGCAGGGCAGCAGCCCCTCGCCGCGTTCGCCGCCGGCCCCGTCGATCAGCAGGAGGCCGAGCCGGTCGGGGCGGGCTGCGGCGCACAGGGAGGCGGCGACGGACCGCAGCAGCTCCGTACGGCCGCTGCCCGGCGGGCCCTCGATGAGCAGGTGCGGACCGTCGTGGACCAGCTCCACGCCGACGGGGCCGCGCCGGCCGGCGCCGAGCACGACCTCGGCGAGGCCGCCGACGGTCTGTCCCTGCCCGGTACCGGCCGCCCAGCGGGCCATCAGGGAGGCCGGGGTGGCCCGGGCCAGGCCGAGCTCGTCGAGCAGCCGGGAGGTCTGGGGCAGGCTGGCGGCGGCCGGACGGTAGCCGCCCGCGGCGGCCGGCTCGGCGCGCAGCGGGGCCAGCGCGCGGGCGAACCGCTCCGCCCAGGCGGCGGAGACGGCGTCGGCGACGGCGGTCTCGCCGGGTCGGACCGGCTTGCCGCCGCTGACCGGGAAGGTCCGTACGGCGGTGGCGACCTCGCCGCTGAGCACGGCGGCCGCGCCGCAGGCCCGGAAGGCGGGGGTGCTCGCGCAGGCGGCCTCGTACGTCTCGGCCAGGGGGCTGGCGGGCGTGGCGGCCGGGGCCTCGGCGAGCGCGAGGAGGTGGATGCCGGCAGCGGGTCCGTGCGAGGTCAGCCGGGCCGTGACCTCGCGCAGGTGGCCGGTGCCGGGGTCGCCGTCGAGGACGACGAGGGTGTACGGGCCCTCGTACGCGGCCGCAGCCCGGCGTACGGCGTCGGACCCGGCGGTGGCCCAGCCGGTGCCGAGGGGGCTGTCGTCGAGGCGCCGGGTCAGCTCGCCGGTGCGGGCGGCGGCCTGTTCGCGGTCGTGGGCCAGCAGCAGGCGGCAGTGCTGGCCGTGGGCGGGGCGGACGTGCGGGAGCCAGCCGAGCCAGCTCCAGTCCGTGGTGGCGTCCATCGCGAGCAGCACGATCTCCAGCCGGGCGGGGGAGTGCAGGGCGGCGAGCTGGGCGATCACGGAACGGGCGACGCCGGTGCGGCGGGCGCGCGGCCCCGCGATGCCGAGCGCGCCGGCTTCGCGCAGGTCGACGCGGCTGCCGGCGCCGAGGCCGACGTCGAGGGCGCCGGGCGGGCGGGACCAGAGCCGGCCGGTGGGGCCGAGGGCGGCGAGCAGCAGCGCGGCGGGGTCGTCGGCGGCGGGCGGCACGGCGGCCGGGGCCTCGGCCTCGACGGCGGGCTCGGCGATGTCCTCGCCGCGCACCCACTTGCGCGCCCAGGCCCCGATCCCACGCCGCCGCCCAGCTCCGGCGGGCACGACGGACCCCCCGGCGGTGGGCCACACGGCGGCCGGCGCCCCCATCCTCGGTGCCCCGCCGACGATCGCGGCCCCCTCCGGCGCGGAGCGGGCGGCTGCGCCGCCTGGGCCGGGGGCTTCATGGCGCGGGGCGCCGCCGTACTGGGCTCCCGGCCCCTGCGGAGCCGGACGGGCGGCTGCGCCGTCCCGCCTGTGCGCGTGGTGCGGCGCCGGGTCGCCGGGGGCACCGGCGGGCCGGGTTCCCGGTCCCTCCGGGGTGTTGCTTCCGGCGGAGGCGTCCCGCCCGTTGGGGGCGTGGGCGGGCCGGCCCGCACCGGGGTGGCCGGGCTGACCGCCGGCGGAAGCGTGCGGTGCGGCGGGGGTGTCCGGTCCCTCCGTGGCGTGGGCCGACCACGCGGTACCGGCGTTGCCGGGGTGGCCGCCGGCGGAAGCGTGCGGTGCGGCGGGGGTGCGGTCCGTGCCCGGCCCTTCGGGGGCGGGGGCGGGCTGCGCCGGGCCTCCGGTGTGCCGGCCGGCGGTGGGCCACGCCGTGCGGGACGCGCCGGAGTGGTGCCCGCCACGCGCTGCCTCCGGCGCGGGGCCGGTCCACGCTCCGCCGGGCGAGCCGGCGGACTGGGTGCCGGGGCGGAGCCCCGGAGCGGGGTCGGGGGCGGAGCCCCCGTTTCGGGAAGGGGCGGGGTGGGGGATCCGCCCCGGCGGGCCACCCCGCCCCGCCCTCTCGTACGCCCCCGCCTCGGGCCCGCCCGGGTCGCCGTAGCCCGCCGCGCCCTGGCCGCGCGAGGCCTGCCGGGCCGCGCCCGGGTCGCTGTACGCGCCCGCGCCGCGTCGGTCGTAGTGGTTCGGCGTCTCCGCGCCGGGGGCGCTCTGGGCGCCCGTATCCGGCCGGGCCGCCTCCGGGTTGCTGTACGTTCCCGCGCCGCGTCGGTCGTAGTGGTTCGGCGTCTCCGCGCCGGGGGCGCTCTGGGCGCCCGTATCCGGCCGGGCCGCGCCCGGACCGCCGTCGCCCGCGGCCGCCCCCCGCCCTCCGTCGGAGACCCCCGGCAGGGCCAGGTGGCCCTCCATGTCCGGCGTCAGCGGCAGGATCGACTCCGTGCCCCCCGCGGCCAGCCGCAGCGTCGATTCGCCGATGCGCAGCAGCGCCCCCGGGGCCAGCGGTACCGCCCGGGCCCCCACCGGGACGCCGTCCAGCGTCGTGCCGTTCGTCGAGCCGAGGTCGGCCACCGTCACGCGCCCGTCCGCCCGCACCGTCACCGCGCAGTGCAGCCGCGACACGTCCGGGTCGTCCAGCGGTACGTCCGCGTCCGACGAGCGCCCGATCCGGACCGCCCCGGGGTGCAGCAGGTGCACCCCGCCCGCGTCCGGACCGGCCACCACCCGCAGTTGCGGCGCGTCCAGCCCCTCCTCGGGCAGCGCCGGCACGACGTCCGGTACCGGCACGTGCAGCGCCAGCACGGCCCCGTCCACCAGCGGCGGTTCGCCCAGTATCCGGCGCTGCGGGTCGAGCCGCTCGGCGCCCGCGTACAGCACCACCGTGCCCCCCGTGTCCGGGCCGCCCACGGTCGCCGCGAGCGCCGAGGCCACCGCGGCCAGCGCGGTACCGGCGGGCGCGGTGACGAGCACGTCACAGCCGGCGGGTGCGGTCGCGGTCTGGTGGCCGCTGCGCGACCCGAGGACGGTCAGCCGGATCTGCATCGCCGTCAGCGGTCCCTTCTGCGCGGAGCGCAGTGCACGGTGCGCGCGCCCGGGAGAGGGAACGGCCGGGCGAGCCCGCCCGATCACCCCCCGCCCGGCACGGACGCGTCGTCCGGTCAGGTCTGCCGGAAGGCAGGGCTCCCGTCCCGGCTTTCCGTACGGGTGCATCCTCGCACCTGTCACCGACAACACGCCCGGACCCCGGCAATAAATGATCTTGATTGATCATCGCCCCGCGCGCTCATCGCACACATACGGTCAACGGCCTGCCGAAAATCGCCTCCGGCATACCCCGCAAAACTCACCCTTCGCACATATGTGCGGCAACCAACCTCCGTCGCCCGGCGTCTTCCCCCGGGACACCCCCTAGAGTGGGCCGGAAAACACAGCTCGGAATCATCCGAAACCAGACGACAGAAACACGACAGCAGGGGAGCGCGAGACGTGCGGCCAGTGGGCAGCAAGTACCTGCTTGAGGAGCCCCTCGGGCGCGGCGCCACGGGTACCGTCTGGCGGGCCCGCCAGAGGGAGACCGCCGGCGCGGAGGCGGCCGTCGCCGGGCAGCCCGGCGAGACCGTGGCCATCAAGGTCCTCAAGGAGGAGCTGGCCCAGGACCCGGACATCGTCATGCGCTTCCTGCGCGAACGTTCGGTCCTGCTGCGCCTGACGCACCCCAACATCGTCCGCACGCGCGACCTCGTCGTCGAGGGCGACCTGCTGGCCCTGGTCATGGACCTGATCGACGGTCCCGACCTGCACCGGTACATCCGTGAGAACGGTCCGTTCAGCCCCGTCGCCGCGAGCCTGCTGACCGCGCAGATCGCGGACGCCCTCGCCGCCAGCCACGCCGACGGCGTCGTGCACCGGGACCTGAAGCCCGCCAACGTCCTGCTCGACGAGCGCCACGGCCAGATGAAGCCGATGCTCACGGACTTCGGCATCGCCCGCCTCGCCGACTCCCCGGGCCTGACCCGCACGCACGAGTTCGTCGGCACTCCCGCCTACGTCGCGCCCGAGTCCGCCGAGGGCCGCCCGCAGACCTCCGCCGTCGACATCTACGGCGCCGGGATCCTGCTCTACGAACTCGTCACCGGCCGCCCGCCGTTCGCCGGCGGTACGGCGCTCGAAGTGCTCCACCGCCACCTCAGCGAGGAGCCGCAGCGCCCGCCGAGCCTGCCCGAGCCGGTCTGGACGGTGATCCGGCACTGCCTGCGCAAGGAGCCGGACGAGCGTCCCGGCGCCGAGAGCCTGGCGCGCGGCCTGCGCGTGGTCGCCTCCGGCATCGGCGTGCACTCCTCGCCCGCCGAGGTGGAGGCCGCGCTCGGTGTCGGCGCCCTGCTCGCGCCCGACCCCTCGCCCGCGCCCGTACCGGCGACCCCGGGGTCCGCGGACCCGACCCAGGTGCTGCCCGCGGGCGCGTCCTCTCCGATGGGTGCCTACGACCCCAACGCCATGACCAGCGTGATGCCGCCGGTCGGCGGTGCCGACGCGACGACCGTGCTGCCGAGCACCGGGGCGCCGGCCGCCGATCCGACGTCCGTCATGCCGCCGGTGGAGCGGCCGGACCAGCCGCACCCGTGGCAGTCCCAGATGCAGGCCGCCCGGGACCGCAACGAGCAGACGCAGGTGCAGTACCTCAGCCCGGACGAGGACCCCCTGCGCCGCCGCCCGCAGCGGCAGGCGCCCCCGCAGCCCCAGCAGCCCCCGTACCGGCAGCAGCCGCCGCGGCAGCAGTACCAGCAGCCGCAGCAGTACCAGCCGCAGCCGCCGCCTCAGTACCAGCAGCCTCCCCAGTACCAGCCCCAGTACCAGCAGCCGCAGCAGCAGCAACCCCAGTACCGGCAGCAGCCGGTCCGCCCCCAGGCCCCGCCGCCGCAGCCGCCGGCCCCCCGGGAGCCGCGCGAGCCGCGCCGCCGCAGTGCCAACCCGGTCCGGATCCCCGGGCTGGGCTGCCTCAAGGGCTGCCTGGTGATGATCCTGCTGTTCTTCGTGGCGGGCTGGCTGGTGTGGGAGCTGACCCCGCTCCAGGAGTGGGTCGGCACCGGCAAGGGCTGGTGGGACCAGCTGTGGTCCTGGGGCCGGGACGCCTCCGACTGGATCTCCGGCCTCGGCGACTCCACCGGCGGCAGCGGTTCCTGAGCCACCGTCACGACCGTCCTGCTGCCGACTTCGTGGATTTGTCGACTTCTGGGACGTGTTTTCGCCCGCAGAAGTGAAGGTCGCCGCGAATCGGACCCCCTACTGGCCTAAAACCCGCACCCGGCCGCGTAGCTTTGGTGCGTACGCCAGCCGCTGAGGGAGCAGTCGTGGCACGGAAGATCGGCAGCCGGTACACCGCGCACCAGATCCTTGGGCGCGGCAGCGCGGGCACGGTGTGGCTGGGCGAGGGGCCGGACGGGCCCGTCGCCGTCAAACTGCTGCGCGAGGACCTCGCGTCCGACCAGGAGCTGGTCGGACGCTTCGTCCAGGAGCGCAGCGCGCTGCTCGGCCTGGACCACCCGCACGTCGTCTCCGTCCGCGACCTCGTCGTGGACGGCGACGACCTCGCCCTCGTCATGGACCTCGTGCGCGGTACGGACCTGCGCACCCGCCTCGACCGGGAGCGGCGGCTGGCCCCCGAGGCGGCCGTGGCCATCGTCGCGGACGTCGCCGACGCGCTGGCGGCCGCCCACGCGGCGGGCGTGGTGCACCGCGACGTGAAGCCCGAGAACGTACTGCTGGACATGCAGGGCCCGCTCGGCCCCGGCGGCGCGCATCCCGCGCTGCTGACCGACTTCGGCGTCGCCAAGCTGATCGACTCTCCGAGGCGGGCGGGGGCCGGCCGGGCCTCCGCGCCCAGCACCCGCATCATCGGCACGCCGGACTACCTGGCCCCGGAGATCGTGGAGGGCCTGCCCCCGCGGGCGGCGGTCGACATATACGCGCTGGCCACCGTGCTGTACGAGCTGCTGGCCGGGTTCACCCCGTTCGGGGGCGGCCACCCCGGCGCTGTGCTGCGGCGGCACGTCACCGAGACGGTGGTCCCGCTGCCCGGGATCCCGGACGAGCTGTGGCAGCTGATGGTGCAGTGCCTGGCCAAGGCCCCGGCCTCGCGGCTGCGGGCCTCCGAGCTGTCCGCCCGGCTGCGCGACCTGCTGCCGCTGCTGGCCGGGATGCCGCCGCTGGACGTGGACGAGCCGGACGACGCGGAGCCGGAGCCGGCGGAGGCCGAGGAGGCGCTCCCCGCCGACCTGACCCGCAGGCGGGGCGTGGTGCCGCTCGTGCCCGGCTCGGCCACCGACTCGAACCGGGACACGCACACCTCGATGCGGGTGCCGGGCCCGGACGAGCTGGCGGGGGGCGCGCTGGGCACCGCCCGGGTGCCGCGCCCGGCCGGCGGCCATCGGCCGGGCTCCGCGCGGCACCGGGCCGAGGCGGTGCGCAGGCGCCGGCTGATGCTGTCGGTGTCGGCGGTGACGCTGGCCGCGGCGGTCGGCGTCGGCACGTGGCTGGCGGTGTCGGGCAACTCCGACGGCGCCCCGGCCGACAAGGACGTCGAACACTCCGCCCCGGCCCGCCCCTGACCGACCCTATGCCGGAACCAGCTCCGGGTGCCAGCGGCGCGCCACCCCGGGGTGGGCGCGGACCCAGCCCTTGAGCTCGTTGCGGCCGTACTCGGCGTGCAGCGGGTTCGACGCGTCGTGCGCCACGCCGGGCGCCGCACGCAGGTAGTCGCCCGGCACCGTCTCCACCACCGCGTCCAGCCGCGGGTTGTAGAAGAACGGCACCGAGAACCGCTCCACCGCCCCCGGCGGGCTCACCACCCGGTGGTCGGTGGCCGTCAGGTAGCCCTCCGTCGCGATCTCCAGCAGCTCGCCCAGGTTGACGACGAACGCCCCCGGCCGCGGCGGGATGTCGACGTAGCCCCCGTCCCGCACCACCTGGAGGCCGCCCACCGAGTCCTGGAGCAGCAGGGTCAGGAAGCCGTAGTCCTTGTGCGCGCCGACCCCCTGGTCCGCGCCCGAAGGGGCCGATCCCGGGTAGCGGATCAGCTTCGTGTGCAGGTGCGGCCGCTCGGCGAAGGCCGCGTCGAAGAAGTCCGGCGGGGCGCCGATCGACGCCAGCAGTTCCCGGAGGAGCCGGTGCGCGACGGAGGCGAGCCGCGCCTGCCAGTCCAGCACTGCCTCGCGCAGCTCCGGCAGCGCCTCGGGCCACTGGTTGGGCCCCTCCAGCCACAGGTACGCCGGGTCGTCCGGCCCCAGCTCCGGCGCGGGCCGCTCCGCGCCGACGTCCAGCTGGTCGCGCCAGTCGGAGGAGCCGCCCGTCAGCTCGTGCCCGATCCGGGTGTAGCCGCGGAAGTGGGGCGAGTTCAGGTTGCTGACGGCCAGCCGGTCGGCCTCGGGGAGCTCGAAGAAGGCCCGGGTCAGCTCCAGGATGCGGGCGGTCTCGCCCTCGCTTATGCCGTGCCCGGTCAGGTACAGGAACCCGGTGTCGCGGGCGGCGGCGTGCAGCTGCTTGAGGAAGTCGGCGCGCTCGGCGGGGTCGTCCGCCCGGGACAGGTCGATGACCGCGAGCGAGGGGACGGCGGAGTCGAGCGGGGAGGAGGAGGCAGAAGGGTGCGCGGACGGCATGACGGCTCCGTTTCGGATGTCACGGGGTCCTGTTCCCCGGAGGTGGCGGGGCAGCGGGTGGGGAAGGCCGTCGGCAAGGGTGGCGCCGGGAGGCCGCGTAGCCGCGTACAGGACCGAAGTCGGATCGGGTCTGATCAGGCTTGTGCGAGGTCCGGCGGCAGACAGCTCGTGGTGGTGACACGCATGTGGTCCACATGGCGGCGCTTCACGAGTAGAACGGTCATACGGTGAGCGTACGCCCGTACCCGCCTTGATCTGTACGGGCCGAACCGGCCTGGCCGGAGAGTGCGGCCGGAGGACCGGCTACGCTGGACCCGTGGCAGTCGTCGATGTTTCCGAAGAGTTGAAGTCCCTCTCCTCGACCATGGGGTCGATCGAGGCCGTCCTGGACCTCGACAAGCTGAGGGCAGATATCGCCGTGCTCGAGGAGCAGGCAGCCGCGCCGTCCCTGTGGGACGACCCGGAGGCCGCCCAGAAGATCACGAGCAAGCTTTCGCACCTCCAGGCCGAGGTCCGCAAGACCGAGACCCTGCGCGGGCGCATCGACGACCTCTCGGTGCTCTTCGAGCTCGCCCAGGAGATGGACGACGCGGACACCCTCGCGGAGGCGGAGACCGAGCTGGTCTCCGTGCGCAAGGCGCTGGACGAGATGGAGGTCCGGACCCTGCTCTCCGGCGAGTACGCCGAGCGCGAGGCCCTGGTCAACATCCGCGCCGAGGCCGGCGGCGTCGACGCCTCCGACTTCGCCGAGCGCCTCCAGCGCATGTACCTGCGGTGGGCCGAGCGGCACGGCTACTCCACCGAGATCTACGAGACCTCGTACGCGGAAGAGGCCGGCATCAAGTCGACCACCTTCGTGGTCAAGGCCCCGTACGCCTACGGCACCCTCTCCGTCGAGCAGGGCACACACCGCCTCGTGCGGATCTCGCCCTTCGACAACCAGGGCCGCCGCCAGACCTCCTTCGCGGGCGTCGAGGTGCTGCCGGTCGTCGAGTCCAGCGACCACGTCGAGATCGACGAGGGCGAGCTGCGCATCGACGTGTACCGCGCCTCCGGCCCCGGCGGTCAGGGCGTCAACACGACCGACTCGGCGGTGCGCATCACGCACCTCCCGACCGGCATCGTGGTCTCCTGTCAGAACGAGCGTTCGCAGATCCAGAACAAGGCCAGCGCGATGAACGTGCTCCAGGCCAAGCTGCTGGAGCGGCGCCGCCAGGAGGAGCAGGCCAGGATGGACGCCCTCAAGGACGGCGGCAGCTCCTGGGGCAACCAGATGCGGTCCTACGTCCTGCACCCGTACCAGATGGTCAAGGACCTGCGGACGGAGTTCGAGGTCGGCAACCCGCAGGCGGTGCTCGACGGCGAGATCGACGGCTTCCTGGAGGCCGGCATCCGCTGGCGCAAGCAGCAGGAGCAGACCGCGTAACCACCGGACATGGCGGGGGCCCGGACACCAAAAAGTTTTCCGGGCCCCCCCCCCGCCCCGGGGGGCCCCACCCCCCCCCGCATCCGGGTCACCCCGGACACCATGAGGTGTCCGGGCCCCCGCCGTCTCGCGTGGTGCGCAGACGTCTGTGATCGGGACGCGGCGGAGGACTACGCGGTCCTGGCCACCACCGCCAGGGCGGCGACCAGCACCACCAGCAGCGCGATGAGCGCCATCGGGTTCATGCCTGCGAAGGGGCTCTCCTGCTGGAGGCGCTCCCGGTTCGCCCGGCACACAGGGCAGCGGCCCTGGCTCACGGGTGCGGCGCAGTTCGCGCACACGAGCCGGTCATATGTCATGCGCTCCTCCTCTCGTCCCCTGCTACAACGGTGCGGGGAACGAGTCCGTTCCCCCTACCACTGTGCCAGCTTCGGCGACATTCGGCGCGGCCCGTCCGGGCAATCGGGCTTCGGTCCCCCGGGGCCCCGGGACATATCGGGCATCTCCGGATGCCGGGCCCACACCCCGCGCCCGTTCGCGTATGGTCACGCACACCTACTCCCGGCGACCGTGGTGCACCCGTGATCCGATTCGACAGCGTCTCCAAGTCCTACCCGAAGCAGAGCCGCCCCGCACTCAGAGATGTCTCTCTGGAGATCGCGAAGGGCGAGTTCGTCTTCCTCGTCGGCTCCTCCGGCTCCGGCAAGTCCACGTTCCTGAGGCTGGTGCTGCGCGAGGAGCGGGCGAGCCACGGCCAGGTACACGTCCTGGGCAAGGACCTCGCCAAGCTCTCCAACTGGAAGGTCCCGCACATGCGGCGCCAGCTGGGCACCGTGTTCCAGGACTTCCGGCTGCTGCCCAACAAGACGGTGGCGGAGAACGTCGCCTTCGCGCAGGAGGTCATCGGCAAGCCGCGCGGCGAGATCCGCAAGGCCGTCCCGCAGGTCCTGGAGCTGGTGGGCCTGGGCGGCAAGGAGGGCCGGATGCCCGGTGAGCTGTCCGGCGGCGAGCAGCAGCGCGTGGCCATCGCCCGCGCCTTCGTCAACCGCCCGGCCCTGCTGATCGCGGACGAGCCGACCGGCAACCTCGACCCGCAGACCTCCGTCGGGATCATGAAGCTGCTGGACCGGATCAACCGGACCGGCACCACGGTGATCATGGCGACGCACGACCAGCAGATCGTGGACCAGATGCGCAAGCGCGTCATCGAACTCGAACAGGGCCGTCTCGTGCGCGACCAGTCGCGCGGCGTCTACGGCTACCAGCACTGAAAGGACGCCATGCGCGCCCAGTTCGTCATGTCGGAGATCGGCGTCGGTCTCCGTCGCAATCTCACCATGACCTTCGCGGTCATCATTTCCGTGGCCCTGTCGCTGGCCCTGTTCGGTGGCTCCCTGCTCATGCGCGACCAGGTCAGCGCGATGAAGGGGTACTGGTACGACAAGGTCAACGTCACCGTCTACCTCTGCAACAAGAGCGACGCGCAGGACGCCGCCGACGCGCAGAAGGACGCCGGGGGCGCCGGGGGCGGCGGCAGCAAGGCCTGTGCCAAGGGGGCGGTGACCCCCGAGCAGAAGCAGCAGATCGAGGCCGACCTCAAGAAGATGGACCTCGTGCAGAGCGTCACGTACGAGTCCTCGGACGAGGCGTACAAGCACTACAAGGAGCGGTACGGGCAGACGGCGCTGGCCTCGGTCGTCACCCCCGACCAGATGCCGGACTCCTTCCGGGTCAAGCTCAAGAACCCGGAGAAGTACCAGGTCATCACGTCCGCGTTCGCCGGCCGGGACGGCGTGCAGTCGGTGGCCGACCAGAGCTCCGAGGTGGACAACCTGTTCAGCCTCCTGGGCACCCTCAACTGGGCGGCGCTGGGCATCATGATGATCATGCTGATCGTGGCGCTGCTGCTGATCGTCAACACGGTGCGCGTCTCGGCGTTCAGCCGTCGGCGGGAGACCGGGATCATGCGGCTGGTGGGCGCCTCCGGCTTCTACATCCAGGTCCCCTTCATCATGGAGGCGGCCGTCGCCGGTCTGATCGGCGCGGGGCTCGCCTGCGTGATGCTGGGCGTCGGGCAGTACTTCGTGATCGACCACGGGGTGGACCTGCGGCACAAGCTCGAACTGATCAACTTCATCGGCTGGGACTCCGTCCTCACCAAGCTGCCGTTGGTGCTGGTCGTGGGCCTGCTGATGCCCTCGCTGGCGGCCTTCGCCGCGTTGCGCAAGTACCTCAAGGTGTGACGAGCGCCCCCGTGTGAGGTGTGCTCAACGCAGCGTGCGCACACGGGCCTTGTCCTAGACTCGGCGCCATGCCGGGTCCCCCCGCCCACTGTCTCCGGCCCCGCGACCTGCGTCGCGGGGCCGCTTTGACGTTGGCCTTCCTCGCGGCCGTCACCGCGGCCGCCGGCTGCGGCTGCTGGGGTGCGGACGATGCGTCCCCCCGGTCGGCGGGGGTGGCGGCGGCCGAAGCGCCCCGCACGGCGGGCACCGCCGACCGGGACGCCGTGGCCCGGGCCGTCGCCGAGGCCGTGGCCGAGGGCAAGTCCGGCAAGCGGGCCGCCGAGGAGGAGGTCAGCCGCAGCGGCGACCGCTGGGGCGCCGTCTACGACCCGGCCGAGTACGCCGCCTTCGCCGACGACCTCGACGGCCACTGGACCGGAGTCGGAGTGTGGGCCCGGCGCGGCCGCGACGGCCGGATCGAGGTCGACCGGGTCCAGCCCGACAGCCCCGCCGCGCGGGCCGGGCTGCGCGCCGGGGACCGGCTGCTGGACGTCGACGGCCAGGACGTCACGGGCCGCCCCGTCACCGACGTGGTGGCGATGCTGCGCGGTGAGGCCGGAACCCCGGTGGTGCTGGACCTGAGCCGGGACGGCGCGGTCCGCCACGAGACGGTCCGCCGCGAGCGGCTGAGCGCCGACCCGGTGACCGTACGGCGGCTCGCGGACGGCACCACCGTCGTCAAGGTCGCCTCCTTCACCCGGGGCTCGGGCGAGCGCGTCCGGGACGCCGTCCGCGCGGCCCCGCCCGGTGCGGGGATGCTGCTGGACCTGCGCGGCAACCCGGGCGGGCTGGTCGCCGAGGCCGTCACGGCCGCCTCCGCCTTCCTGGACGGCGGGCTCGTGGCGACGTACGACGTACGGGGCTCCGAGCGCGCCCTGTACGCCGAACCGGGCGGCGACACCGCGCGGCCGCTGGTGGCCCTGGTCGACGGGGGCACGATGAGCGCCGCCGAGCTCGTCACCGGCGCCCTCCAGGACCGCGGCCGCGCGGTCCTGGTCGGCACCCGCACCTTCGGCAAGGGCGCGGTGCAGATGCCGACGGAGCTCCCGGACGGCTCGGTGGCGGAGCTGACGGTGGGCACGTACCGCACCCCGGAGGGCCGGAACATCGACGGGCGCGGCATCGAACCCGACCTGACGGCGGCCGACGGGGCCGAAGACCGGGCCCTGCGGGTATTGGGTGGCCTCGGGGTGGGTCCATAGTGCGAAAATGACCGCACTATGGCAAAGGAAAAAGGGCGGAAGCTGATCGCCCAGAACAAGAAGGCGCGGCACGACTACACGATCCTCGACACCTACGAGTGCGGTCTCGTGCTCACCGGCACCGAGGTCAAGTCCCTGCGCCAGGGCCGGGCCTCCCTCGTCGACGGCTTCGTGTCGGTGGAGGCCAACGAGGCCTGGCTGTACAACGTGCACGTGCCGGAGTACAGCCAGGGGACGTGGACGAACCACAGCGCCCGGCGCAAGCGCAAGCTCCTGATGCACCGGGAGGAGATCGACAAGCTGGAGCGCAAGGCGGACGAGTCCGGCCACACGATCGTGCCGCTGACGCTGTACTTCAAGGACGGCCGGGCGAAGATCGAGATCGCGCTGGCGAAGGGCAAGAAGGAGTACGACAAGCGCCAGACGCTGCGCGAGAAGCAGGACACCCGCGAGACGAACCGCGCGGTCTCGGCGATCCGCCGCAAGCAGCGCGGCACGGTGTAGCCCGCCCGGCGGACCCGCGGTTAAACACCTGGCATCCCGTGGTCCACTTCGCGTACCATGGGGTTCAGCACCGCACCGCCCCCGGGTGGCGCGGTTTGTCAAAAAAACATGGGGATGATCGGTTTCGACAGCGGATGTCGATGCAGGGGAAGCGAGCCGAGGAAGCGGCAATGATCTCGTAAACCCTATGTCGCAAAAAATAATCGCCAACACCAAGAGCGATAACTCCCGCTTCACCCTCGCTGCCTAATAACAGTGAGCTGAAGCCTCTGTGAGGAGCGTCAGCCCGGAAGTGGTCCCGGTCCGGATCCTGGCGTCAACTAGGGATCTAAACCTCTAGCCCCGGTCACGGGGGCCTGAGGGAAACCAAACAGTGACTGAGCCCGTCGGAGACTTGTCCGTGTGATCTCCGGGGCCGAGAAAAGCGCAGCGGACTGCGCTCGGAGAAGCCCTGCTTCTGCACCGTTGGACGCGGGTTCGATTCCCGCCATCTCCACTCATCCCATGTGGGCGAAGGCCCCGCAGTCGTCAGACTGCGGGGCCTTCGTCATGCCGGGGCCGGCGGAGCCGGCGCCCCCGTCGGGCCGCCCGGGCCGGCCCGGAGGTCAGTAGTGGTAGCGGGCCTTGAGGATCTTCACTTCCTTCTCATCGGCCCGGTACACGAGGCGATGCTCGTCGTCGATCCGGCGGGACCCATAGCCCGAGAGGTCACCTTTGAGGGGCTCGGGCTTCCCTATCCCGGCGAACGGGTCCCGCTGGATCTCCCCGACGAGACGGGTGATCCAGTTCCCGCAGCTCGTCCATGGTCTTGGCCACGGCGGGGGCCCCGCCCGGTCGCGGGCGACCGCCTCCATCAAGCGCTGTGCGTTCGTCGGCGACCGCAGTAGGTAGACGGTCTCCTGCCAGGAGTCGTAGTCATCGGCGGACATCAGGACGGCGTCCCCGTGACGAGAGGTGATGCGGACGGGATCGTGGTCGGTGTTCACGCGCTCGATGAGCGGAAAGAGACTTGCCCGTGCTTCCCTGGCGCTTATCGACATCGTCCGCTCCCGGTTCGTCCCACGCGATTGAGACTCGTACCAGGTTTCCGTACCTCGACGGTACTGGAATCCGGTACGGCTCTTCCGATCGGGTGGACGGTGACGAGCAGGGCCAGTAGCGCGGCCGCCGGGGGGAGGGCGTAGGCGGTCGGGGCGCCGAGGTGGTCGATCAGGGGGCCGGCCGTGGCCGAGCCGAGGGCGATGCCGGCGAGGATCGCGGTGACCGCGAGGGTCATGCCCTCGTTGAGGCGGCCCTTCGGGGTGACGCGGTGGACGCGGGACATCGCCGTGACCATCGTTGGGGCGGTGGCGATGCCCGCCAGGAGGAGCGCCGCGGCCAGCAGCGGCAGGGAGCCCGCCGACGCCGCCGCCCAGGGCAGGGCCATCGCCCCGGCCAGCGCCGCCAGGCAGGTGGTCTGGGACCGCGGGCGCAGGGCGCCGTAGCGCAGGCCCGCCGCGCAGGAACCCAGCGCCTGGAGGGCCAGGACCGGCCCGGAGGCGGCGCCGAGGCCCAGGGCGCCGAGGTGGGCGATCGAGGTGACCTCCATCGCCCCGAACATCGCGCCGAGGGCGAGGAACACCGGCAGCAGCGGCGCCACCGCGCGCAGCGCCGAGCCGGGCGGGCGCAGCGCCGACACCGGGGGCTCGGTGGCGCGCCGGGACGTGAAGAGCAGCATCCCCGTGAGCAGCAGGGCGGCCCCCGTGAGGGTGCCGGCCTCGGGAAAGACGGCCGAGCAGAGGAAGGCCGCGACGACCGGGCCCAGCATGTAGCACAGCTCGTCGGCGGCCTGTTCGAAGGACATCGCCGTGTGGTGTTCGGCGGGGCGCCCGCGCAGCAGGTGGCTCCAGCGGGCTCGGGACATGCCGCCGGTGTTCGGGGTGGTGGCGGTCGCCGCGTACGAGGCGAACAGGGTCCAGGCGGGGGCGTGGGTACGGACGCTCAGCACCAGCGAGAGCGAGCCGAGGACCGCGATCAGCGTGGCCGGGACGGCGATGCGGGCCTGGCCGTGGCGGTCGACCAGCCGGGCCGTCCAGGGCGCCACCAGCGCGGTGGCCGCCATCCCGGTCGCGGTGACGGCGCCGGCCAGCGCGTACGAACCCCGCTGGCCGGCGATCATCATCACCGCGCTGATCCCGAACATCCCCATGGGGAGCCGGGCGAGGAGGTTCCCGGCGGTGAACGCGCGCGCCCCGGGCACGGCGAACAGCCGCCGGTACGGGCCGGGCTCCCGGACCGGCCGGTGCGAGGGGCGCGTCGAGAGCGGTGCGGCATGCACGAGGGTGGAGCCCGAGACGGTCATGAGGGGGCTGCGGGTCGGGGTGGCGTACGGCATGGGAACAGGCTCGCGGTGGCCCGCCCCGCGGTCCAACACCTGTTCCGGGGCGATTCACCGCCTTTCGTTGTTAGTCTCCCGGGGTGATCCCCCGCGATGTGGAACCCCGGCTGCTGCGCGGCTTCGTGGCCGTCGCCGAAGAGCGCCACTTCACCCGCGCCGCGGCCCGCCTGTACGTCGCGCAGCAGGCGCTGAGCCGGGACGTACGGCGGCTCGAACAGCACCTCGGCACCACCCTGTTCCTGCGCACCACCCGCGCCGTGGAACTCACCGCCGACGGGGAGCGGCTGCTGGCCCCGGCCCGCAGGGTGCTCGCCGCGCACGAGGAGCTGGCCGCCGCCTTCGCCGGCCCCCGGGCACTGCTCGTCGACCTGAACACCGACGGCCCGAGCACCGCCCGGACCGTGCTGGAACGCGCCCGGGAACTCGCCCCCGCCTGCGAGCTGATGGCCCGCTTCGAGAGCGGCCTCACGCACGCCGCCGCCGAGATCGCCGCCGGGCGCCTGGACGTGTCCTTCGGCTACGCCGCCGGCCTGGCCCCCGCGCTGCGCGCCCGCCTCGCGCACCGCCCCGTGCGGTACGAGCCGCTCGCCGTGCTGCTGCCCGAGGGGCACGCGCTGGCCGGGCGCGGCGTCGTACCGCTCGCGGCGCTGGCCGGGGAGACCGTGTACGCCGGGGCCGGGAACCCAAGGACCCTGGAATGGACCGGCCTCGCGCGCGAACTCTTCGCCGGGCGGGGCATCGCGCTGGCCCCGCCCGCGCCCGTGGCCGTAGGGAAGGACGAGTTCCGCCGGGTCATGGCCAAGACCCGCAACCCGGTCCTGGTCACCGTCGACTTCCCCGACGTGCCCGGCTGCGCGAAACGGCCGCTGGTCGACCCGGTGCCGCTGTCCCCGCTGTCGATGGTGTGGCGCAAGGGCCTGGCCCACCCCGGTCTCGACGCCCTCCACCAGGCCGCCGCCACCGCCGCCGCCGCCCGCGGATGGCTGGACGTGCCCCCCGGCGCCTGGCGCCCGGCCGCGCTCACAGACGTACCCGGCGGCGGGTGAGAGCAAGGTTTCCCGGCGGTCATCAGCCGGGGACCGGAGCCGAAACGCGCCGTTCCTACGGTCGTCACCACGGACGCGACAGCTGTGGAGGCGTGTGATGACCACCAGTACGACCGCACCGCGCGAGAGGGGCCGCTGGATCGAGCGGTGGGACCCCGAGGACGAGACGTTCTGGAAGGAGACCGGAGAGAAGACCGCCAAGCGGAACCTGCTGTACTCCGTGTTCTCCGAGCACATCGGGTTCTCCGTCTGGTCGCTCTGGTCCGTGATGGTGCTCTTCATGGGCCCCGGCTACGGCATCGACCCCGCCGGGAAGTTCTTCCTCATCGCGACCGCCACCGCCGTCGGGGCCCTGGTCCGCATCCCCTACACCTTCGCCGTCGCCCGCTTCGGCGGCCGGAACTGGACCGTCGTCAGCGCCCTGCTGCTCCTCGCGCCGACCCTGGCCGCGTACGCGGTGATGGAACCCGGCACCCCGTACGGGGTCTTCGTCGCCGTCGCCGCCCTGACGGGGGTGGGCGGCGGGAACTTCGCCTCGTCCATGACCAACATCAACGCCTTCTTCCCGCTGCGCAAGAAGGGCTGGGCCCTCGGCCTGAACGCGGGCGGCGGGAACATCGGCGTACCGGTGGTGCAGCTCGTCGCCCTGCTGGTGATCGGGACCGCCGGGGCCGGACACCCGCGGCTGCTGCTCGCGGCGTACGTCCCGCTGATCCTCGCCGCCGCGGCGCTGGCCCTCGTACGCATGGACAACCTGGCGCCGGTGCGCAGCGACACCGGCGCCGTACGGGACGCGGCGCGCGATGCGCACACCTGGATCATGGCGTTCCTCTACGTCGGGACCTTCGGCTCCTTCATCGGTTACAGCTTCGCCTTCGGGCTGGTCCTGCAGACCGAGTTCGGCCGGACCCCCCTGCAGGCCGCCTCCCTCACCTTCATCGGGCCGCTCCTCGGCTCGCTGGCCCGTCCGGTGGGCGGCGCGCTCGCCGACCGGCTGGGCGGGGCGCGGATCACCCTGGCGACGTTCGTGGCGATGGCGGCGGCGACGGGGGTGGTCGTACTGGCCTCGGTCCGCGAGTCGCTGCCGGTGTTCCTCGTCGGGTTCGTCGCCCTGTTCGCGCTGAGCGGGGTCGGCAACGGCTCCACCTACAAGATGATCCCCGGGATCTTCCAGGCGAAGGCGCTGGCCCGCGGGATGGCGGCGGAGGACGCCGGGGCCTGGGGGCGCCGGCTCTCCGGGGCGGCCATGGGCCTGATCGGGGCCGTGGGAGCGCTCGGCGGGCTCGGCATCAACCTGGTGTTCCGGCAGGCGTTCACGGACTCCGGATCGGGCACCGCCGCGTTCGTCACCTTCCTCGGCTTCTACGCGGCGTGCTGCGCGGTGACCTGGGCGGTATACCTTCGGCGGCCGGCCGCCGGGTCGGCGCCGGTGGCCGGGACGGCGGCGGAGCAGCAGCTCACCCCGGTGTAACGGCGGTTAACGGCAGCGAAATACGGCTGAACCGAGTCCGTCACGGCGATTTGGCAGGCTCGGATCCCGTTGAGCGGGACACGTGACGACCCCACGGGCAAGGCAGGACACCACTATGGACGACGCTACGGAAACGGCCGCCGGGCCTCTCTCCGGGTTCACGGTCGGGGTCACCGCCGCCCGCCGGGCCGACGAGCTGATCGCCCTGCTGCGCCGGCGCGGGGCGACCGTGCTGCACGCGCCGGCCCTGCGGATCGTGCCGCTGGCCGACGACGGGGAACTGATGTACGCGACGAAGGAGTTGATCCTCCGCGTGCCGGACGTGGTCGTCGCCACCACCGCGATCGGGTTCCGCGGCTGGATCGAGGCCGCCGACGGCTGGGGGATCGGCGAGGAACTGCTGGAGCGGCTGCGCGCCACGGAGTTGCTGGCGCGCGGGCCGAAGGTCAAGGGCGCGGTGCGGGCCGCCGGGCTGGTGGAGGCCTGGTCCCCGGGGTCGGAGTCGCTCGCGGAGGTACTGGACCGGCTGCTCGCGGGGGGAGTGGCCGGCCGGCGCATCGCGCTCCAGCTGCACGGGGAGCCGCTGCCGGGGTTCGTCGAGACGCTGCGGGCGGCCGGGGCGGAGGTGGTGGTCGTACCGGTGTACCGGTGGATGCCGCCGCAGGACGTGGGCCCGCTGGACCGGCTGCTCGACGCGGTCGCCACCGGCGGGGTCGACGCGCTCGCCTTCACCTCGGCCCCGGCGGCGGCCTCGCTGCTGTCCCGGGCGGCCGAGCGGGGGATGCGGGAGGCGGTACTGGAGGGGCTGCGCGCGGACGTGCTGTCGGCGTGCGTGGGGCCGGTGACGGCGCTGCCGCTCCAGGCGGAGGGGGTGGCGACGGTGCAGCCGGAACGGTTCCGGATCGGGCCGCTGGTGCAGCTGCTGTGCCAGGAGCTGCCGGGGCGGGCCAGGGTCCTGCCGGTGGCCGGGC
This sequence comes from Streptomyces sp. NPDC054883, assembly GCF_053610645.1. Taxonomy (NCBI): domain Bacteria; kingdom Bacillati; phylum Actinomycetota; class Actinomycetes; order Kitasatosporales; family Streptomycetaceae; genus Streptomyces; species Streptomyces sp. NPDC054883. Next base: position 95,275 of record NZ_JBSGYT010000020.1, on the reverse strand, counting down.
ACCGGCTGGAGATCCGGGGCCACGGGGTGCTCGTCGACGCGGAGCTGCGGCCGGTGCCGCCGGCCGGGATGGCACTGCTGGGCGCGCTGGCGCGGCGGCCGGGGTGGGTCGTGGGGCGGGCGGAGCTGCTACGGGTGCTGCCGGGGGCGGGGCGGGACGAGCACGCCGTGGAGACGGCGATGGCGCGGCTGCGGGCGGCGCTGGGGGTGCCGAGGCTGATCCAGACGGTGGTGAAGCGGGGGTACCGGCTGTCGCTGGACCCGGGCGGGGACGGGTACGGCGTGCCGGTGCCTCCGGCGGTGTAGGGGGACGTAGCGGGGAGCGGGGTCGCCGGGGTTCGTCCGCGGCGCCGTCGCGCGGAGCGGCCCCGGCTGCGCCGGGCTTTCCGGAGGCTCCGCCCCTGACCCCGTGCCTCAATCCCCCGGGCTCCGTCCGGGGGAGGCCCCCACGAGGCTGGTCTTGCCGGGGTGGGGCCGGGTTGCCGGGGCTGGAGCGGGGCGCCGCGCCCGAGACCCGCCAGACTCCGTCCGCGGGGACCCCCATGAAGCTGGAACCGCGGGGGTGGTGTGGGGGCCGGGGGGCGGGTTAGCGTGCCGGGGTGATGATCAACGGGGTGGAGATGAGGGGCGTCACACTCGATGACGCCGCGGGGCTGGCCGGGGCGCTCGCGCGGAACCGGGAGTACATGGCGCCGTTCGAGCCGCGCCGGCCCGAGGAGTACTACACCGAGGCCGGGCAGCGGGAGCGGATCGGGACGCTGCTGGCCGACCGGGACGGTGGGCGGCTGCTGCCCTTCGTACTCGTCGCGGGCGGCACGCCCGTCGGCGTCATCAATCTCGGCGGCATCGTGCTCGGCCCCTTCCGCAGCGGCGGCGTCGGCTACTGGGTGGACCGGGAGCGGGCCGGCAAGGGGCTGGCCACGGCCGCCCTGGAGGAGGTCTGCCGGATCGCCCGCGACGAGGTCGGGCTGCACCGGGTCGAGGCGGGCACCCTCGTCGACAACGGCGCCTCCCAACGGGTCCTCGCCAAAGCCGGTTTCGAGCAGTTCGGGCTCGCGCCGCGCTACCTGCACATCAACGGCGCCTGGCGCGACCACCGGCTGTTCCAGCGCCTGCTGCACGACGACCCGCCGGCCTGAGCCTGACCGGGGACCGCCAAGGGCCGTCACAGCACTAGCCGACCGGGCGGCTGACGGGCACTCTGGGGTGGCGGCCCACGGCAACCGAGGCGGTGACCGGTATGTGGTTCGACTCCGGGCGGGTCTGCCTGGACCTGCTGGCCACGTTCGTCCCCCGGGGGGACGCCGAAGGCATCCGGGACGGCGACGAATTGCGGCTGTGGCTCGTCGGGGCCGGGCTGGTGCCCGACCGGACCCCCCTCGGGCGGGTCGGACCCGACTGGGTCGGGGCCTTCCGGCAGCTGCGGACCGATGTGGAGAGCCTGGTACGGGCCCAGCTGCACGGGGCCGCGCCCGGCGAGGAGGCCCTGGCCCGGGTCAACGCGGCGGCCGCCGGTCCGCCCCCGGGGCTGTGTGCGGTGCGGGACCAAGAAGGACACCTGGTACGGGAGTTGTGCGGCGGCGTGGAGTGCGCCGGGCTGCTCGCCGCGGTCGCCCGGGGCGCCGTCGAGCTGCTCACCGACCCCGGTGACCGCGCGCTGCTGCGTGTCTGCGAGGGCGACGGCTGCGCCCGCGTCTACCTCGACACCTCGCGCGGCCGCCGGCGCCGCTGGTGCTCCAGTGAGGTGTGCGGCAACCGCGAACGGGTCGCCCGCCACCGCCGGCGCGTCCTGGCGGCCGGATCCGCGTAGCCGAGGACCCGGCCAGGCCGCCGTTAGCGGTGATCTTCGCAGCGATCCGCGAACGGTCCCGGAACGGGCGTGCGGACCCGGCCCCGCTTCGCGTACGGTTGACGGTCGCCCATGCACGTCAGAAGGGGGCCTTGGTGGCCGCGCAGAATGCCGCTGTCGACAGCACGGCGGATTCCGTCCGCGATCGGGAGATCGTGGTCGAGCAGACGCATCTCGACCGGGTGTACCGACGCCTTGAGGAGAAGATCCACGAGGCCGAGTTCCTGATGAACGACGCCGCCAAGCGCGGGCAGGTCGGCACGCCCGGCGCGCTCGCCGAGCGCGACGCGCAGGTCTTCCGCGCCGGGATCCACCTCAACCGCCTGAACAACGAGTTCGAGGACTTCCTGTTCGGCCGCGTCGACCTGGTCCTCGGCAAGGACGGCGAACGCGGTCCCGACGGGGCGTACACCTCCGTCGAGCCCGCCGACGACGCCATCCGCGCCGACCTCACCGCCGACATCGCCGAGACCCTGCACATCGGGCGCATCGGCGTACTCGACTCCGACTACGCGCCGCTGGTGATCGACTGGCGGGCCCCGGCGGCCGCGCCGTTCTACCGGTCCACGCCGAAGGATCCGGGCCGGGTCGTGCGCCGCCGCGTGATCCGATCCAAGGGCCGCAAGGTGCTCGGCGTCGAGGACGACCTCATGCGCCCCGAGGTCACCGCCCTCCTCGACGGGCAGGAGCTGCCCGTCATCGGCGACGGCGCCCTGATGGCCGCGCTCGGGCGGGCCCGTACGCACTCCATGCGGGACATCGTCTCCTCCATCCAGGCCGAGCAGGACCTGGTGATCCGGGCCCCCGCCGCGTCCGTCGCGGAGGTGGCGGGCGGTCCCGGCACCGGGAAGACGGCGGTGGCCCTGCACCGCGCCGCCTACCTCCTGTACCAGGACCGGCGGCGCTACTCCGGCGGCATCCTCATCGTCTCGCCGACGCCGCTGCTCGTCGCGTACACCGAAGGCGTGCTGCCCTCCCTCGGCGAGGAGGGGCAGGTCTCCATCCGGGCGCTGGGCTCGCTCGTCGACGGGGCCGAGGCGACCACGTACGACGAGCCGGCCGTGGCGCGCGTCAAGGGCTCGTCCAGGATGCTGAAGGTGCTGCGCAAGGCCGTGCGGGGGGCCCTGGAGCTCGGCGGCGCCGGCGGCAGCGCCCCGGACCGGCTGCGGGTCGTGGCCTTCGGCCGGCGCCAGGAGCTGGAGGCCGGCGAACTGAACCGGATCCGGCAGAACGTCCTCGGCGGCACCGCGCCGGTCAACCTGCTGCGTCCGCGCGCCCGCAAGCTGCTGCTGGACGCCCTGTACGCGAAGTCCGGCGCCAACGGGCGGCACAGCGACCCGGAGCTGGCCGCCGAGCTGAGGTCCGCCTTCGACGAGGACGTCTCCTCGGAGGACGCCTTCATCGACTTCCTGAACGCCTGGTGGCCCGAGCTGACCCCGCGCGGGGTGCTGGCCGCGATGGCCGACGAGCGCAAGCTCGGCCGCTGGTCGCGCCGGGACCTGAACCCGCGCGAGGTCCGGCTGCTGGCGCGTTCGCTGCGCCGGATCGGTCCGGACGGCAAGGGGCCGCTCTCGGTGCACGACGTGGCGCTGCTGGACGAGCTCCAGCAGCTGCTGGGCGCACCCGCGCGGCCCCGCCGCAAGCGGGACCTGGACCCGCTGGACCAGCTCAGCGGGCTGGAGGAGCTGATGCCGACCCGCGAGGAGACCCAGTGGGAGCGGGCGGAGCGGATCGCGGCGGAGCGCACCGAGTACGCGCACGTCATCGTGGACGAGGCGCAGGACCTGACGCCGATGCAGTGGCGGATGGTGGGCCGCCGGGGCCGGCACGGCACCTGGACGGTGGTCGGCGACCCGGCCCAGTCGTCCTGGACGGACCCGCAGGAGGCGGCCGCGGCGCGGGACGAGGCGCTGGGCACCCGGCCGCGCCGGCGGTTCACGCTGACCGTGAACTACCGCAACCCTGCTGAGGTCGCGGAGGTCGCCTCCCGCGTGCTGCGGCGGGCGATGCCGGGGATGGAACCGCCGCGGGCGGTCCGCTCGACGGGCCTGGAGCCCCGTTTCACGGCCGCCGAGGGCGATCTGGGGCAGGCGGTGCGGGAGGAGGCCCGGCGGCTGCTGGAGCAGGTGGACGGCACCGTCGGCGTGGTCGTGGCCATGGACCGGCGCGCGGAGGCCGCCGGATGGCTGGCGGACCTCGGCGACCGGGCGGTGGCGCTGGGCAGCCTGGAGGCGAAGGGGCTGGAGTACGACGCCACCGTGGTCGTCTCCCCGGCGGAGATCGCCGAGGAGTCGCCGGCCGGGCTGCGGGTGCTGTACGTGGCGCTGACCCGCGCGACGCAGCAGCTGACGGTGGTCTCCGCCGCGCGGGACACCCCCGGCGCCTCGGGCGTGCCCGCGCTGCTGGCCCCGGACGCCGGGTGACGACGGGCCCGCTGGGCCGGATGGCCCGCGGCCAGGGGTGTGGTGACGGGGACGACCCCCGGGGAGGGGGACCGCTTTCGGCGATCCTTTGTTAGCCTGGTTACGACACCGGCTCGATCCAAGCCCCCGGGCCCAACCTTCGTCGCCTAGAGCGACCACTTGCCGCGAGGCGAGCATGGCGGGTCGGTGTTTCAGCTTGAAGACAGGTCTGCCCCTCCGCCGTCGCGGAGGGGCAGACCTGTTTTGCGTGGCCCGGCGGGTGCGTGGTGGGCACCGGGCGCCCGGTGGCCGGAAACGGCCCTCGGTGGGCTTTCCCACTGCCATGAAATCTCGTATGGTGGAAGTGTTCTTCCGAAATTTGTAGCTGGTTACCTTGTACCGGCTGGTAGGTGGGACGATCGGACAACAGGTCCTGCCGCGCCTGCCATCGTTGGGGGCGCCGAGCGGGGCCCTGCGTACAGAAAAACCAGGGACAGAAGAGGAACACGGCCATGGCAACGGCGCCCAGCGTCTCGTACTCGATGACGGTCCGCTTGGAAGTGCCCGCGAGCGGAACCGCGGTCTCCCAGCTCACCACCGCCGTGGAGTCGTCCGGAGGATCCGTCACCGGCCTCGACGTCACCGCGTCCGGCCACGAGAAGCTCCGTATCGACGTCACCATCGCCGCGACCTCCACCGCGCACGCGGACGAGATCGTCGAGAAGCTGCGCGGCATCGAGGGCGTCAGTCTGGGCAAGGTCTCCGACCGCACCTTCCTGATGCACCTCGGCGGCAAGATCGAGATGTCGTCCAAGCACCCCATCCGCAACCGCGACGACCTCTCGATGATCTACACCCCGGGGGTCGCCCGCGTCTGCACGGCCATCGCCGAGAACCCCGAGGACGCGCGCCGCCTGACCATCAAGCGCAACTCCGTCGCAGTCGTGACGGACGGCTCCGCCGTGCTGGGCCTGGGCAACATCGGCCCGATGGCCGCGCTGCCCGTCATGGAGGGCAAGGCGGCCCTCTTCAAGCGCTTCGCCGGGATCGACGCCTGGCCGATCTGCCTCGACACGCAGGACGCCGACGAGATCGTCGCCGTGGTCAAGGCCATCGCCCCCGGCTTCGCCGGCATCAACCTGGAGGACATCTCCGCGCCGCGCTGCTTCGAGATCGAGGCCCGGCTGCGCGAGGCCCTCGACATCCCCGTCTTCCACGACGACCAGCACGGCACCGCCATCGTCGTGCTCGCCGCCCTGACCAACGCACTTCGCGTCGTGGGCAAGGCAGTTGGCGACATCAAGGTGGTCATGTCCGGGGCCGGCGCGGCCGGTACCGCCATCCTCAAGCTGCTCCTCGCGGCCGGGGTGAAGAACGCCGTCAGCGCCGACATCAACGGCGTCGTGCACGCGGGCCGTCCCGACCTGGTCGACGCGGCCCCCGACTCCCCGCTGCGCTGGATCGCCGACAACACCAACCCCGAGGGCTACACGGGCACCCTCAAGGAAGCCGTGGTCGGCGCCGACGTCTTCATCGGCGTCTCGGCCCCGAACGTGCTCAGCGGCGAGGACGTGGCCGCCATGGCGGCGGGCGCGATCGTGTTCGCGCTCGCGAACCCGGACCCGGAGGTGGACCCGGCCGTGGCCCGCCAGACCGCCGCCGTCGTGGCCACCGGCCGCTCCGACTTCCCCAACCAGATCAACAACGTGCTGGTCTTCCCGGGTGTCTTCCGCGGCCTGCTGGACGCCCAGTCCCGCACCGTCGACACCGGCATGATGCTGGCCGCCGCCACCGCGCTCGCCGACGTCGTCGGCGAGGACGAGCTCAACGCCAACTACATCATCCCGTCGGTGTTCAACGACAAGGTCGCGGGCGCGGTCGCCGGTGCCGTCCGCAAGGCCGCCTCGGCCGCTGTGACGGCACCCACCTCTGCCTGATCCCGGCGCGTCGCGGGATGCGGGCCCGGCCGGGCGCCTCTAGGGTTGCGGGGATGCCCGCGGGGCCCGCGGTCCGCATCCACCGGAACGACAGGTGCGGACGGAGCGTCACCGCGGCGTGACTGTGGCGCTTTTCGTGTGACCCTGGCGGGTGCCGGATTGGCTTTCCCGCCGCTGGTGGGGGCAGGATGCGTAACCGGGCGAGAGGGTCTGACGTTCAGACCCGGGTCCGGGGACTGTCCGAGGGCCCTGGCAGCATCGGCTTCGATCTCACGCCTCTAAGGCAAGTTGAACACGGGAGTACAACATGAACCGCAGTGAGCTGGTGGCCGCTCTGTCCGAGCGCGCCGAGGTGACCCGCAAGGACGCCGACGCCGTTCTGGCCGCGCTCGCCGAGACCGTCGGCGAGATCGTCGCCAAGGGCGACGAGAAGGTCACCATCCCCGGCTTCCTGACCTTCGAGCGCACCCACCGTGCCGCTCGCACCGCGCGCAACCCGCAGACCGGCGACCCCATCCAGATCCCGGCCGGCTACAGCGTGAAGGTCTCCGCGGGCTCCAAGCTCAAGGAAGCCGCCAAGGGCAAGTAGTACCGCCCTTGTGCCGAGGGCCGTACAGGTCCTCGGGACGGCAGTGGTACGTAGAACGGCCGAGGGCGGCCACCCCCGTGCGGGGTGGCCGCCCTCAGGCCTGCCCGGGGCCGCTGTGGGCCCCGGGAACGACGGGTCTAGACGAGGTCGCCGTTGGGCAGTTCGACCTTGGCGCCCAGCTCCACGAGCTTCTCCATGAAGTTCTCGTAACCGCGGTTGATCAGGTCGATGCCGTGCACCCGCGAGGTGCCCTCGGCCGCCAGCGCCGCGATCAGGTACGAGAACCCGCCGCGCAGGTCGGGGATGACCAGATCGGCGCCCTGGAGCTTGGTGGGACCGGAGACCACCGCCGAATGCAGGAAGTTGCGCTGCCCGAACCGGCACGCCGAGCCGCCCAGGCACTCCCGGTACAGCTGGATGTGCGCACCCATCTGGTTGAGCGCGGAGGTGAAACCGAGCCGCGACTCGTACACCGTCTCGTGCACGATGGACAGGCCGGAGGCCTGGGTCAGCGCGACGACCAGCGGCTGCTGCCAGTCGGTCTGGAAGCCGGGGTGCACGTCCGTCTCCAGCGCGATGGCCTTGAGCGGGCCGCCCGGGTGCCAGAAGCGGATGCCCTCGTCGTCGATCTCGAACGCGCCGCCGACCCGCCGGAAGGTGTTCAGGAAGGTCATCATCGAGCGCTGCTGCGCGCCGCGGACGTAGATGTTGCCGCCGGTGGCCAGCGCCGCGGAAGCCCAGGAAGCGGCTTCCAGACGGTCCGGGAGCGCCTTGTGGTTGTAGCCGGTGAGCTCGTCCACACCGGTGATCCGGATGGTCCGGTCGGTGTCGAGGGAGATGATCGCGCCCATCTTCTGCAGGACGCAGATGAGGTCTTCGATCTCCGGCTCGACGGCGGCGTTGCTCAGCTCGGTCACGCCCTCGGCCAGAACGGCCGTCAGGAGCACCTGTTCGGTCGAACCGACGGAGGGGTACGGCAGCCGGATCTTGCAGCCGCGCAGGCGCTGCGGCGCCTCCAGGTACTGGCCGCCCTCGCGCTTCTCGATGGTCGCGCCGAACTGGCGGAGCACGTCGAAGTGGAAGTCGATGGGACGGCCGCCGATGTCGCACCCGCCGAGGCCGGGGATGAAGGCGTGGCCGAGGCGGTGCAGCAGCGGGCCGCAGAACAGGATCGGGATCCGGGAGGAGCCCGCGTGCGCGTCGATGTCGGCGACGTTGGCGGCCTCGACGTAGGTGGGGTCGAGGATCAGCTCGCCCGGCTCCTCGCCGGGGCGCACGGTGACACCGTGCAGCTGGAGCAGACCGCGGACGACCCGGACGTCACGGATGTCGGGCACGTTGCGCAGCCGGCTGGGCGCGCTGCCGAGCAGAGCGGCCACCATGGCCTTCGGCACGAGGTTCTTCGCGCCGCGGACACGGATCTCGCCCTCGAGCGGGGTACCGCCGTGGACAAGCAGGACATCGTCAGTGCCGGTCATGGATCTCGCGTTCCGAAGAGGGACTCCCCGGCGAACAGGGGAGTGTGGGCAGGGGCCAGTGAAAAGGGTAAGGGGCACCACCCCCTTGTTTGTATGGCTGACGCGGCCGTAGGACTGTCATCAATTAGGCATAGCACCCGCATGGCACCCACCGTGCGCGCAGCGTTGCGGAGTGTCGCCTTCCGGGTCGTTCGGGGCCGCTTGCGGGGCCGACGGGGCGCGCGCCCCGCGATCCGCCCGTGATCGGATGCGGTCCTCGGCTCCCCCTCGCGGGCCGATATGCGGGATCATGTCCGCATGACCGAGGTGTCCTCCCTCACAGGGCGGCTGCTCGTGGCCACCCCCGCCCTCGCGGACCCGAACTTCGACCGCGCGGTGGTGCTGCTGCTCGACCACGACGAGCAGGGCTCGCTCGGCGTCGTCCTCAACCGGCCCACCCCGGTGGGCGTCGTCGACATCCTGCTGCCCTGGGCGCCGCTGGCCGGCGACCCCGGGGTGGTGTTCCAGGGCGGCCCGGTGGGGCTGGACTCGGCCCTGGGCATCGCGGTCATCCCCGGCGAGGAGGGGCCGCTGGGGTGGCGCCGGGTGCACGGGGCGATCGGCCTCGTCGACCTGGAGACGCCGCCGGAGCTGCTGGCGGCCGCCCTGGGCTCGCTGCGGATCTTCGCCGGCTACTCCGGATGGGGCCCCGGCCAGCTGGAGGACGAGCTCGGCGAAGGCGCCTGGTACGTGGTGGACTCCGAGCCCGGCGACGTGTCCTTCCCGGACCCCGAACGGCTCTGGCGGGCCGTGCTGCGCCGCCAGCGCAGCGACCTCGCCATGGTCGCCACCTATCCGGACGACCCGTCGCTCAACTGACCCGCGCGAGGGTCGGTACCCTGGATTTCATGAGCACTCTTGAGCCCGAGCGCGGGACTGGTACGGGGACCCTCGTAGAGCCGACGCCGCAGGTGTCCCACGGCGACGGCGACCACGAGCGCTTCGCCCACTACGTCCAGAAGGACAAGATCATGGCGAGCGCGCTCGACGGGACCCCCGTCGTCGCGCTGTGCGGCAAGGTCTGGGTCCCGGGACGCGACCCGAAGAAGTACCCGGTCTGCCCCATGTGCAAGGAGATCTACGAATCCATGGGCGCGGGCGGCGACAAGGACAAGGGCGGCAAGGACAAGTAGTCCCGCCGCGCGGTCCGCGAGCGCCGCACACCGTGCGGGGCGGCTTCCGGACGCGTACGGTCACGGGCCCCCGGAAGCGCCCCGGCGCCTTCCGGGGGCCCGTCGCGTACCAGTAGGGTCGGCCCGACGGGCGCTCTGCGCAGCGGGTGTTGCGCAGCGCGCGACGCGCTGTCGCGAAGGGCCGAACATGGACCTGATCCCCCTGCCCCGCCGGGCGGAGCTTCGAGAAGAGGGGCCGCGGCTGGTGCTGGGGCCCGCGACGGGGCTGGCCGCCGGGTCCGGGACCGAGGGGGTGGCGGGCTGGCTGCGGCGGGAGCTGGGGGCCGCCACCGGATTCGCCTTCCCGGACGCGGCGCCGGGCGCGGGCGGCGCCGTACGGCTGGCGCTGGACCCGGGCCTGGCGGCGGAGGAGTACCGGCTCGCGGTCGACGCCGACGGGGTGGAGCTGTCGGGAGGCTCGGCGGCCGGCGCGTTCTGGGGCGCCCAGACGCTGCGTCAGCTCCTCGGCCCCGACGCCTACCGGCGGGCGCCGCTGCCGGGGCGGGTGTGGGAACTCCCCTGCGGGGTGGTGGAGGACGGCCCCCGGTTCGGCTGGCGCGGGATGATGCTCGACGTCGCCCGGCACTTCATGCCCAAGGACGGCGTGCTGCGCTACATCGACCTGCTCGCGGCGCACAAGCTGAACGTCCTGCACCTGCACCTGACCGACGACCAGGGCTGGCGGGTGGAGATCAAGCGCTACCCGCGGCTCACGGAGGTCGGCGGCTGGCGGCCGCGCAGCCGGTGGGGCCACCGCGCCTCGCCGCTGTGGAACGAGACGCCGCACGGCGGCCACTACACCCAGGACGACGTCCGCGAGATCGTCGCGTACGCGGCGCAGCGGCACGTGCGGGTGGTCCCCGAGATCGACGTACCGGGGCACTCGCAGGCGGCCATCGCCGCCTACCCGGAGCTGGGGAACACCGACGTGGTGGACACGGTCGCGCTGGGGGTGTGGGACGACTGGGGCATCAGCGAGAACGTCCTGGCGCCCTCCGAGGGCGTACTGCGCTTCTACGAAGGGGTTTTCGAAGAGCTGCTGGACCTGTTCCCGGCGGAGGTCTCGCCCTTCGTGCACGTGGGCGGCGACGAGTGCCCCAAGGCGCAGTGGCGGGCCTCCCCGGCGGCGCAGCGGCGGATCCGGGAGCTGGGGGTGGACGGGGAGGACGGCCTCCAGTCCTGGTTCGTCCGGCACTTCGACCGCTGGCTCGCCGAGCGCGGGCGGCGCCTGATCGGGTGGGACGAGATCCTGGAGGGCGGTCTCGCGCCCGGCGCGGCCGTGTCCTCCTGGCGCGGTTGCGCGGGCGGCGTCGCCGCGGCCGAGGCGGGCCACGACGTGGTGATGTGCCCCGAGCAGCAGGTGTACTTGGACCACCGCCAGGCGGCCGGCCCCGAGGAGCCGATGCCGATCGGATACGTACGGACTCTGGCCGACGTGTACCGCTTTGAGCCGGTTCCGCCGAAACTGTCACCGGAGGCGGCGGCGCACGTGCTGGGCGCCCAGGCCAACGTGTGGACCGAGGTGATGGAGAGCCAGAGCCGCGTCGACTACCAGGTGTTCCCCCGGTTGGCGGCCTTCGCCGAGGTGGTGTGGTCGCGGCTGCCGGAACCGGCGGAGCGGGACCCGGCGGCCTTCGAGGCGCGGATGGCCGGGCACTACGCGCGACTGGACGCGCTCGGGGTCGACTACCGGCCGCCCGGCGGCCCGTTGCCCCGCCAGCGGCGCCCGGGCGTGCTGGGACGGCCGATCGGGGGAGAGCCCCCGATCGTGTGACCCGGGCGACCGGGTGCCGGCGGGCGTCGGGCCGGGTGGTTCGCCGTGATTCACAATCGTTGCGCCGGGTTCGTAAACGATGCGGAGTTTGTCAGAATTCTTGCCCGATTCGGTCGAAACCCGGTGAATGCAGCGGACTTGGCCGGGCCGGACGGGAGCGGCGGGGGCGCGGGGGTACGAGGGCGACCTGCGCGCCGGGAGACCCGGAAGATGTGCCAGAGTTGCCACGTCCCGGCGGTGAGCACGTACCGTACGGCGGACAGGCGTGAGCGCCGGGACCGGGACATCGGGAAGGGGCAGCTGGGTTGACCACGCACGCACCGCATGCACTGCACACACCGCATTCACCTCAGGGGCCTCAGGGTGCCCGGACGGTGCAGTCCGTCACGCTGCCCGCCTCGCTCGACGAGGCCGTCGCGGCACTCACCGCCATGCCCGCCGCCGTGCCCGTGGCCGGCGGCACCGATCTGATGGCCGCCGTCAACGCCGGGCTGCTGCGCCCCGCCGCGCTCGTCGGCCTCGGCCGGATCAACGAGATCCGGGGCTGGCAGTACCAGGACGGCCACGCGCTGCTCGGCGCGGGGCTCACCCACGCGCGGATGGGGCGGCCGGATTTCGCCGCTCTGATCCCGGCCCTGGCGGCCGCCGCCCGGGCCGCCGGTCCGCCGCAGATCCGCAACGCGGGCACCCTCGGCGGGAACGTCGCCTCGGCTGCGCCGACCGGTGACGCGCTGCCCGTGCTGGCGGCGCTGGAGGCGGTGCTGGTCATCGTCGGGCCCGGCGGACTCGGCGACTCGGGCGTGGCCCGGCGGGAGATCCCGGTCTCCCACCTGCTGGCCGGGCGCGAGATGCTGCGGCCGGGCGAGCTGATCGGCTTCGTGCGGGTGCCGCTGCTGCACGCGCCGCAGGTGTTCTTGAAGGCGACGGGGCGTACGGGGCCGGGGCGCGCGGTGGCGTCCGTAGGGCTCGTACTGGACCCCGCGCGCCGGGGCGTGCGCTGCGCGATCGGCGCGGTCGCGCCGATGCCGCTGCGGCCGCTGGAGGCCGAGCAGTGGGTGGCCTCGCTGATCGACTGGGACGGCGAACGCGGTCTGGCCCCCGAGGCGCTGGAGGCGTTCGGCGAGTACGTCGCGGCCGCCTGCGTGCCCGACCAGGGGGAACCGGTGGCCGCCGGGGTACTGCATCTGAGGCGGACGGTGGCCGTACTGGCACGGAGGGCCCTGGGGAGGGCGCTGAGCTCATGAGTGAGAACGAGAACGTGAGCGGAACGAACGGGGGCGCGGGCTCCGCCGGCACCGCCGCGGGTCAGGCCGGCGCCGCCTGGGGCTGGGAGCCGGTGCCGCAGGGCGGCGAGTACGACTCCGAGGCCACGGCCTTCGTGAAACTGCCGCAGGACATGCTGGACGCGCTCGACGGCGGGGAGCCGCTGGCGGCGCCCGGGCACGGGTACGTGCCGCCGCCGATGATCGTGCCGCTGGGCTCGGCCAGTACGGATCCCACGGCCACCGGCACGTGGACGATGCCCACGCCGTGGCCCGAGGCGGGCGGTGGCGGCGGCGCCGACAACACACCGGCGCGCGGGCCCATCCCGGCGTCGATCCCGCTCCCGGCGTCGGTGGCGGCGGCGTTCGCCGAAGCCGCGCACGCGGAGGCGGGGCCCGGGCAGGACGCCGGGCACGAGCCCGACCCCGGGGCCACCGCGGAGTGGCGCTTCCTGGAGGCGGGCCGGCCCGAGGAGTCCCAGGCCACCGGGCAGTGGGCGTTCGGGGGCGGTGACGCGGCCGGCAACGCGGCCGCCGACTGGAGCCAGGCCCCGGCGACCCTGCCGGGCGGCGCCGCGGCGCCCTGGGCGACGCCGGCGTACGACACCTCCATGAGCTCGGGCGTACTGCCGGGCGCGGAGGACCCGGGCGCGGCCGCCGGGGGCGCGGGGCGCGGTCCCCGGGTGCTGGGCGGACCCGGCGTGGGCACGCCGCTGCCGGCACCGGCGGGCGAGCCGGAGGTCGAGCCCGCGGTGTACGCCGCGCCGGACATCGAGGCGGCCCATGGGGCGGCGCGGATGCCGGTCGAGGAGGAACGGCCGCGTCCGGTGGGCGCGGAGCCGGGGGCCGGGCACGGGTTCGGCGACGGACACGGCTCGGGCGACGGACACGGCTCGGGGGCCGGGCACGGGTTCGCCGACGGGCACCGTTTGGCCGACGTGCACGGGTTCGCCGGGGCCGTCGCGCAGGCGGAGCCGGAGCCGGACGCGGTGGGGGAGCCGGGGGCGGACGCCGCTGTGCACCCGGAGCCCGGGCCGGAGCCGGGGCCCGGGCCGGGGCACGGGTTCGGCGGGCTCGCGCAGGGGACGGTCGGCGGAGCCCCCGAGTCGTTCGCGCCGGGTGCGGGAAGCGCCAACAGCGGCGAAGCACTCCCGGGTGCGGACACCACCGCAGGTTTCCCGGCCGGGGATGCGACGTACGAGGAAACCCTCATCGACGCCCCCGCCGTCCATCACGAGCACCCGCTCGCCTCGTACGTCCTGCGCGTCAACGGGGCCGACCGGCCCGTCACCGGTGCGTGGATCGGCGAATCACTCCTCTACGTGCTGCGCGAACGCCTCGGGCTGGCCGGCGCCAAGGACGGCTGCTCGCAGGGCGAGTGCGGGGCCTGCGCGGTGCAGGTCGACGGCCGGCTCGTCGCGTCCTGCCTGGTCCCGGCCGCGACGGCCGCGTCCAGCGAGGTCCGTACGGTCGAAGGACTCGCGACCGACGGGGAACTCTCGGACGTGCAGCAGGCGTTGTGCCGGTCGGGCGCGGTGCAGTGCGGGTTCTGCGTACCCGGCATGGCCATGACCATCCACGACCTGCTGGAAGGCAACCACGCCCCCAGCGAGCTGGAGACCCGCCAGGCACTTTGCGGCAACCTCTGCCGCTGCTCCGGCTACAAGGGCGTCATCGAAGCGGTCCGCGAAGTGGTGGCCGAGCGCGCGGCGGCCACCACGGACGAAACCGCGGCCGCCGAGCCGCGCATCCCGCACCAGGCCGCGCCGGGCGAGGGCGGCATCCACCACAACGGAGGCATGGCGTGAGCGGGCACGACGCGGCCACGGCCACCCTGATGACGACCACGACGGTGCCGGCCGGCGGCGGGGAGGGGGAGGCGCCGGAAGTCCTGCGCGGAATCGGGGTCTCCGTCCCCTCCGCGCACGCCCGCGCCAAGACCGAGGGCACCTTCCCCTACGCCGCCGACCTGTGGGCCGAGGGCCTGCTCTGGGCCGCCGTGCTCCGCTCCCCGCACGCGCACGCCCGCATCCTCTCCATCGACACCGCGGCCGCCGCCGCGATGCCCGGCGTGCGCGCCGTCGTCACCCACGCCGACGTGCCCGGCGCCACCACCCACGGCCGCCGGATCGCCGACCGGCCCGTCTTCGCCCACGACGTGGTCCGCCACCACGGCGAGCCCATCGCCGCCGTCGCCGCCGACCACCCCGACACGGCCCGCCTCGCCGCCGCCGCCATCGCGGTCGAGTACGAGCTGCTGGACGCGGTGACCGACCCCGAGCAGTCGTTCGGCGCGCCCGCCCTGCACCCCGACGGCAACCTGATCCGGCACATCCCGCTGCGCTACGGCGACCCGGAGGCGACCGGCGAGGTGGTCGTCGAGGGCCTGTACCGGATCGGCCGCCAGGACCCCGCGCCCATCGGCGCCGAGGCGGGGCTGGCCGTGCCGCGGCCCGACGGGGGCGTGGAGATCTACACCGCCTCCACCGACCCGCACACCGACCGCGACCTGGCCGCCGCCTGCTTCGGGCTGGAGCCGGACCGGGTACGGATCGTCGTCACCGGCGTCCCGGGCGCGACCGCCGACCGCGAGGACCCCGCCTTCCAGCTCCCGCTGGGGCTCCTCGCCCTGCGCACCGGCTGCCCGGTGAAGCTGGCCGCCACCCGCGAGGAGTCCTTCCTCGGCCACGCCCACCGCCACCCGACGCTGCTGCGCTACCGCCACCACGCGGACGCGGAGGGCCGGCTGGTCAAGGTGGAGGCCCAGATCCTGATGGACGCGGGCGCCTACGCCGACGCCTCCGCGGAGTCGCTCGCGGCGGCCGTCGCCTTCGCCTGCGGCCCGTACGTCGTGCCGCACGCCTTCGTCGAGGGCTGGGCGGTGCGCACGAACAACCCGCCGTCCGGGCACGTGCGGGGCGAGGGCGCGATGCAGGTGTGCGCCGCGTACGAGGGCCAGATGGACAAGCTGGCGGCCGCGCTCGGCATCGACGGCGCGGAACTGCGGATGCGCAACGTACTGGCGACGGGCGACCTGCTGCCGACGGGCCAGACGGTCACGTGCCCGGCGCCGGTCGCGGAACTCCTGCGCTCGGTAAGGGACTTCCCGCTGCCCCCGCTCCCCAAGGACTCCCCCGAGGAGGACTGGCTGCTGCCGGGCGGCCCGGAGGGCGCGGGCGAGCCGGGCGCGGTGCGGCGCGGGGTCGGGTACGGCGTGGGCATGGTGCACATGCTCGGCGCGGAGGGGGCCGACGAGGTCTCCACCGCCACGGTGAAGGTCGTCGACGGCGCGGCCACCGTGATCTGCGCGGCCGTCGACACCGGCCAGGGCTTCTCGACGCTCGCCCGCCAGATCGTCCAGGAGGTGCTGGGCGTGGACGAGGTGGTCACCGCCCCGGTCGACACCGACCAGCCGCCGGCCGGCCCGGCGGCGCACGGCCGCCACACGTGGGTGTCCGGGGGCGCGGTCGAGCGGGCCGCGAAGATGGTCCGCACGCAGCTCCTCCAGCCGATGGCCCACAAGCTCGGCATGTCGACCGAGCTGCTGCAGATCCAGGACGGCCGGATCACGTCGTACGACGGCGCGTTCTCCACCACGGTCGCGGAGGCGATGGCGGGCAAGGAACTCTGGGCGACCGCCCAGTGCCGGCCCCACCCGACCGAGCCCCTGGACGCGCACGGCCAGGGCGACGCCTTCGTCGGCCTCGCGTTCTGCGCGGTCCGGGCGGTGGTGGACGTGGACGTGGAACTCGGCGCGGTGCGCGTGGTCGAACTGGCCGTCGCCCAGGACGTGGGCCGGATCCTCAACCCCGGCCAGCTGGAGGCCCGTATCGAAGCGGGCGTCACGCAGGGCGTGGGTGCGGCGCTGACCGAAAGCCTCCGCTCGGTGGCGGGGGTGATCCGCCACCCCGACCTGACGGGCTACGCCCTGCCGACGTCGCTGGACGCCCCGGCGGTGCGGATCGTCAAGCTGGTCGAAGAGCGGGACGTGGTGGCCCCGTTCGGCGCGAAGGCGGCGAGCGCGGTCCCGGTGGTGACGACCCCGGCGGCCATCGCCTCGGCGGTGCGCTCGGCGACGGGCCGCCCGGTGAACAGGATCCCGATCCGGCCATCGGCGGCGGTGGCGGCGCCGAACTCCTGAGGTCCTGAGGGGCATTGGGTTCCCGGGGTGTCGGTGCCGGTCGCTAGAGTGATCGGGCGAACGGGGACGGGGTGCGGCGCGGGCGTCGCCCCCGTACGGGGATGACGGGGAGTCGGGGAGGCCACCGTGGCAGGGGAGACGAGCGCGAGCGGGCTGCAGGGCATCATCGGCGCGAGCAGCGGCGTCGCGGATGCGATCATGCGCCAGGCGAAGGCGCTGGAGGTCGAGTACGAGACGCTGAGCGGCTTCAAGAAGCTGGTCGACGCCCAGCTCAAGAAACTCGGCGGCTCCCCGGCGGACCCGGCCAAGCTGGAACACGGCACGCTCCCGTCGGGCACGCTGGGCACGGGCTTCGCGGAGGCGGAGGCGCTGTTCAAGGCGTACGGAACGGTGCACACGCAGCTGATGAACTTGTCGAAGGGCCTGGCGGACCAGATCGAGGGCCTCGGCATCGCCATCAGCACCGGGGGCAAGGGGTTCGAGGGCGTGGACGAGGAGACGCGGCAGCGGATGCTGGCGATCGCCCAGCGGGCGAAGAAGGAGTACGACCGCGACCTGCTGGCGAAGCAGGGCCAGAAGGAGCATCAGCCGCAGGGCGCGACTACGCCCGCCCCCGGGCCGAGCAAGGCTGGGGGCCACATCTGATGGTGACGAACTTCGACGGCTACAGCCACGAACAGCTGATGGCGATGATCGCCTCGATCAAGCCGGAGCTGGTGCGGACCCGGGCGACCGAGCTCGAGGAGGCCGCCAAGGCGATCAAGGAGATCGGCGAGAACCTCAAGAACCACAAGGTCACGGGCTGGGAGGGCGAGACCGCCCACGCCTTCCAGGTGTGGGTGAACTCGGCGGGCAACGCGACGCTGCGACTGGCGGAGTACAGCGCGGGCGCATCGAAGTGGATGACCCTGGCCGCCCAGCACATGTACGAGGCCCAGAAGACCCCGGGCGTCGACGCGTCGGCGAAGGAGAACCTCCAGGCCGCCCGGGACTTCCACAACGACCCGGACTCGGCGAAGATCGGCATGCTGGCCACGCAGAAGCTGGAGACGGACCGGCTGCACGCGGTCCAGCAGCTGAAGAAGCTGGCGGAGTCCTACGACGACTCGTCGCGCAACATGAACGCGGCGGAAGTTCCGACGTTCCCGCCGCCGCCGGGGCGCTTCGTGCCAGGCGGCGACTATGCCCTCACCTCCTCTGAGAGGGCACGCCCGGGCGGAGGGGCCAGCGGTAGCTCCGGCTCGGGGGGCGGTTCTGGGTACACGACACCGGCACCCGAGACTGGTGTCCCCATAAGCACGCCTGATCGCCAATCACACCTTGGCGCGGCGCTACCTCCGGCCCCAGCCTCCACGCCGGCGAGTATCCCCTTGCCCCCCGAGCGTGACGTCAACGTGGACCTGAACACCGTCGGAACACTGCCGCCTAGCAACCTACCTCCGACGAGTAACCTGCCCACTGGCCCGGGGCCGGTCATTTCGGGAGGCGGCCCTATTTCCGTTCCGGTGGTTTCTCGGCTGACGCTTCCCCCGACCAGCAGCTTTATACGGCCGGTTGGTGGAGGCGCATTCCAGCGCCCCACCCTGCCTCATGGCAGGGGGGGTGCCACCCCCGGGCTGCCTCCGAATGAGACAGGCATCGTCGGCGGACGTCCGGTGACTCCCCGAGGTCCCAGCGCGGGCATCCCACGGGGTACGGTCATCGGCGCGGAAGGTTCCCAGACTGATGGACGCGGAATGATGGGCGGTGGCATGGGGAGTGGCGCGAGCGGTCCCCACGGTGGCCCTGGCTCGACTGTGGGCCGTCGACTGGCCATGGAGCCGGGCGGAGTCGTCGGAGGCCGTCAGGCCGGAGTCGGCGGCCAGTCGGCAGCGAGCGGTAGGCCGTTCACGCAGGGCGGTTCCGGCCTCGTACGCAACGGGACGGGAGCCGGCCCGGTTGGAGGCGCGGGAAGTCATGTCCCGGGTAAGCGGCACGGTGGCCGTGGGGGCGAACGCCCCGACTACCTGGCTGAGGACGAAGAAACCTGGCAGGCGGATCGTCCTGTTGTGCCGCCAGTGATCGACTGAGCAGAACGGACGTTGCACAGGATGCGCATGCGGAAGGGGACCTCAGCCCTGGTGGGTCTCCTGCTGGCCGGGGTCGCCACAACCCCGGCCGAGGCAGAAACCGTTAGGTCTACGCAGTGGCATCTCGATGCCATGAAGGCTGATGACATCTGGAAGATCAGCACGGGCAAGGATGTCACTGTTGCGGTAATCGACACCGGCGTGAAGCGCATCCCTGAACTTGACGGTCAGGTTCTGCCAGGCCGGAATTTCGCTGCCGCCAGCTACAAGGGTGACGAGCGTACTGACCATAGTCACCACGGAACAGCCATCGCAGCGCTCATCGCGGGCAATGGCAAGGGTCCCGGCGGCGCGGACAGCGCATTTGGTCTGGCGCCTGGTGTGAAAATCCTACCTCTGCGGGTCGATTTCGGAGGAGACGGTACCGCCCCCTTCCGTTCGATGATTCAGGCCATCCGCTTTGCCGCCGATTCGGACGCCAAGGTTCTCAACATTTCGATGGGCGGCATCAACCAGAGCGATGAATTGGACAACGCCGTCCAGTACGCCTTGGGCAAGGGGAAGCTGATCTTTGCCAGCGTCGGCAACGACGGGAACGAAGACGTCATCTGGCCAGCTGCGACGCCTGGAGTGGTGGGTGTTGCAGCGGTCGACGCCAAGGGTGAGGCAATGAAGGAGTCCCAGCACAACCGCTACGTGGACATGGCGGCCCCCGGGACAAATATTGTTTCTGGCTGCGACAGTGGAACGGGACTCTGCAACAGCAGCGGCACCAGCGACGCCACTGCCCTCGCGTCCGCCTCTGCCGCTCTCCTCTGGTCCGTCCACCCGGACTGGACCAACAACCAGATCCTCCGCGTCCTCCTCAACACCGCCGGAAAGCCGACCGACGGCGTCGAACGCAACGACTACGTCGGCTACGGCGTTGTCCGCCCCCGCATCGCGGTGCCCACCCCCGGCGACCCCGGCCCGGCCGACGTCTACCCGCTCCCCGACCTCGCGGCCGCATCGCCCGCCCCCGCGCCCGGCGGCAAACCCGCCCCCGCGCGCGGCAAGCCCGCGCCGCAGGCCGAGGCCAAGGGAAGTGACACCGGCAGTGCCCTGCCCTGGATCGCCCTCGGACTCGGCGCCTGCCTGATCATCGGCGGCGCCGTCACCGCGGTCGTCGTCCGGCAGCGCTCACGACGCTGAGGTCCCGACGCCCTCACCCACGCAAGGAGAGCAGCGCATGTCATTCGACGAAGAGTGGGCCACCGCGCGCGCCACGGCCGCGGCCAACGTGTCCATGCGGCTCAACCACGTGCCCACCGAACCCGGCAGCGGTGCCGGCGCCGGAGACCTGGAACTCAACCAGGACCACATCGGCGCCATCGGCACCGAAGCCTTCACTCTCCACGAGCGGCTGTCCACCGACGGCAAGCACGCCGACACCTCCACCGCCGCGGCCGCAGGTGCGCTGTCCAAGGAGGGGTTCGCCACCGGGGCGGCCCTGCTCAAGGCCGGACACCGCTGGGAGAGCCAGGTCAAAACCCTCGTCGCCGCCTGCGCGACCATCTCCAACGGCCTCAACTACTCCCTCTCCTCGCACAACAAGGACGAGAAGCAGCTCTACGCCGAGTTCACCAGCTCCAAGAGC
Organism: Streptomyces sp. NPDC054883; assembly: GCF_053610645.1. NCBI lineage: Bacteria > Bacillati > Actinomycetota > Actinomycetes > Kitasatosporales > Streptomycetaceae > Streptomyces > Streptomyces sp. NPDC054883. The sequence continues at coordinate 74,928 of NZ_JBSGYT010000020.1, read as the reverse complement.
GACGAGTACCTCAACTAGCCCGCCCCGCACCGTGGAAGGCGACGTAGACACGTGTTGTCGTACGAGAACGTCCTGAACGCCCCCGTCGACCGGCTCGCGACCGCGATCGCCGACTGGGCGGCCTTGGTCACCAAGCTGGAGGAGCTCGCCGAGGCGGCCCGCAACGGCATGAAGGCCAAGGCCGACAAAGCCGAATGGCACGGGGTCACCGCGAGCGTGGGGCGGACGTTCGTCGACAAGACGGCCAAGGAGTTCGAGGACGCCGCGAAGGAGGCCAAGGGCATCCACCAGGCCCTCAGCCAAGGGCATGCCACCTTCAAGTCCTCCCGCGAACAGTTGAAGAAGATCGCCGACGAAGAAGCCCCTGCCGCCGGCTTCCAGGTGGACGGCAAGGGCAAGGTGACACCGGTCCCGCTGACCGACGCCGAACGGGCCGCGGCCCGCCACGACCCCGATTACCAGCAGTCGATCCGCGACAACCTGCCCCTGTGGCAGGGGAAGATCGACGCGATCATCGACACCTGTGACGACGTCGACCAGTCACTGGCCCGCCTGCTCAACGCGAACGTGGCCGAGGACCACAACTTCGGCGCTCCCAAGTACGCCGACCTCACCGCCGAACAGGCCGGCCACGCCATCGACCTGGCACACAAGGGCCGGACCCTCACCCACGCCGAGCTGACGGAACTGAACGAGCTGCTGGCGGACAACGCCAAGAAGGCCGAGTTCTCCACCGCCTTCTACGGTGCGCTCGGCCCCAAGGGTGCGCTGGAGTTCTACGGACAGCTGTCCACCGACACCTTCGACTACGCGAAGCAGGACCCGCAGCGGCTCAAGGACGTCCAGCAGCTACAGCAGAACCTCGGCCTGAACCTCGCGACGGCCACCCGGTCCACGTCCCAGCCCCGCCTGCCCGACAGCTTCGCGCTGGAGTTGCGCAAGCTCGGCACCGAGCGGATCCCACTGGCGAGGTACGACCAGAACCCGCCCTTCGGCTACCAGCTGCTCGGCGGCATCATGCGGTACGGGAACTACGACCCCAAGTTCCTGCTGCCGATCGCGGAGCACGCGACGCAGATCCACGCCAAGGATCCCGACTTCTTCAACCAGTCGCGGCAGCTCAACGGCTACGGCAAGAACCTGCTCAACCCGTCCGGCATCAACGGCGCCGGCTACGACCCGGTGACCAGCTTCCTGGAGGCGCTGGGTCACAGCCCGGACGCCGCGGCCCAGTTCTTCGACCCGGAACGCGCACCGCACGCCTTCAACAAGGACGGCACGGAGAAGGCGGGCCACCCGGACCTGGGCACGGGTGTGGACAAGAAGCCGATCAAGAGCTACCTCGACTTCTTCGGCCACGCGAAGTACGACGCCACCATCGACATGGAGGGCTTCAACCCCGACGACCTCCCGAAGATCCAGAAGTACATGCCGGACGCCCTGGGCCACGCCCTCGAGGCCGCCACCCTCGGCCACGCCTGGGACGACCCCGCGCCCCATCTGGTCCGCACCGAGTCCGGAGCGCGCGTCATGCATGAAGTGGTGACCAAGTACGGCGGGGATGCCGAGTTACTGAAGGAACAGGAAACGATTTCCGACAGCCTGGGGCGTATGGGCGCCGGCTACATCGACGATCTCAACTACGCGCTGCGTAACAACGACACCCACAGCGTGTTCGAGCCGGGTGCGAAGGGGAACGCGGAATTCACCCAGGGAGACGCCCGGAAGTTCCTGAGCAGCCTGGGTCAGTACCCCGACTCGTATCTCACGATGTCCCGTGCTGAGTCAGTCTTCTCGGCCTCGATGCTGGAAGCCCAAGTGGGGCCGAACGGCACCATCAACCAGAGCAGTCTTGAGGAGATCGCCCGGACAGGCGGCGAGTTCCAGGGTGCCCTGGACGAATCCCGGGCGAAGCAGATCCAGCAAGACGCCGACAAATGGAACGAAGACTACGAGAGGGCCTTGGAGAAGCGGTCGGGCTGGGTCGAGTTCGGGGCGACCGGGGCGATCGCTGCTGGCGTTGCCTTCCTCCCGGCTACAGCTGCCGCAGCCGGCGCGGCAGCTGTTCTGGTGCCACTTGGGGTCGACCTAAGTACTGGTGCGCTGGAGCAGGTGGCCGGAGACCTCGTTGGCGACTGGTCTCACGACGAGGCCGAACGGCAGAAGGACCTCAACGACGGCAAGGCACATGACACGAAGGCGAGGGTGTACAGCCAAGGAGAGGCATCGGCATCCGGGCCGGTTGAACACTTCCTGGAACGGCACCCCGTGGGTCCGTCGGACCCGTTCGACGAGCGGCTCCGGCAGGCCCTTCTGACCGGGTACAACAGCGGGTGGGCAAACGAACAGCACATGGGCAATGAGCCAGTGAAGCCGAAGAAGGCGGGCGAATGACCAGGCTCTGCTCGGAGGTCCACATACTTTTGAGGTTGCTGGTCGTGAGCGTGATCGTGACCGGATGTGGTGTTGAGGAGCCGCCCCCCGGGCCGAGCGAAGTCTTCGCCGCTGAGGTCTGTTCTGAGGGGTTGCTCAACGAGGACGCCGTGCGCGCTTTGGAATTGCTGACCGGCGCTGGCACGCCGTTCAAACCGCCCAAGGACGTAGGGGACGTGGCTTGGATGGCGGGCGTACTGGAGCGGGGCTACGCGCAGAACCGTGCGTCGCCCGGCGGGGAGGTATGCAGTGCCCGTCCGGTTGACCGCACGAAGGCTCGTGATCTCTCGGTGTCGCTCGAGATCGAGCACGAACTCACACGGCTGGGTGAGCAGAGCGAAAGCGGCAAGGGTTACTACTGGGAGTACGACCTGGGCCGCAATGCTCTTGCCAGCGCGAAACAGGGCCGGCTTTTCTTCGACTGCGCGAGCGACCGGCTCGCGGGACCGGACAAGGCCGTACCGGTAAGGACGAATGTGGACACCATTGGGCCACCGGCCAACGTCGATGAACGGGCGCTGCGCGAGGCGAACCTCACCATCGTCCACTCCGCCGCGCGGGCCATGGCCAAGGAACTCGGCTGCAAGGACGGCGGCGGTCTGCCGGAGCGGCTGGTGGTGAAGGAGAAGGCCGCCCCCACCAGGTAGCGGAGCGGGCGTGACCGCGGCCCGCTCGGGGAGCCCCCCGAGCGGGCCGCCGTTGCAGAAGCCGTGACCGGAATCGAACCGGCGTAACTCGCTTTGCAGGCGAGTCCCTCAACCACTCGGGCACACGGCTGGGTGGTGGTGTTGAGACGACCGTACGAGGGGTGGCGGGGGTGGGGAAGGGGGCGGGCGCGGGTGCAATGTGATTGCCATGCGGCGTTCACAACCGGCCTGGGCGTAGGTCCCGGGGCGGAGGGCGGATCCGTCGAAATGACAGGGGCGGGACGCGGCTACGGACCTTACTCTGGGGCGATGAGCGTCCTGAAACCCCGTGTCCCCCAGACGGCCGACGCGTCTGTACCGCCCCGCTCGCAGGGTGGGGTCCTCGCGCCGCCGTACCGGACGCTGAGCATCGGGATGGTCTCCGTCGTCTTCCTGATCGCCTTCGAGGCCACCGCCGTGGGTACCGCGATGCCCGTCGCCGCCCGCGAGTTGGACGGGATCGGGCTCTACGCCTTCGCCTTCTCCGCCTACTTCACCACCAGCCTCTTCGGCATGGTGCTCGCCGGCCAGTGGGCCGACCTGCAGGGCCCGCTGCGGCCGCTCGCCGTCGGGATCGGGGGCTTCGCCGCCGGGCTGGTGGTGTCGGGGACCGCCGGTGTGATGTGGGTGTTCCTGATCGGGCGGGCGGTGCAGGGGTTCGGGGGCGGCCTGGTGATCGTCGCCCTGTACGTGGTGGTCAGCCGGGCCTACGAGGAGCGGCTGCGGCCCGCCATCATGGCGGCCTTCGCCGCGAGCTGGGTGGTGCCGTCCATCGTGGGGCCGCTGGCCGCCGGGACGGTGACCGAACGGCTCGGGTGGCGCTGGGTGTTCCTCGCGATACCCGCGCTGGTCGTCGTACCGCTGGTGGTGGCGCTGCCGGCGATACGCCGGACCGCGGGCGGGCCCGTACGGACGGCGGACGGTCCCGAGCCGTTCGACCGCCGCCGGATCCGGCTCGCGCTCGGCATCTCGGCGGGCGCGGGGCTGCTCCAGTACGCGGCCCAGGACCTGCGGTGGCTGTCGCTGCTGCCGGGCGCGGCGGGCGCGGCCCTGCTGGTGCCGGCGGCGCTGGGGCTGCTGCCGCGCGGGACCTACCGGGCGCGGCGCGGGCTGCCTTCGGTGGTGCTGCTGCGCGGGGTGGCGGCGGGGGCGTTCATCGCGGCGGAGAGCTTCGTACCGTTGATGCTGGTCACCCAGCGGGGGCTCAGCCCGACCATGGCGGGGTTCTCGCTGGCGCTCGGCGGGCTGACCTGGGCAGTCGGGTCGTGGGTGCAGTCCAAGGGGCGGATGGAGCCGTACCGGGAGCGGCTGATGACGGCCGGGATGGTGATGGTGGCGGTGGCCATCGCGACCGCGCCGGCCGTGCTGGTGCCGTGGGTGCCGGTGTGGACGCCGGCGCTGGCCTGGGGCGTGGGGTGTTTCGGCATGGGCCTCGTGATCGGGCCGACCGGCGTGCTGCTGATGAAGCTGTCCCCGCCGCAGGAGGCCGGGGCCAACTCCGCCGCGCTGCAGATCTCGGACGCGCTGGCGAACGTGGTGCTGCTGGCGGCGGGCGGGGCGGCGTTCGCCGCGCTGGGCGGCGGAGCGGTGGGGGCGGGGCACGGTTCCGCGGAGGGGGCGACGGCCTCACATCCCGCGGCCTTCGTGGCCGTCTTCCTGCCGATGGCCGCGGTGGCACTGGTGGGCGCCTGGGTCGCGACCCGGCTGGACCCGGACCCGGACCCGGATTCGGAGCCGGAGCCGGACCCGGACCGGGGCCCGGAGCCGGACCCGGCCGCCGCCCCGGCCGCCTGACGCCCTCGTCGCCGCCGGACGCGTGTGACGCTCGCCGCACCCGCCGAGGTCGTGGGCCTGTCCCCCCGCGGGGGGTGCGTGCGCACCGGTAGGGTGGCCCGGTTGTCCTACGTACGACTGCCGAGAGCGACGAACCGGAGACCGTGACTACTACCGCCTCCCACCACCTCTCACCCGCCTTCCCCGGCCGCGCGCCGTGGGGTACCGCCAGCAAGCTGCGTGCCTGGCAGGAGAGTGCGCTGGGCCGATACCTGGAGACGCAGCCGCGCGACTTCCTCGCCGTGGCGACCCCCGGCGCCGGCAAGACGACCTTCGCGCTGACGCTCGCCTCCTGGCTGCTGCACCACCACGTCGTCCAGCAGGTGACCGTCGTCGCGCCGACCGAGCACCTCAAGAAGCAGTGGGCCGAGGCCGCCGCCCGGATAGGCATCCGGCTCGACCCGGAGTACTCGGCCGGGCCGCTGAGCAAGGACTACCACGGCGTCGCCGTCACCTACGCCGGCGTGGGCGTGCGCCCGATGCTGCACCGCAACCGGTGCGAGCAGCGCAAGACCCTCGTGATCCTGGACGAGATCCACCACGCGGGCGACTCCAAGTCCTGGGGCGAGGCCTGCCTGGAGGCGTTCGACCCGGCCACCCGCCGGCTCGCGCTGACCGGTACGCCCTTCCGGTCGGACACCAACCCGATCCCCTTCGTGACGTACGAGGAGGGCAACGACGGCATCCGGCGCTCGTCGGCCGACTACACCTACGGCTACGGCAACGCCCTCGGCGACGGCGTCGTCCGGCCGGTGATCTTCCTCTCCTACAGCGGCAACATGCGCTGGCGCACCAAGGCGGGCGACGAGATCGCCGCCCGCCTCGGCGAGCCGATGACCAAGGACGCCATCTCGCAGGCCTGGCGCACCGCGCTGGATCCGCGCGGCGACTGGATGCCGAACGTGCTGCGCGCCGCCGACCAGCGGCTGACGGAGGTGCGCAAGGGCATCCCGGACGCGGGCGGTCTCGTCATCGCCTCCGACCAGGACTCGGCGCGCGCGTACGCCAAGCTGATCCGGGAGATCACCGGGACCAAGGCGACCGTCGTACTGTCCGACGACACGGGCGCCTCGAAGCGGATCGACGACTTCAGCGCGAGTGACGACCGCTGGATGGTCGCGGTCCGGATGGTGTCGGAAGGCGTCGACGTGCCGCGCCTGGCGGTGGGGGTTTATGCCACCACCATTTCCACGCCGCTGTTCTTCGCGCAGGCCGTCGGGCGTTTCGTACGTTCGCGCAGGCGCGGCGAGACCGCTTCTGTGTTCCTTCCGACGATTCCGTACCTGCTCGGATTCGCCAATGAGATGGAAGTCGAACGGGACCACGTTCTCGACAAACCGAAGAAACAGGGTGAGGAAGACCCTTATGCCGAGTCCGAGAAGGAAATGGACGAGGCGAACAAGCTGGAGGACGAGGACACCGGCGAGGACGAGCAGATGTCCTTCGAGGCGCTGGAGTCCGACGCCGTCTTCGACCGGGTCCTCTACGACGGCGCCGAATTCGGCATGCAGGCGCACCCGGGCAGCGAGGAGGAGCAGGACTACCTCGGCATCCCCGGACTGCTGGAGCCCGACCAGGTGCAGATGCTGCTCCAGAAGCGGCAGTCGCGGCAGATCGCGCACAGCCGGCGCAAGCCGGACACCGAGGCGGACCTGCTGGAACTGCCGGCCGACCGGCGGCCCGTGGTTTCGCACAAGGAGCTGCTGGAGCTGCGCAAGTCGTTGAACACGATGGTCGGCGCGTACGTCCACCAGAGCGGCAAGCCGCACGGGGTGATCCACACGGAGCTGCGCCGCGTGTGCGGCGGCCCGCCGAGCGCGGAGGCGACGGCGGGACAGCTGCGCGAGCGCATCAAGAAGGTCCAGGAGTGGGCCACCCGCATGCGGTGAGTCGTTGCCGTCCCGGCGGCGTCCCCGCGGCGTCCCCGCGGGTCGTCCCGGGCCGTCCCCGAACGCGGAACGGGGCCCGCCCGCCCATGCGCGCGGGCCGTCCCCATGTGGTGCCCGGCTGCTCGCCTTCGCCCGCCGCTTACGCGGTGGTGCGGCGCCGACGGCCGGTGCCGGCGACCAGGGCGGCGCCCATCGCGAGGGCCACACCACCGGCGCCGAGGGCCCAGGTGGTGGCCGCGTCGGTGCCGGTCTCGGCGAGCCGGCCGCCGGTCTGGCCGTTGCCGGTGGTGCCAGTGTTGCCGGTGGTGCCCGCGCCACCGCTGTGCGTGCTGTCGTCCCCGATCGGCGTGGTGTTGCTGCCGCCGTTCGGCTTCGGCACGTTGCCGTTGTCGTGGCCGCCACCGTTGCCGGTGCCGCCCTTGACGATCTTCGCTTCGGTCCAGACGGTGTCCGAGAAGACGCCATCGTCCGCGTTGCTGCCGCCGGCGGCGGCGATGGCGATGTCGCCCGCCGGGGCGCCCGCGCCGAACTTGACGCGGACCTCGAGGCCGAAGGCGCCCTTCGGGATGTTCAGGTCGTCCGTCAGCAGGGCGACGAGCACGCCGCCCTCGTCCTCGATCGCGACATCGTGCCACTGACCCGCGAAGCGGACCTGCACCCGGGCGTCGCCGGCCTCCAGCGCCGCGCGCTGGTGGGCGACGGCCAGGACGAGGACGTAGCTCTCCTGGGCCTTGCCCTGGGAGTTGTCCACGGCGAGGGTGAAGTCCGTCCACTCGCCGCCGGCCTTGAAGGTGCCCGGGACACCGTTCAGGCCGAGCTCGGGGCCGGTGCCGTGCTCGAAGAAGTCGCCGTCGCCCATGTCCGGCTGCTCCGGCCCGGGCAGGGTGACCGGAGCCGGGGTCTGGGCCGTCGGGGCCGGCGTCTGCGCCGCCGGGGTCTCCTTGGCGGGGGGCTTCGTCACCGGAGCCGGGGTCCCGGCCGCGGCGGAGTCGTCCTTCGGGGCCGCGTCGGGCGTCGTGACCGCCGGGTTCTCGACCTCGTCCGCCATCGCGGGCGTGGCCATGAGCACCGTCGGACCGACCACGGCGGCAGCGGCGACGACGGCCATGCGCTTGAGCTTCATTAGTTGCTTTTCCCCTCCGCGTGCTCCCGGCGATGTGCCCGGCCACCCCCAGCGTCCTTTTAGCGTGATCAGCCTAGGGTCGGGGTAACGCCACATTGCGGCAATGAACATTACGAATTGACACACGGGGAAGAAAAAATCGGAACAAACCGGCGGTAGGCGCCCGGATTCTGGACGAGGCCTTCCGCTGAGCGGACCTGCTCGCTACTGTCCCCGCATCGAACGCCCCGTGGCAGCGCCGCCGCGGGAGCGCAGCCGGAGCCATGCCATGGCCGCAACCGGCGGCCTCTCCGTGCGTCGCCGAGGGACCGGCTGCGCTCCACCCCGCGAGAGTCACCGCCGCCCAGTGAAAGAGGGAGAGGCGTCGTGACTGCGGAAACCTCCCAGACCCTCGACCGAGGGCTCAGAGTTCTCAAGCTGCTCGCCGACACCGACCACGGTCTGACCGTCACCGAGCTCTCCAACCGACTCGGTGTCAACCGCACCGTCGTCTACCGTCTGCTCGCCACGCTCGAACAGCACGCCCTGGTCCGCCGCGACCTCGGCGGCCGGGCCCGGGTCGGGCTCGGTGTGCTCAGGCTGGGGCGACAGGTCCACCCGCTCGTCCGCGAGGCGGCCCTGCCCGCGCTGCGCTCCCTCGCCGAGGACATCGGGGCGACCGCGCACCTGACCCTCGTCGACGGCACCGAGGCGCTCGCGGTGGCCGTCGTGGAGCCGACCTGGACCGACTACCACGTGGCCTACCGGGCAGGCTTCCGCCACCCGCTGGACCGCGGGGCCGCGGGCCGGGCCATCCTGGCCGCCCGTCAGGGGGCGCTCATCGAGCCCGGCTACACCCTGACCCACGGAGAGCTCGAAGCGGGCGCCAGCGGTGCCGCCGCACCCCTCGTCGGCGTCACCGGGCTGGAGGGCAGCGTCGGCGTCGTCATGCTGGCCGACGCGGTGCCCGAGCGGGTCGGCCCGCGCGTGGTCGACGCGGCCCGCGAGGTCGCCGACGCCCTGCGCTGACGCCTCGCGCCGAGGTCCGGCTCCGACGCCCTGCGCTGACACCTGCCCGCCGAGGTCCCGCGCCGGCGTCCTGCGCTACGGCCGCGCCCTCCGCGTCCCGGTCCGCCGGGGCGCGGGCCGCGGCGTGCGCACGCCGGCGCTCCGCGGCGGCCCGATAGATTGACCGCGTGCTCTCTCGCCTCACACGTCTGCCGCGTCCCGCTGCCCTGGCCGTCTGCGCCGTGCCCGTCCTCGGGCTGTTCGCCGCGGCGGCCTTCGCGCCGCTGCCCTTCGTGATCGCCCAGCCGGGGCTCACCGCCGACGTGCTCGGCGCCCGCGACGGCAAGCCGGTCATCGCCGTCACCGGCGCCCCCACCCGCGAGACCAAGGGCCAGCTGCGGATGACGACCATCCAGGCCACCGGCCCCTCCTCGACGGTGCGGCTGCCCGAACTCGTCGCCCGCTGGTTCGACGGCACCCGGGCCGTCATGCCCCGCGAGTCCGTCTACCCGACGGGCGGAAGCGACAAGGAGATCGAGGCGCACAACCTGGAGGAAATGGCCAAGTCCCAGTCGACCGCCTCCGAGGCCGCCCTCGGCTTTCTGCACAAAGACCCCAAGGCGGTGAAGGCCGACCTCAACCTCGCCGACGTCGGCGGTCCCAGCGCAGGCCTGCTGTTCTCCCTCGGCATCGTCGACAAGCTCGACGGCGACGGCAGCGGCGGTGACCTCACCGGCGGCCGGGTGGTCGCCGGTACGGGAACCATCACCGCCGGGGGCGAGGTCGGCGCGGTCGGCGGCGTCGCACTCAAGACGCAGGCCGCCAAGCGGGACGGGGCGAGCGTGTTCCTCGTCCCCAAGGCCGAATGCTCCGACGCCGGCTCCGAGCTCCCCGAGGGACTGCAGCTGATCCCCGTCACCTCTCTGACGGATGCGGTGAACGCCCTTCGCGCGCTGAACCGGGGGCAGCCGGTTCCGTCCTGCTGACCGGCGCGGACGCACCGGCCGCCGCCGCCCGGCGGTCCATGCCGCGCCAGGCCGGGAAGACCAGGGGGCTCAGCGTCGCCAGCAAGTAGACGCCGCCGAAGGCGAGCAGCGCCGGGGCGGCGCCGAAGCCGTCGACCAGCAGGCCCGCGGCGAGGCCGCCCAGCGGCATGGTCAGCTCGCAGCCCGCCGTGGTCACCCCGGCGACCCGGCTGCGCAGCGCGTCCGGCACGTGCTCGTAGACCAGTGTGGACAGGATCGGGTTGAGCACGCCCGCGCCCAGCCCGGAGAGCGCCATGGTCACCGAGAGCGGCAGCGAAGTGTCGGTGACGGCGGCCACCACGTACCGGGGTGCCCCGCACAGCAGGAACGCCACCGTGAACACCGCCCGGCGGTCCAGCCGCTCGCCCCACGCTCCGTACAGCAGGGCGCCGAGCAGCGCGGAGCCGCCGAAGAGGGAGACCATCAGGCCGAGCGCGGAGGGGCCGCCGAGGGCCTCGCGGCCGTGCACCGGCAGCAGCACCGAAGACCAGCCCTGATCCAGGCCGTTGGTCGTCATCACCATCACCGTGATGCCCAGCAGCAGCCTCGAACGGGCCACGAAGGCCCAGCCCTCCGCCAGGTCGGCCCGGTAGCCGGCGAACGAGACCTTCCCGGCGGCCCGCTGCGGTTCGGCCGCCGGGACGCCCCGCAGGAAGGCGGTGACCAGCAGCGCCGACGCGGCGTAGCTGGCGGCGTCCACCAGCAGGACGGATTCGGTCCCGAAGGCGGCGATCAGCACTCCGGCCAGGGCCGCCCCGATCATGCGGGCCCCGCGGGAGACGGCGTCGTAGAAGCCGGCCGCCCGGGCGAGGGGGGTGCCGGCGTGCTCGGCCAGGTCCGGGAGCAGCACGCCGCGGGCGGTCAGGCCCGGAGTGTGCACGAGGCCGCTCAGGGCCATCAGCGCGCACAGCATCCAGAACTCCAGCACCCCCGCGTAGTGCAGCAACGGGATCGCGCCGACCGCCAGCGCACAGATCAGGTCGGAGACGGCGGAGACCCGGCGGCGCCCGATCCGGTCGATGACGGGACCGCCGACGAGGGCGGCCACGACCACCGGCAGGGTGGCGCAGAAGGCGACGACGCCGGCCCGGCCGGCGCTGCCCGTGGTCTGGAGCACGAACCACGGAACGCCGATGACGGTGAGCGAACTGCCCGCTATGGAGATGGTGTTGGCGGTGAGCACCGCCGCTAAGGGTCGCCTGCTCATGACGTGCTCCGGGGGGTGTCGGCGCCGTTGCGGGGGAAGGCGTGCGTGTGGACGCGGACCGGCAGCCGGCCTTCCGCGGGCGGCAGGTCGCGGAAGCCGTTGACCAGGTCGTGCATCCGGCGGATCAGCTCGCGGCTCTCCTCGGCGGTCAGGTGCAGCGTGAAGTCGCTGAGGTCGGAGCCGTGCCGCCACTCGGCGGACCAGGCGTGGGCGTTGCCGAGCCAGGTGCTCAGCTCCTGCGTGTGGATCGTCGCGACCTCGTGCAGGAAGAAGTCCGCCGCGCCGCGGGTGGCCGGGTCGTCGTCGTAGAGCAGGCCCTCGTCGAACCGCATGCCGTCGTGCGAGGCCTTCCACCACCGCTCGCGGCCCTTGCCGTGCTCGGGCGCGTCCTCGACGAAGCCGTATGCGGCGAGCTGGCGCAGGTGGTAGCTGGTGGAACCGCTGGACTCCCCGAGCCGTTCGGCCAGTTGGGAGGCGGTGGCGGGCCCGTCGTGGCGCAGTGCGGCCAGCATGCGCATGCGCAGCGGGTGGGCGATCCCGCGCAGCGAGCGGGCGTCGAGGGTGCGGACCAGGGGCTGCGGCCGGGGCTGGGACGCGAACCGGGGCTGGGGCTGCGGGACTTCCGGGGTCTCGGGCACGGGCCTACCGTAGAGTTGCAAAGGTTCCTATGCAAGGGTTTCTTTGCAACTGGCGCGTCCCCGGGGTCAGTCGTCCGCGGCCGCCTGCTCCACCAGCGGGATGATCCGAAGCGGGACCGGGTTCTCCATGACGATCGCCGTCGACGCCCGCACGATCCCCCCGAAGCCGACCACCCGGTCGATCACCCGCTGCAGATCCGCGTTGGAGCGGGCCACCAGCCGGCACAGCATGTCCCCGTGACCGGTCGTCGTGTGCAGCTCCAGCACCTCCGGCACCCCGTCCAGGTGGGCCCGTACGTCGGCCCCCTGGCCCTGCTTGATCTCCAGCGTGGCGAACGCGGTCACCGGGTACCCCAGTGCGGCCGGATCGACCTGCGGGCCGAAACCGCGGATGACCCCGTTGGACTGGAGCCGGTCCAGGCGCGCCTGGACCGTCCCGCGGGCCACGCCGAGCCGCCGGGACGCCTCCAGCACCCCGATCCGGGGCTCGCGGGCCAGCAGCACGATCAGGCGCCCGTCCAGTTCGTCGATTCCCATGACTGCCTCCGGACCGCTCGGCGGGTGGTCATACTGCACAGATCCTTCAGTCATCCTGCGGCTGTGCTGGTCATTCTGTACAGCGGAAATGGAAACTATTGCGCAGCTTGTGGATCGGCGGGAATCTGCGCTCATGACTGAGTCTTTGGCGAACCTCGAAACCACCCCGGCCACCGCACGTGAGGCAGACCCCTTCCCGGTGAAGGGCATGGACGCGGTCGTCTTCGCCGTGGGCAACGCCAAGCAGGCCGCGCACTACTACTCCACCGCGTTCGGCATGAAGCTCGTCGCCTACTCCGGACCGGAGAACGGCGTCCGCGAGACGGCCAGCTACGTCCTGACCAACGGCTCCGCCCGCTTCGTCCTGACCTCCGTCATCAAGGCGGCCACGGACCACGGCCGGTTCCTCGCCGAGCACGTCGCCGAGCACGGCGACGGCGTGATCGACCTCGCGATCGAGGTCCCGGACGCCCGGGCGGCGTACGCGTACGCCGTCGAGCACGGCGCGCGCGGCCTGGACGAGCCGTACGAGGTCAAGGACGAGCACGGCACGGTCGTGCTCGCCGCAATCGCGACGTACGGCCAGACCCGCCACACGCTGGTGGAGCGCAAGGAGTACTCCGGCCCCTACCTGCCGGGCTTCGTCGCCGTCGACCCGATGGTCGAGCCGCCGGCCAAGCGGACCTTCCAGGCGATCGACCACTGCGTGGGCAACGTCGAGCTCGGCCGGATGAACGAGTGGGTGGCGTTCTACAACAAGGTCATGGGCTTCACGAACATGAAGGAGTTCGTGGGCGACGACATCGCGACCGAGTACTCGGCGCTGATGTCGAAGGTGGTCGCGGACGGCACCCTCAAGGTGAAGTTCCCGATCAACGAGCCGGCGATCGCGAAGAAGAAGTCGCAGATCGACGAGTACCTGGAGTTCTACGGCGGCGCGGGCGTCCAGCACATCGCGCTGGCGTCGAACGACATCGTGGCGACGGTGCGGTCGATGCGGGCGGCGGGCGTGCAGTTCCTGGACACCCCGGACTCGTACTACGACACGCTGGGCGAGTGGGCCGGCGAGACGCGGGTGCCGGTGGAGACGCTGCGCGAGCTGAAGATCCTCGTCGACCGCGACGAGGACGGGTACCTGCTGCAGATCTTCACGAAGCCGGTGCAGGACCGGCCGACGGTGTTCTTCGAGATCATCGAGCGGCACGGGTCCATGGGGTTCGGGAAGGGCAACTTCAAGGCGCTGTTCGAGGCGATCGAGCGGGAGCAGGAGAAGCGGGGCAACCTGTAGGTTGCGCCGACGTGCCGGGCCGCGGCCCCGCCGGGTCCCTGCGGGGGCTCGGCGGGGCCGTTCGCCGGTGCGGCGCCGTCGCGCGGAGCGGCCCCGGCTGCGCCGGGCTTCCGGGGCTCCGCCCCGCGCCCCGCGCCTCAAGCGCCGGCGGGGCTGGATGTGGCCGGCCGGGCTGCTCCGCCCCGCGCCCCGCGCCTCAAGCGCCGGCGGGGCTGGGGGTGGCGGCGGGGCTGGAGGTGTCGGCGGGGGCGGGCTTGGCCGGCGGGGTGGGCTGGGGTTTGGGTTTGGGGGTGGCCTTGGGGAGGTCCGGAGCCACCCAGGGGGTGGTCGGCTGCATGTTCTCCGGGCCGCCCGGTGGGGGCTGGGCCAGGGCGGCCAGGGTCTCCTTCGCCAGCGGGCCCCGCAGCGGCGAGAAGCCCGGGTTCGTCCGCAGGGCCTCCTGCAAGTGCCGTCGCGACCCCGCCTCGTCGCCCAGGCCGCGCTCGATCATCGCCCGGTGGAAGGAGAACTCCGCGCTCCGCAGCCCCGGTTCCGTCGCCTTCTTCGCGTACTCCAGCGCCATCGCGTCGTCGCCCGTCTTGTGCAGCGCCCACCCCAGCGCGTCCGCGACCTCCATGCTCTTGTGCCGCCCCCACTCCTGCGTCAGCCGCCGTACCGCCGCCTCCGGATCGCGGTGGTCGGCCTCGTACAGCCCGAGCACCACGCTCTCGTCCACCGGCTGTGCCCCCTCCTGCGCCGCCAGCGCCCCCAGCGCCTCGTACGGCACCCGTGCCTCCTCCGCCCGGCCCAGCGACTCCAGCAGCTCGCCCAGCTCCAGCTGCAACCGCGGTACGGTCGCCCGGCCCAGCGCCATCCGGTAGTCCCGTACCGCTTCCCCGCCCCGCCCCAGCGAGGCCAGCGCCCGCGCCCGGCCGCCCAGCGCCTCCGCCTGCGCCGGGTCCGTCCGCAGCGCCGCCTCGTACTGGCCCAGCGCCTCCTCCGCGTCGCCCCGCTCCCAGGACAGCTCCCCGAGCCGGAACAGCGCGTACGCCTTCTCCACCGGGGCCTTCGCCGCGCCCGCCGCGTGCTCCATCGCCATCACCGCGTCCTCGCGCCAGCCGCGGTCCCGGTACACCTGCGAGGCCTTGACGTACACCGCCAGCCCCGAGTGCAGCTCGTTCAGCTGCTCCAGCGCCTGCTGCGCGGCCTTGTAGTCGCCGAGCCCGGTGTACGCGTCCACCAGCACGGGGTACGCCGTCCAGCGCCGCGGCGCCTGCGCCCGTACCAGCTCGCCCCACTTCTTCGCCGTCCCGAAGTCGCGCCGGGCGTTGGCCAGCGCGCCCATGCCCGTCATCGCGTCGAAGTTGCCCTTCTCGGCGGGCCGCAGCTCCAGCGACCGTTTCAGCGCCCCCTCCGCCTTCGGGAACCAGTCCGCGGCGGCCGTGCGCCGGCCCTGCTCCAGGTAGGCCGAACCGAGCACCGCCCACGACGCCTCGTCGCCGGGATGTGCCGCGAGCCACTTCTCCCGGTCCGTGACCAGCGCCGTCAGGTCCACCGCCGCTGCCGGGGCGCCCAGGCCCATCGCCGACGCCGCCCGCTCACCGGGGCCGGGCGGCCGCGCGTCGTCCCCGGTCCGGGCCGGCCTGACGACCAGGGCCCCGACGATCAGGACCACCGCGACCGCGGCCGCCACGAGCGTCTTGCGGCCGGTGAACGTCACGGCCGGCTCGGCCTGCTCCGATGCGTAGTCGATACGGTCCATGGGGTCACTGTGCGTCAATATGAAGAGTACGCCGGGGTGTCCGAAGAAGGTCGCGTCCGTGTTCACACCTATGGCCCCAGCTGCCACGCTGACCCCATGGATGATGACCTCTCCACCCCACCCCGCACGGACCTGCGCGAAGCAGCGCCCCACGAGGCACTCCTCGCAGCGCTCCTCGACGGGCTGCCCGCGGAAGCGGTCCTGACCGACCCCGAGGTGACCGCCTCCTACTCCACCGACATGGCGAGCTTCTGCGCCGCCGGCACACCGGCCGCCGTCGTCCTGCCCCGGACCGTGGAACAGGTGCAGCACGTGCTGCGCACCGCGACCGCCCTGCGCGTCCCCGTGGTGCCCCAAGGCGCCCGGACGGGCCTGTCGGGGGCCGCCAACGCCTCCGAGGGCTGCATCGTGCTCTCCCTGGTGAAGATGGACCGGATCCTGGAGATCTCCGCCGTCGACCGGATCGCCGTCGTCGAACCGGGCGTGGTCAACGCCGTCCTCTCCCGCGCCGTCGCCGAACAGGGCCTGTACTACCCGCCCGACCCCTCCAGCTGGGAGCAGTGCACCATCGGCGGCAACATCGGCACCGCGTCCGGCGGTCTGTGCTGCGTCAAGTACGGCGTCACCGCCGAGTACGTCCTCGGCCTCGACGTGGTCCTCGCCGACGGGCGGCTGCTGCGCACCGGCCGGCGCACCGCCAAGGGCGTCGCCGGGTACGACGTCACCCGCCTGTTCGTCGGCTCCGAGGGCAGCCTCGGCGTCGTCGTGCGGGCCGTGCTCGGACTGCGCCCCGCGCCGCCCCGGCAGCTCGCGCTCGCCGCCGAGTTCCCCTCCGCCGCGGCCGCCTGCGCGGCGGTCTGCGCCGTCATGGAAGCCGGATTCACGCCGTCGCTGCTGGAACTGATGGACCGTACGACCGTCCGGGCGGTCAACGCCCTGGGCAAGATGGGCCTGCCCGAGAGCACCGAGGCGCTGCTGCTCGCCGCCTTCGACACCCCGCAGGCGCCCGACGACCTCGCCGCCGTCGCGCAGCTGTGCGCGGGCGCCGGGGCCACCGCCGTCGTACCGGCCGAGGACGAGGCCGAGTCGGAACTGCTGCTCCAGGCCCGGCGGATGTCGCTGACCGCGCTGGAGGCCCTGCGGCCCGCGACGATGATCGACGACGTGTGCGTCCCGCGCTCGCGGCTCGCCGAGATGCTGGACGGGACCGCCGGGATCGCCCGTACGCACGATCTGCTCATCGGGGTCTGCGCGCACGCCGGGGACGGCAACACCCACCCGGTGGTCTGCTTCGACCCGGCCGACGAGGACGAGGCGCGGCGGGCCCGCGCGTCCTTCGACGCCATCATGGCGCTCGGGCTGGAGCTGGGCGGCACCATCACCGGCGAGCACGGGGTCGGCGTCCTGAAGAAGGACTGGCTCGCCCGCGAGCTGGGACCGGTGGGGCTGGAGGTGCAGCGCAATCTGAAGCGCGCCTTCGATCCCCTGGGCCTGCTGAACCCCGGCAAGCTGTTCTGATACGGGCTCCGGGCCCGGCGAGCGGACCGCCCGCGCGTCGCCACCCGGGGGCCCTCAGAAGTCCCCGTCCGGCGACTCGTCCGAGGGCCACGGGTCCCGCAGCCACATGTCGTCCGCCGGGGTCGGGGTGAGCAGCTCCGCCAGCGCCGCGTCCAGGCCGAGCCGCTCCGCCTCCGTCCCCGGCGGTACCACGTGCAGGGTCCGCTCCAGCCACGCCGACACGCAGGCGGCGGGAGCCTCCAGCAGGGCGTCGCCGTCGGGCGAGCTGAGCGCCATGGCCAGCACGGAGCGGTTGTCGACCTTCGTGGGCCAGATCCGGACGTCTCCGTGGCCGCACGGACGGAACACCCCCTCGACCAGCAGCTCACGCGCGAAGGTCCAGTTCACCGGGGCGCTGGAGCCGGTGTGGAAGGTGATGTGCACGGCGTACGGGTCGTCGGTCAGGTAGAGCAGCCTGGCGGAGACGGGGATGCTGCGCTCGGGGGACAGGACCAGCTTGAGTTCCAGCTCGCGCTCGATGACGGGGTGGTGCATGGGGGCCTCACTTCGTTGCGGATCTCGCGTCCGGTGCGCGGGGCCGGGATCGAGCCCCACGTCCGGAGAGAGCCCCGATGTGCCGGGGTATGACGCGACTTCGCGGGGTGAAGCGGAGATTGGCCGAAATCTGTCGGATGACCGAAACCGGGCGGCTGAGGAAAGGGTTCGCTCGAAGGCTTGGATTCTCCCGTTACCGGACCTGCCGGAGGAAGGTTCTTCGCTATGGTCCTGCCCTTCACAGCCTCAAGCCACGATCGGAGTTGGGGACATTGACGGCCTCCCCTGGTGACGGCGAGCACGCGGCCCGCGAGGGCTACTACCCCGATCCCTCCATCCCCGGGTACGTCCGGTACTGGAACGGCTCGAACTGGGTTCCGGGTACGAGCAGGCCCGCCACGCCCGCGGACGGGACGGGCCCGGCCCTGCCGGACGAGACGTCCGCGACCGAGGTGCTGCCCGACCCCGACCCGGAACCCGCCCCCCGGCCCGCGCGCGGCCCCGAGCCGGTGGCCGCCGCAGTGGCCGAGGTGGCGGCCTGGCAGGCGGACCCCGCGCACCAGGCGGGCTTCGGCGGCCCGCGCGACGTACGGGTGTCCTGGGGCCACCCCGAGGAGGGCGCCGGGGCGCTGCCCGCCCGGGCGGCGCTCGCCGCGCCGCCCGGGGACCGGTACTCCGCGCAGGCCCCGGCGGAGGCGGTGGGCATCCTGTCGGCCCGCTCGCCCGTGGCGGCGGCCGCCCCCGCCGCGGCAACCGCCCCGGCCCCCGCCCCGGCGACCGCGTGGCCGGCGGCTCCCGGCGGCGGGGACGGCGGTGCGCCGTCCGGGGTCACCTCCTCCTGGCCCGCGTCGGCCGCCCGGCCCGCTCCCGCGCGGCCCCGTCCGGCGGTGACGGCGCCCAGGCCGGCCCCCGAGCCCCCACGGCCCGCGCCCGCCGCCGACCGCACCCCACCGACTTCGCCGACCCCGCCCGAAGTCCCGGCGCCGACCCCGCCCGAAGTCCCGGCGCCGACCCCGCCCGAAGTCCCGGCGCCGGCCGCCGCCCCGCTGCCCGCGCCCGCCGCCGCCCCGCTCCCCACCGCGCACGCCGTCTTCGAGCGCATGGCCGAGCGGGCCGTCCGCCCCGCGGGTCTCGTCCGCCGCGCCCTCGCCCGCCTCCTGGACTCCCTCGTACTCGGCGCCGTCGCGGCGGGTGCCGCCCGGCCCCTCGTCCCCCGGGTGACGGCCCACGTCCAGGCCAAGGTGGACGCCGCCCGGGCGATCGGGCGGCACACCACCGTCTGGCTGCTCGACGCCACCGTCACCGGCTACCTGGGCCTGGTGCTCGCCGCCGTCCTGCTCTTCGGAGTCCTCTACGAGGTCCTGCCCACCGCCCGCTGGGGCCGCACCCCGGGGAAGAAGCTGCTCGGCGTCCGGGTCCTGGCGACCGCCACCCGGCGCCCGCCCACCTTCGGGGCGGCCCTGCGGCGCTGGCTGGTGTACGCGGCCCTCGGCGTCCCGGGCAGCCTCTGGTGCCTGGTCGACCGGCCCCGCCGGCAGGCCTGGCACGACAAGGCGGCGAAGACGTACGTAGCCCGGTAGGCCCTGCGCCGCGCCCGCCCGGCCCTGTCCCACCCCCGGACGGACGCCTTCCCGTTGCGGGGTGCGCGCGCCCGGGGTCGACTCGGGCCATGAGCACCGATCAGCCGCCGCCGGACCAGCCGCCCGAGGACGACCCGTTCCGCAAGAGGCCCCAGGAGCCGACGCCCCCGTCGGGCGGTTCGCCGTACGGTCCGCCGCCCGGTGGCGGCGGCTACCCGCCGCCCCCGCCCCCGCCCCCCGGCGGGCCCGGCAGCGGGGGCTACCCGCCGCCACCGGGTCAGTACAACGGGAGCGGCGGCGCCGGAGGGCCGTACGGGATGCCGGACCCGCTCGCCGGCATGCCCCCGCTCGCGGACTTCGGCAAGCGGCTCGGCGCCCGCGTCATCGATGTGATCATCGTCGCAGTACCGCTGTTCCTGATCCAGCTGCCGTTCGGCTCGCGGCGCTACTCCGTCGACACGAGCAAGGGCGAGGACGTCACCGAGGTCATCACGAAGTCGTACAACGGCAGCGGACTGCTCTGGACGCTCATCTCGATCGTCGCGTACGTCGGCTACGACTGGTGGTTCACCAAGCGGAACGGGCAGACGGTCGGCAAGCGGGCGCTGGGCCTGCGCGTCGCGATGCTCAACGACGGCAGCGTGCCGCCGTCCGGCCCCGCGCTCAGCCGCGGCGCGGTGCTGTGGGTGCCGACCCTGATCTGCTGCTTCTGCCTGTGGCCGCTCGCGCTGATCGTCTCGATGCTGGTCGACAAGCCGTACAAGCAGGGGCTGCACGACAAGGTGGCGAAGACCGTGGTGGTCCGCACGACTTAGGGAGGTGCGGGGCCCCGCCCGCACCGCCGGGTGCCCGCCGGTTCAGTGGTGCACGGGGTGCGCGGGGTGTTCGGACGCGGCCCGCGGCTCGGGCACCCGTGCCGGCGCCGGGGCCGCCAGGCCGGCGGGGACCGCACCGGCCGTGTGCAGCGAATCGCCCCGCCGGGCGGCGTGCCGGCCGCGCCTGCGCGGGATCGGCACGGTGAGCGCGACGAGGAGCCCGAGGGCGAGCGCGGCGGCGGAGATGACCGCGATGCCGATCCCCGTGCTGGTCTGCGACAGCAGCAGCATGGCGATCGTCGACACGATGACGGTGGCGGACCCGTAGGCGAGCTGTGCGGCAGTCGGACGCGGCATGGCGGTATCCGTCCTCAAGGCGGTGAGGGAGAGTCGGCTCAACTGGTCGCGCGTCAGCAGACTCTATGACGGGGGATGCCCGAGCGGAACCGTCAGTAAGCGTGCCCTAACCGGAGGATGGCCTCGCACGGGAGCACAGGGGGGCGCACGGCGTCATTTCCCGGGCATCCTGTGGTGGTTCTCCAGCCGTCCTGCGGCGTTTTCCAAGGGCGCCGGCCGAGGGCGGGAAGCGCCCCTTCGCCCCGACTGGCGCCGGAACGTCCGAATAGCGGAACTCGTTGCCCGCATAGTGCAGTTGTAAGGAACAAGTCAAGGTCTGTCTTTTCTCTGTTCTCTCCGGTCAAATGTCGTCACTTGAGACGCGCGCCGCGCGGAACCCCCCACTCCTTTGGAGACGTTCCGACCAACGCTGCGGCCGCGGGAGGGGAACGACATCAAGTGACCGGCAAATCCACGAGAAGGCGCACGCTGCGCGCCGCGGCCGTCGCCGTGACGCTGGCCGCCACCGCGGCCTCGGGCGCCTTCTTCACCACGGCACAGGCCGACACGAGTCGGGGTGGCGCGCCCGCATCGGACCGCCAGGACCCGAACGCTCCGTCGAAGGAGCAGGTCCAGCACGACCTGCCGGGCCCGTTCAGCAAGCAGCAGGCGCAGGCCCGCGAGGCGGCCCTCGACCAGGTGCTGAGCGGCAAGAAGGCAGTTGAGCAGCACGGGGCCTCCAAGGTCGTCAAGCTGGACGACAAGAAGTACGTCGAGCTGGGCCGTGAGAAGACCGACAAGATCTTCACGGTCCTCGTCGAGTTCGGCGACCAGGTCGACAACACGACCATGTACGACCCGGACGGCCCGAACGGCCCCAAGCCGCCGGCCCCGAAGTACGGCGGCACCCCCGGACCGGCGCACAACACGATCGCGCAGCCCGACCGCGCGACGAACAACAGCACCGCGTGGCGCAAGGACTTCAGCCGCGACTACTTCCAGGACCTGTACTTCGGTACGGGCCAGGGCAAGAACTCGCTGAAGACCTACTACGAGAAGACCTCCTCGGGCCGCTACTCGGTCGACGGCCAGGTCGCCGACTGGGTCAAGATCCCGTACAACGAGGCCCGTTACGGCTCGAACTACTGCGGCCAGACGAACTGCTCCAACGTCTGGGACACCGTCAAGGACGGCGTCAACGCGTGGGTCGACGGCCAGAAGAAGGCCGGCAAGTCGGACGCCGAGATCAAGGCGACCCTGGCGCAGTACGACCAGTGGGACCGCAACGACTACGACGGCGACGGCAACTTCAACGAGCCCGACGGCTACATCGACCACTTCCAGATCGTCCACGCGGGCGAGGACGAGTCGGCCGGCGGCGGCGTGCAGGGCGGCAACGCGCTGTGGGCGCACCGCTGGTACGCGTACGGCACCGACGTCGGCAAGACCGGCCCGGCGGACAACAAGGCCGGCGGCACGCAGATCGGCGACACCGGCATCTGGGTCGGCGACTACACGATGCAGCCGGAGAACGGCGGCCTCGGCGTCTTCGCGCACGAGTACGGCCACGACCTGGGCCTGCCCGACCTGTACGACACCAGCGGCGGCGGCGACAACAGCGTCGGCTTCTGGTCCCTGATGTCGGCGGGCTCCTGGCTCGGCGACGGCAAGGACTCCATAGGCAACCTCCCGGGCGACATGGACGCCTGGAGCAAGCTGCAGCTCGGCTGGCTGAACTACGACAAGGCCAAGGCCGCGACGAAGTCCACCCACAAGCTGGGCGTCTCCGCGTACAACACGAAGGACAAGCAGGCCCTGCTCGTCGAGCTGCCGAAGAAGCAGGTCAAGACGGACATCGTCGCTCCCGCCGAGGGCTCCTCGCAGTGGTGGAGCAACATGGGTGACGACCTCAAGAACACCCTGACCCGCTCGGTCGACCTGACCGGCAAGTCCTCCGCCGCCCTGTCGCTCAAGGGCTGGTGGGACATCGAGCAGGACTACGACTTCCTGTACACCGAGGCGTCCACGGACGGCGGCGCCACCTGGACCGCCCTCGCCGGCACCGCCGACGGTGCGGCCCTCCCGGCCGACGCCTCCGGCGCCCCCTCGCTGACCGGTGTCTCCGGTGCCTGGAAGCAGCTGAACTTCCCGCTGGACGCCTACGCGGGCAAGAAGGTCGACCTCCGCTTCCGCTACCAGACGGACGGCGGCGCGGGCGGCAAGGGTTTCACCGCCGACGCCATCACCCTCACCGCGGACGGCTCCGCGCTGTTCACCGACGGCGCCGAGAACGGCGACAACGGCTGGACCGGCAAGGGCTTCTCCCGGGTCGGTGCGGGCTTCACCAAGGAGTACCCGCAGTACTACCTGGCGGAGAACCGCCGCTACGTCTCGTACGACTCGACCCTCAAGGTCGGCCCGTACAACTTCGGCTTCGCCAACACCAAGCCGAACTGGGTGGAGCACTACCCATACCAGGACGGCCTGCTGATCTGGCTCTGGGACACCTCCCAGAAGGACAACAACACGAGCCAGCACCCGGGCTCGGGTCTGATCCTGCCGGTCGACGCCAACGCCAAGCCGATGAAGTGGGCTGACGGCACCCTGCTGCGGAACAAGATCCAGCCGTACGACGCGACCTTCAGCGCGTACTCGACGGACGCCTTCACCCTGCACAAGAACGGCGAGGCGCTGTTCCTCAAGCCGAAGCCCGCGAACCTCGTCTTCGACGACCACAAGGGCAAGTACTTCTACGACGAGAACCCGACCGGTTCGGTGCAGACCACTGACACCAACACCAAGATCAAGATCGTCAAGGAGCCGTACGACGGTCTCCAGATGACGGTCGAGGTCGGCCCCGCCGCCAAGTAGTCCGGCAAAACCGCAGGTCAAAACATGATCGGCCGTCGCCCCCTAGCGGGCGGCGGCCGATCGCGTTTAGATGCGGGTCGGAAGTTGTCTTATTGACGGGGGAGCTGAAGATCATGCCCGGTGGAGGTTTCGTCAGACTGCCAGGCGGCAGCGTGGTGGTCGCGCTCATGCTGCCGAGACCGTCCGGCGACGGCGGGCACGTCCGCGTGCTCGTGCACGCCGCGAACCGGGCCCGCGCCCTGACCAGGCTGCGGAACCTCGGCATGCGCGCCGTCTACCTCCGCGGCAACGCCCACCCGCCGACCCCCGACGAGGTCACCGCCGTCCTGCACCACCCGGACGGCCTCCTCTGGCGCGGCACCCCCGACCGCGCCCAGGAACTCTGGCACCCGATCCGCGCCCTGCTGCGGGGCGCCTGAGGCGGCCTGGCGGCCCGCTACGCGCCGCCGAGCACCGGGGCGCCCGTGAGGCGCACCCCGGCCGCCCGGAGCTCCTCCAGCGCGCGGGCGGTGGTGCGGGGGGCCACGCCCGCCGTGAGGTCGAGCAGGACCCGCGTGCGGAAGCCTTCGCGGGCCGCGTCCAGGGCGGTGGCCCGCACGCAGTGGTCGGTGGCGATGCCCACGACGTCGACCTCCGCCACGTCGCGCTCGCGCAGCCACTCGGCGAGGCCCGCGCCGTTCTCGTCCCGGCCCTCGAACCCGCTGTACGCGGCTTCGTACGCGCCCTTGTCGAAGACGGCGGCGATCGCGCCGGAGGCGACCGCCGGGGCGAAGTTCGGGTGGAAGCCGACCCCCTCGGTTCCGGCGACGCAGTGCACCGGCCAGGAGCTCTCGTAGTCCGGCTCGGCCGGCGGGCGCGCGAAGTGCGGACCGGGGTCGATGTGGTGGTCGCGCGTGGCGACGACGTGCCGGTAGCCCGGCGTGGCCTGGCCGATCAGCTCCGTGATGGCGGCGGCGACGTCGGCGCCGCCGGGGACCGCGAGGCTGCCGCCTTCGCAGAAGTCGTTCTGTACGTCGACGACGATCAGTGCGCGGTGCATGTCGCGTGCCCTTCGCTGTGATGTGTGGTGGGCGGGACCCTGCGGGGGCTCTTCCCCCACCGTGCCGGTGCCCTGCCCCCGGACCCCCGCGCCTCAAACGCCGTCGAGGCCGCAACCGCCCCGTGCGCATGCCGCCGGGGGAGGACCCCGCGCCGTGGCTACACGTACTCCGTCGGGATCACGGCCTCGCCGCGCGAGAGCTGCGCCGCGGACAGCGGCAGTCCGGCGCGCGCCGCGAGGTGGCGGTCGCGGGCCGCCTCCAGGGGCTCGCGGGCCACGACCTCGCCGCCCTTGACCAGCTGGACCAGCAGCTGCCGGTCCGCCAGGGCGGTCGGTACCGGGCCCACGCCGACGACCTCCGCCTCCGCGATCCCCTCCGCGTCCAGTCGGCGGGCCGCCCACTTGCGGCCCCCCACCGAGGTCTTGCCCCCGGAGGACTTCTTCGCCACGGGCAGCAGCGGCGCCTTCGGGTCGCCCGACGTGGCCCGCGCCACCAGCTTGTAGACCATCGAGCAGGTCGGGTGGCCGCTGCCGGTCACCAGCTGCGTGCCGACCCCGTACGCGTCCACGGGCGCCGCCGCCAGCGAGGCGATCGCGTACTCGTCCAGGTCGGAGGTGACCACGATCCGCGTGTCCGTCGCGCCCAGCTCGTCCAGCTGGTGCCGCACCCGGTGCGCGACCAGCAGCAGGTCCCCGGAGTCGATGCGCACCGCGCCCAGGCCCGTCCCGGCGACCTCCACGGCCGTGCGCACCGCCTCCGCGACGTCGTACGTGTCCACCAGCAGGGTCGTGCCGCTGCCCAGCGAGGCCACCTGTGCGGTGAAGGCGTCGCGCTCGCTGTCGTGCACCAGGGTGAAGGCGTGCGCGCTCGTGCCGACCGTCGGGATCCCGTAGCGGAATCCCGCCGCCAGGTCCGAGGTGGAGGTGAAGCCGCCCACGTACGCGGCGCGCGAGGCCGCCACGGCCGCCAGCTCGTGCGTGCGCCGGGCGCCCATCTCGATCAGCGGCCGGCCGGCCGCCGCCGAGGCCATCCGGGAGGCGGCCGCGGCGATCGCCGAGTCGTGGTTGAGGATCGACAGGACGACTGTCTCCAGCAGCACGCACTCGGCGAAGCTGCCCTCGACCCGCAGGAGGGGCGAGCCGGGGAAGTAGACCTCGCCCTCCGGGTAGCCCCAGATGTCGCCCGAGAAGCGGTACGAGGACAGCCACTCCAGCGTCGCCGCGTCGACCACGGACCGCTCCCGCAGGAACTCCAGTACGGCCCCGTCGAAGCGGAAGTTCTCCACCGCGTCCAGCACCCGTCCGGTGCCCGCCACCACGCCGTAGCGCCGCCCCTCGGGCAGCCGCCGGGTGAAGACCTCGAAGACCGAGCGCCGGTCGGCGGTGCCGTTGGCCAGCGCGGCCTGGAGCATCGTGAGCTCGTAATGGTCCGTGAAGAGCGCTGTCGACGGCACGTCCACCGGCAGGCCCAGGTCCGCAGGGTTCATGTCACGGATGCTAGCGCACATCTCGTCAGAGTGACGAGATGTAGGGCCGGTTTGTGCGACGGACCCGTCACAGTGGCAGCATGGGACGGGTGAGTGTTGCTCCCATTGAGATCGAACGCACCGAGTCGGCCGAAGAGACCTCCGCGGTCCCCGAACCCGACGTCCCGTGGGTGACCCTGGTGCACAACGACCCGGTCAACCTCATGAGCTACGTGACGTACGTGTTCCAGGCGTACTTCGGCTACTCCAAGGACAAGGCGAACCGGCTGATGCTCGACGTCCACCACAAGGGCCGGGCGGTCGTGTCCAGCGGCACCCGCGAGGAGATGGAACGGGACGTGCAGGCGATGCACGGCTACGGGCTCTGGGCGACGCTGTCGCAGGACCGCGGCTGATGGGCACCTTCGAGTCCCGTCAGGGCGGCGGCGCGGCGATCGCGCTCGACGACATCGAGATCTCCATCCTGCGTTCGCTGGCCGTGCAGCTGCTGGAGCTGATCGGCCCGGGCGAGCCGGAACCCCCGGCGGACGCCGACCCGCTGGCCGTGCTGTTCGCCTCGGACGGCCCGACCGAACCCCCGTCCGACCCGGCGCTCGCCCGCCTCTTCCCCGACGCCTACGGGGCCGGCCCGCAGGCGCAGGACGGCGCCCGGCGCGCCGAGGCACAGGAGCTGCGGGCCCGCTCGGCCGAGTTCCGCCGCTTCACCGAGAACGACCTGCGCACCCGCAAGCGGGAGGACGCGCTGGCGGTCGTCCACAGCCTGAACGGGCTCACCCCCGCCGGGGACGGGGCGGCCGTGCTGGAGCTGACCGGGGAGCTGCCGCTGCGCTGGCTCGGGGCGCTCAACGACCTGCGCCTGACCATCGCCGCGCGGCTGGACATCACCGAGGACGACGAGAGCGCCGTGCTGTTCCGGCTGCCGGACGACGACCCGCGCAAGCCGATGGT
Organism: Streptomyces sp. NPDC054883; assembly: GCF_053610645.1. Lineage (NCBI taxonomy): Bacteria > Bacillati > Actinomycetota > Actinomycetes > Kitasatosporales > Streptomycetaceae > Streptomyces > Streptomyces sp. NPDC054883. Next base: position 48,413 of record NZ_JBSGYT010000020.1, on the reverse strand, counting down.
GATGGCGTACCTGTGGCTCGGCGGTCTCCAGGAGAGCCTCATCGAGACCCTCTGAACGGGCCACCCGGCCGTCGTGCGCCGGCCGTCCGCCCGTCACCCGGTCCGTTCGCTCAGCGAACGCTCAAATCCGGATAACGATCAGATCACCGCGATGCGGTGATCTGATCTGCTTTCGGGCCGATGTCCTGGTTTATCTGTGTGGTGCGCCACATTCCGGTCTCTCGATCACCCATAAGCACGTGATAAATCTTCACGACTGCCGACGGGACGCCACCCATGTCTCCCGGCTCGCTTGAACCGGCTGATCGCCGGCGTGCAACTCCATCCGTATCCGGGGGGATCGAGGACCCGATCCGCAGCCATCGAGGCGCGGGTCGGCGTGGAGAAAGGCGCACCAGACATGACCTCTGTGCAGGTCGAGCAGCACGACAAGAAGCCCGGCGAGGGTGCCGGGCCCGAGGGTGGCGGGGAGGGATACCACCGCGCACTCGGAGCCCGCCAGATCCAGATGATCGCGATCGGCGGCGCCATCGGCACCGGCCTGTTCCTCGGCGCGGGCAAGGCCATCTCGAAGGCCGGCCCCAGCCTGATCCTGGCCTACGCCATCGCGGGCCTGGTCATCTTCTTCATCATGCGGGCCCTGGGCGAGCTGCTCATGTACCGCCCGGTCTCCGGCTCCTTCTCGGACTACGCCCGCGAGTTCCTGGGCCCCTTCTGGGGTTACGTGACCGGCTGGACGTACTGGCTGTTCTGGGTGGTCACCGGCATCACCGAGGTCACCGCCGCAGCGCAGTACATGTCGTACTGGACCCACGACAGCTTCCCGCAGTGGGCGTACGCGCTGATCTTCACGGTCGTCCTCTACGCCGCCAACCTGATCTCCGTGAAGCTCTTCGGCGAGCTGGAGTTCTGGTTCTCCATGGTCAAGGTCACCGCCATCGTCGGCATGATCCTGATCTGCGCCGGCATCCTCACCATCGGGTTCTCCGACGCCGCCGACACCGCGACCGTCGCCAACCTGTGGAACGACGGCGGCTTCTTCCCCAAGGGCATCGGCGGCACGCTGATGACCCTCCAGATCGTCATGTTCGCCTTCCTCGCGGTCGAGCTGGTCGGCGTCACCGCCGGCGAGTCGAAGGACCCCGAGAAGACCCTGCCCAAGGCCATCAACACCGTGCCGTGGCGGATCGCCGTCTTCTACGTCGGCGCGCTGATCATGATCCTTTCGGTCGTCCCGTGGCACGAGTTCCAGCCCGGAGTCAGCCCCTTCGTGGCCGCCTTCGAGAAGATGGGCCTGGGCGTCGGCGCCGCCATCGTCAACTTCGTGGTGCTCACCGCCGCCCTGTCCTCCTGCAACTCGGGCATGTACTCCACCGGCCGCATGCTGCGCGACCTCGCGCTCAACGGCCAGGGCCCGAAGGTCTTCACCAAGCTGACCAAGAGCGGCACCCCGCTCGTCGGCACCACCTTCTCCGCCGCCCTGATGCTCGTGGGCGTCTGGATCAACTACGTCGCCCCCGGCAAGGCCTTCGACTACGTCGTCTCCTTCGCCACCATCTCCGGCATGTGGGCCTGGATCATGATCCTGGTCTGCCAGATCCGCTACCGGGCCGCCGCCGACCGCGGCGACCTGCCGAAGTCCCCGTTCCGGGCACCCGGAGCCCCGTACACCAGCTGGTTCGCGCTCCTGTTCATCGGCATGGTCATCGTGATGATGGGCGCCGACAAGGACGCCCGGGTCTCGCTGTACTGCGCCCCGCTGTGGGGTGTGATCCTCGGTGTCTCCTACCTGGTCATGAAGAACCGCGACCCCCGCGGCGCGGCCTTCACCAAGGCCCAGTAGCACCCCGCGGACCGCGGGTCCCGGCCGTCCGCCGCGGCCGGGAAGCGCGCCGTCCGTCCAGCATGCGGGCCCTCCCGTACCAGTCCTCGGTACGGGAGGGCCCGTCTGTTTATCCTGTCGCTCATGCTGACCCTCACCCAGGCCCTGTACGACCAGATCGTGGAACACGCCCGCAAGGACCACCCCGACGAGGCCTGCGGGGTCGTGGCCGGCCCGGCCGGCGCCGACCGTCCCGAGCGGTTCATCCCGATGCTCAACGCGGCCCGCTCGCCCACGTTCTACGAGTTCGACTCCAAGGACCTGCTCAAGCTCTACCGCGAGCTGGACGACCGGGACGAGGAACCCGTCATCGTCTACCACTCGCACACCGCCACCGAGGCCTACCCCTCGCGCACCGACGTCACCTACGCGAACGAGCCCGGAGCGCACTACGTACTCGTCTCGACGGCCGACCATGACGGCCTCGGAGAGTTCCAGTTCCGCTCGTACCGCATCGTCGACGGAGTCATCACCGAGGAAGAAGTGCAGGTCGTCGAGGCCTACTGACCAGTATGTGAGCGCGACTGGTCCACGATGCGGGATCACACTCCAAACGGGGGACCGGGAATCGTTAACATGACCGCATGGTTTCCCACGACGTGAGCAATGAGACGCCCGGCAGGCCGCTGCTGCTCGTGGCGCGGCTGCACGTCGACCTGTGCCGCCTCGCAAGCGCCATCTGTCCTGCTGCCTGAGCACTTCACGAGCACACGGCCCCGCCGCGCGGGGGCCACACGCGCCGTTCCCGCCCCCCGCACGCCCCTTCACGCTTTGACGACTTGACGACACTGGAGCCCGCCATGGCCATCGAGGTCCGCATCCCCACCATCCTCCGCACCTACACCGACGGCGAGAAGGCCGTCACGGGCGAAGGCAGCACCCTGGCCGACCTGTTCGCGGACCTGGAAACCCGGCACAAGGGCATCGAGGAGCGACTCATCGACCAGGCGACCGGCGGCCAGCTGCGCCGCTTCGTCAACGTCTACCTCAACGACGAGGACGTCCGCTTCCTGGACGGCATCTCCACCCCGCTCAAGGACGGCGACAGCGTCACCATCCTCCCGGCCGTGGCCGGCGGATCGAAGTAATGCGCTACGACTCCCCCCTCGCGGCGGTCGGCAACACGCCGCTCGTCAGGCTGCCCCGGCTCTCGCCCTCCGACGACGTGCGGATCTGGGCGAAGCTCGAGGACCGCAACCCCACCGGCTCGATCAAGGACCGCCCCGCGCTCCACATGGTCGAACAGGCGGAGAAGGACGGCCGGCTGTTCCCCGGCTGCACCATCCTGGAGCCCACCTCCGGCAACACGGGCATCTCGCTCGCGATGGCCGCGAAGCTCAAGGGCTACCGGATCGTGTGCGTGATGCCGGAGAACACCAGCCAGGAGCGCCGTGACCTGCTGACGATGTGGGGAGCCGAGATCATCCCGTCCCCGGCGGCGGGGGGCTCGAACACCGCGGTCCGGGTGGCCAAGGAGCTCGCCGCCGAGCACCCCGACTGGGTGATGCTCTACCAGTACGGGAACCCGGACAACGCGGGCGCGCACTACGCCACCACCGGTCCGGAGATCCTGCGCGACCTGCCGTCCGTCACCCACTTCGTGGCGGGCCTGGGCACCACCGGCACGCTGATGGGGGTCGGCCGCTACCTGCGCGAGCACGTGCCCGGCGTCAAGATCGTCGCCGCCGAACCGCGCTACGACGACCTCGTCTACGGCCTGCGCAACCTGGACGAGGGGTTCGTCCCGGAGCTGTACGACGCGTCGGTGCTCACGACCCGCTTCTCGGTGGGCTCGGCGGACGCGGTCACCCGGACCCGGGAACTGCTGCGCGAGGAGGGCATCTTCGCGGGCGTCTCCACCGGCGCGGCCCTGCACGCGGCGATCGGGGTCGGCCGCAAGGCCGTGGCGGCGGGCGAACAGGCGGACATCGTGTTCGTCGTGGCCGACGGCGGCTGGAAGTACCTCTCGACGGGCGTCTACACGGCGGCGACGACGGAAGAGGCCATCGAGGTCCTCCAGGGCCAGCTCTGGGCGTAGGGCCCGGCCCCGGCCCGGCCGGCCCCGCCGGCGTTTGTGGCGCGGCTCCGCGCGGAGCCGGGCCGGCCCGATCCAGCCCCGCCGGCGTTTGAGTGGGGGTCCCCCGGACGGAGTCTGGGGGGAGGGTCCGGGCGGAGCCCGGTTCCGGGAAGGGGCGGCGTGGGGGAGAGTCCCGCGCAGCGGCAGCCCGCCCCGCCCCGCGCGCCCGGGGCCGTCCGGCCGCCCCGGCCCGCCGCACCTCCCCGGAGACCGGTCCGCTCAGCGCGCCAGCAGCTCCGCCAGCACCGCCGCGTGGCTGTCCCCCGGGTCCCTGACCGCCGTCAGCAACGTCACCGGCCCCGCCGCAGCCAGCGCCCGCAGCCGGTCCAGCTCCGCCACCGCCTCCGGCGCCGCCAGCTCCGCCTCGTACCGGGCCCGGAACTCCCGCGCCGGCCCCCCGCCCCCGTGGAACCACGTCCGCAACTCCGCCGACGGCGTCACCGCCTTCGGCCACTCGTCCACCGCAGCCCGCGCCTTCGCCAGTCCGCGCGGCCAGAGCCGGTCCACGAGGACCCGTACCCCGTCGCCGTCCGGCCCCGGCTCCGGGGGATCGTAGACCCGCCGCACCCTGATCACCGCTCGCTCACCCGTGGCCTCCGCCCAGCCCGCTGACCTCGTCCCACACCGTCGGGTCCAGCATGCCCAGCCGCCTGTCGAACTCGGCCGGCGACACCTCCGCCGGCCGGTCCGCCTCCAGGTAGCCCGTCCGCCCCGGCAGCCCGGCGACCCCCGGCGGCAACGGGATCACCCCCGCGCGCCGGTCGTCGTACTTCCCGGTGATCCACGCGACGCGCACCCTCCCCCGCACCCCCGCCGCCAGCACCAGACACGGCCGCCCGTCCGCCAGACGCCACAACTCGCCCGGCCGCACCCCGGCCCGGGAACCCGGCCCGCGCGGCCGCGCCGCGCTCCCTCCCGCCCGGCGGGGCCACAGCAACAGCAGCACGACGGCGACCACCGCCCCCGCGGCGGGCCACCATGACGTGTCCATAACCCGAAGGTAGCCGCGGCCCCGGCCCCCGGCACGGCAACGCCCGTACCCCCCGTCGCTCCCCCGGGTGACAGCACAGGTGATTCCCCCCACAACGGCCCGCCGCGGAGGAGCGACCGGAGGTTTCGCGCCTTACGCTCGACGCACGCTCGGCCCGCATTCCGTCCACGGACCGTCCACGGAGGTTCACGCTCCATGAAGCTCACCGTCGTCGGCTGCGCGGGATCGTTCCCGTCCGCCGATTCGGCATGTTCGAGCTACCTCGTCGAGGCCGACGGCTTCCGGCTGCTCCTCGACATGGGCAACGGCGCCCTCGGCGCGCTCCAGCGCCACATCGGCCTCTACGACCTCGACGCGATCTTCCTGAGCCACCTGCACGCCGACCACTGCATCGACATGTGCGCGTACTTCGTGGCCCGCTACTACCGGCACGAGGGCGGCCGCTGCGGCACCATCCCCGTCTACGGTCCCGAGGGCACCGAGCAGCGGCTGACGACGGCCTACGACGACGTCCCCGACGCCCGCTCGATGAGCGAGGTCTTCGACTTCCGGACCCTGAAGTCCGGCGCCTTCGAGATCGGCCCGTTCCAGGTCCGTACCGAGCGGGTGTGCCACCCCGTCGAGTCGTACGCCATCCGCGTCGAGCACGGCGGCCGCTCGCTCACCTACTCCGGGGACACCGGGGTCTGCCCGGAGCTTGCGGCGCTGGCCGACGGCGCCGACCTGTTCCTGTGCGAGGCGTCCTTCACGCACGGCAAGGAGGACATCCCCGACCTCCACCTCAACGGCCACGAGGCGGGCCGGTACGCGGCTGCCGGAGGCGTCGGCCGGCTGGTCCTGACCCACGTCCCGCCGTGGACGGACGCCGCCCGCAACCTCGCCGACGCCCGCGCGGTCTACGGCGGCCGGATCGACCTGGCGGCGCCGGGCGCCGTCTACGAGGTCTGACGGCCCGACGGGCACACGAAGGAGCCCCCGCCCTCCCTTCGGGGAGAGCGGGGGCTCCTTCGTGCCTGAGGGCGTCGGGCCTACTTGGCCTCGGCCTTCTCCATCTCGGCGATCTCCTCGTCGGACTCGCGGCCCGGCGTGGGGAGGTTGAACTTCGTGATCGCGAAGCGGAAGACGAAGTAGTAGACCGCCGCGAAGACCAGTCCCACCGGGATGATGTACAGCGGGTTGGTCGCCTTGCTCCAGCCCAGGCCGAGGTCGATCAGACCGGCCGAGAAGGTGAAGCCCGCGTGGATGCCGAGCGCCCAGGTGATCGCCATGGAGACGGCGGTCAGGACGGCGTGGATCGCGTACAGCAGCGGCGCGATGAACATGAACGAGAACTCGATGGGCTCGGTGACACCCGTGACGAACGAGGTGAGGGCGAGCGAGACCATCATGCCGGTGACGGCCTTGCGGCGCTCCGGACGGGCGCAGTGCGCGATGGCCAGGGCCGCGGCCGGCAGGCCGAACATCATGATGGGGAAGAACCCGGTCATGAAGAGGCCGGCGTCCGGGTCACCGGCGAAGAACCGGTTCAGGTCGCCGTGGACGACCTCGCCGGCGGCGTTGGTGAAGTCACCGATCTGGAACCAGGCGACGGTGTTGACGAACTGGTGCATGCCGATCGGGATCAGGCCGCGGTTGATGAGGCCGAAGAGGCCGGCGCCACCGGCGCCCAGGCCGGTCATCCACTCGCCGAAATTGGATATGACCTCGCCGATCGGCTCCCAGACCAGGCCGAAGAAGACACCGGCGACAACGCCGACGAACGCCATGATGACCGGGACGAGGCGGCGGCCGTTGAAGAACCCGAGCCAGTCCACCAGCTTCGTGCGGTGGTAGCGCTGCCACAGGACGGCGGCCAGCAGACCCATGACGATGCCGCCGAGGACGCCCGGGTTGTTGTACACCGCCGGGATGTCGACACCCTTGTTCTCGGTGGTGTTGATGATCGCCTCGTGCACCGGGAACGCGGTGAGGACGTTCTTGTAGACCAGGAAGCCGACCAGCGCGGCGAGCGCGGTGGAGCCGTCGGCCTTCTTGGCGAAGCCGATGGCGACACCGATGCAGAAGAGCAGCGGCAGGTTGGCGAAGACGGCGTCACCGGCGGTGGCGAACACCGTGGCGACCTTGCCCCAGCCGAGGCCGTCCTTGCCGAAGACGTCGGGCTGGCCGAGGCGCAGCAGGATGCCGGCCGCGGGCAGGACGGCGATGGGCAGCTGGAGGCTGCGGCCGACCTTCTGCAGACCCTGGATCAGGCCGGCGCCCCGCTTCTTGGCGGGCGGCGCCGCGGCTTCAGTAGCCGTACTCATAACTTCCTCCGGGGAGCAAGGCGCCGCCAGGGGTGGAACCAAGGGGGACGGCGACGTCTCGAAAAGGGGGCACACGCCGCCGGGGGGAAGCGGTCGTGGTCTACACCAATGCATGGTGTAGACCAGTTGTAACACGGTCAGGGTTAGATAAGGAACCTTCAATTTTTTGTTGTAGGACCCACCCTCCCCGCGGGCAGCGAAAAGCCCCCGGATCCAGGGATCCGAGGGCCTTTCGACCGTGCAAACGGAGGCGGCGGAGCAGGCCTCAGGCCTTGGTGACGTCCGCCTGCATCGCCGCGATCTCCTCGTCCGACTCCCGGCCCGGCGTCGCGAGGCGGAACTTCGTGATCGCGAAGCGGAAGACCGCGTAGTAGACGACGGCGAAGCACAGCCCGATCGGGATGATCAGCCACGGCTTGGTGGCCAGCCCCCAGTTGATGACGTAGTCGATCAGACCCGCCGAGAAGCTGAACCCGTCGTGGACCCCCAGCGCCCACGTCACCGCCATCGACACACCCGTCAGCAACGCGTGGATCACGTACAAGGCCGGCGCCACGAACAGGAACGAGTACTCCAGCGGCTCCGTGATCCCGGTGACGAACGACGTCAGCGCCACCGACAGCATCAGACCCCCCACCTCCTTGCGGCGCTGCGGCTTCGCGGTGTGCGTGATCGCCAGCGCCGCCGCCGGCAGCGCGAACATCATGATCGGGAAGAAGCCCGAGAGGAACTGGCCGGCCTGCGGGTCACCCGCGAGGAACATGTTGATGTCGCCGTGCACGACCACCCCGTCCGGCTTGGTGTAGCTGCCGAACTGGAACCACACCGGCACGTTCAGGAACTGGTGCAGGCCGATCACCAGCAGCGCGCGGTTCGCGACGCCGAAGATGCCCGCACCCCACGACCCCAGGCCCACCAGCCAGTCCGAGAAGCTCTCCAGCGCGTCACCGATGGGCGGCCAGATCCACAGGCACAGCCCCGCGAACGCGATCGCGACGAACGACATGACGATCGGGACGAGGCGGCGGCCGTTGAAGAAACCGAGCCAGTCCACCAGCTTCACCCGGTGGAAGCGCTGCCAGAACCAGGCCGCCAGCAGCCCCATGACGATGCCGCCGAACACCCCCGGATTCTGGTACGTGTACCCGGCGAACGTGTCCGTCGACGTCAGGCAGCCGCCCCCGATGTCCCTCGTCCCCGGCGGACATGGCTTCGGAAAGGCGTGCATCACCCCCCGGTAGACGAGGAACCCCGCCACCGCCGCCAGCGCGGTCGAACCGTCCGCCTTCTTGGCCATGCCGATCGCCACGCCCACGCAGAACAGCAGGGGCAGACCCAGGTCCGGATCCAGCAGCGCGCCGCCGGCGCCCGCCATGACCTTGGCGACGTCCGCCCAGTCCAGCCCCTCCGTACCGAAGACGTCGGGCTGGCCGAGCCGGGTGAGGATGCCGGCGGCGGGCAGGACGGCGATCGGCAGCTGGAGACTGCGGCCCATCTTCTGGAGCCCTTGGAGCAAGCCGTTCCACCACTTCGGCCGCGGCCTGGCTGCGGCGCTGTTCGCGCTCATCGGCGTCCTCCCTGACCGGCCCGTTTTGGCAGGTGCGGCACGTACGGCACACTGGTGTAGACCACTTGTCACACGGTCACATGCACCGGCCCACAGGGCGGGTGGGTGCTGATCGTTATCATTCGGCAGGTGCCGGGCCCGCGCTCGCATAGATGGGCCAACCGTGAGCTACCGTGACAAAGCGGACCTCCGGGTGGGCCGACCAGGCATCCGGCCGCCGAGACTCGTTCTTCGTCATACGCAGGGAGACACACATGGCCACCAAGGCTGAGAAGATCGTCGCCGGGCTCGGCGGTATCGAAAACATCGAAGAAGTCGAAGGCTGCATCACCCGCCTGCGCACCGAAGTGATCGACCCCACCAAGGTCGACGAAGCCGCACTCAAGGCCGCCGGCGCCCACGGCGTCGTCAAGATGGGCACCGCGATCCAGGTCGTCATCGGCACCGACGCCGACCCCATCGCCGCCGACATCGAAGACATGATGTGAGCTGAGCCCACCGGCTCACCCGCCCCACCCACGGCAGCACGGCAGACCCCGTCCCCGAACCACCCGGACGGGGTCTTCCCGTACCCGCACACCGACTAGGCTCGGCAACATGTCTCGCATCGACGGCCGCACGCCCGAACAGCTCCGCCCGGTCACCATCGAACGCGGATGGAGCAAGCACGCCGAGGGCTCCGTCCTCATCTCCTTCGGAGACACCAAGGTCTTCTGCACCGCCTCCTTCAGCGAAGGCGTCCCGCGCTGGCGCAAGGGCAGCGGCGAAGGCTGGGTCACCTCCGAATACTCGATGCTGCCCCGCTCCACCAACACCCGCGGCGACCGCGAATCCGTCCGCGGCAAGATCGGCGGCCGCACCCACGAGATCTCCCGCCTCATCGGCCGCTCCCTGCGCGCCGTCATCGACTACAAGGCCCTCGGCGAGAACACCATCGTCCTGGACTGCGACGTCCTCCAGGCCGACGGCGGCACCCGCACCGCCGCCATCACCGGCGCCTACGTCGCCCTCGCCGACGCCGTCGCCTGGGGCCAGCGGAAGAAGCTGATCAAGGCCGGCCGCAAGCCCCTCACCGGGACCGTCGCCGCCGTCAGCGTCGGCATCGTCGACGGCGAACCCCTCCTCGACCTCTGCTACGAGGAAGACGTCCGCGCCGAGACCGACATGAACGTCGTCTGCACCGGCGACGGCCGCTTCGTCGAGGTCCAGGGCACCGCCGAAGGCGAGCCCTTCGACCGCAAGGAACTCAACGCCCTGCTCGACCTCGCCGCCGGCGGCTGCGCCGACCTCCAGGCCCTCCAGCTCAGCGCCCTGGACCTCGCCGCGTCATAGCCGGCCGCAGCCGGCAACCGCCGGGCCGGCCCCGGCGTCTACGCCGGTACGGGCGCACGGTGTCAAAGCCGTGCGCCCGTCCACGTACCCGCGCACAGGCACCGGACACCGGCACCCGAGCCCGCATACCGAGCCGGAAACCGAGCCCGCGTACGCACGTCGCCGCACCGCGCCTTGCACCGAGCCCCAGGGGGAAACCGAATGAAGCCCTACCGCCACCACCGCGTCGCCGCCGTCGTACTCGCCGCCGCCCTGGCCGTCCCGGCGCTCTCCGCCTGCGACACGCTCTCCACGGCGATGGACTGCGCCAACACCGCCGTCGCCATAACCGACGGGGCCAACGACCTCCAGCAGGCCGTCTCCCAGGCCGGCAACAGTCCGCAGGACGCCCAGAACGCCCTCAACCAGATCGAGACGAGCCTCAAGAAGATCGGCGACCAGACGGACAACGCCGACCTGAGCAAGGCCATCGACTCCATGAAGACGGCCGTCACCAACGTCCGCACCTCGATCGACAACGGCAACACCACCCCGGACATCACCCCGGTCGGCAACGCCGCGAAGGAGATCTCCAAGGTCTGCACCCCCGGCTGACGCACACCGGCGCACGGCCCGGCGGGTCACTGCTCGATACTGGACGCCATGACCCGCCTGATCCTCGCCACCCGCAATGCGGGCAAAGTCACCGAACTCCGCGCCATCCTGTCCGACGCCGGCCTGCCGCACGAACTGGTCGGCGCGGACGCGTACCCCGAGATCCCGGACGTCAAGGAAACCGGCGTCACCTTCGCCGAGAACGCCCTCCTCAAGGCCCACGCCCTGGCCCGCGCCACCGGCCTGCCCGCCATCGCCGACGACTCCGGCCTGTGCGTCGACGTCCTGAACGGCGCCCCCGGCATCTTCTCCGCCCGCTGGGCCGGCACCCACGGCGACGACAAGGCCAACCTGGACCTCCTGCTGGCCCAGCTCTCCGACATCGGCGACCCCCACCGCGGCGCCCACTTCGCCTGCGCCGCCGCCCTCGCCCTCCCGGACGGCACCGAACGCGTCGTCGAAGGCCGCCTCCGCGGCACCCTGCGCCACGCCCCGGCGGGCACGGGCGGCTTCGGCTACGACCCGGTCCTCCAGCCGGAGGGCGACACCCGCACCTGCGCGGAGCTCACCCCGGCGGAGAAGAACGCCATCTCCCACCGCGGCCAGGCCTTCCGCGCCCTGGTCCCCTTCATCCGCGCCCTGACGGCCTGAGGCGATGAAAAAGCCCGCTTCCTTCGAATCGAAGGAAGCGGGCCTCTTTCACCGGTACGCCCGGTCGGACTCGAACCGACAACACATGGCACCTAAAGCCATTCTCTCTGGCCAATTGGAGTACGGGCGCGGGGGCTTCCCCCACTCTACTGGGTGCCCTCCGTCCTCTGAGGGGGGATCGCGGTCGACCGTTTTCCGCCGCGGCACCAGGTGCTGGTGATCGCATGGCAGTTGGGGCACAGCAGCCGCAGGTTCTCGCGCCGGTCGTCGCTCCAGTCGCCGTTGATGTGGTCGACTTCCAGCGTCATGGGGCGGCCCAGCCACTCGGGTGACGTGCCGCACCGCGCGCATTCATCAGGAACGCCGATCTCGCGAAGTGCACGGCGGAGGAGCTTCGTCCCGGTGCGGCGCTTCCCGTCGTGGCGAACGAGTATCTGCTCGGCGGGCCGGGCGGCGATGGTTCCGGGCTTGCCGCGTTGGTGTGCCTGCCCCAGGAAGTGGGACGTGTCCAGTCCCGCTTCAAGGATCCACGTCTTCAGCGAAGCCCTCCACCCGAAGCCCGCTGGACGGTTCAGGCGCCTCAGCGTCTCCGCCAACGACCGCGATGCGGCGACCGCGTCGCGCAGGACGGCGTCATCCGGCTTCACGTGGCGGACGTAGGCGCGCCGTTGGAAATGGGAGACGTCGATGCCGTAGGCGGAGAAGCGTCGCATGAGGTAGTGCCCCAGCCCTGGGTGGGGCCTGATGCCGTAGCGGGCGACGACTTCCTCGATGCTCTTGCACCGTGCGGCGGCCTCGGTCAGGAGCTCGCGGGTGTAGCGAGCGCTCGCGGTCATCGGCGGCCCTTGCCGCGACCGCGGTAGGTGTCCGTCGTGGAGTGGCAGTTCGGGCAGAGGAAGCGCAGGTTGTCCGCCCGGTTGTTGCGCCAGTCACCGTCGATGTGGTCGACCTCCAGTGGCAGGGGATATCCCTGCCACGTGGGCTCGATGCCGCACAGGGCGCACTGCTCGGGAACGCCGAGTGCGGCGAGTGCGTGCTTGAGCCGGTTGCTGGGCACCCGGCGGGCATCGGTCTCGTCCTGCCTGACGAGGACCTTTTCCGGCGTCCGGCGTCGTTTTGCGCGTCCTGCCCGGGAGGGCAGCGTGAAATGGGAGGTGTCTATGCCGAACGCCTTCACGCGCCGACTGATGAAGGTGTGGTGCCCGCCCACGACTTCCAGCCCGAGGTGCCTGAGCACGCCGCACATGGTGGTCGAAGCGGCGACCGCCTCGGCAAGGATCTCCCTCGTCCACTTGAATGCTTCGTCCCGCTCGAAGCGGGAGACGTCCACGCCCAGCTTCCGCATGCGGTCGTGCAGGTACCGCCTTGACGGCCCCTTCGGGTCCACCCCCAGTCTCACCAGCGCCTCCGACAGTGTCCGCGCCCCCGCCGCCGCTTCCGCCAGGCGTTCCCTCGTGTACGGGCTGATCGGCATCCTCGTTCCCTCCGGCTTCCGGCCGCACGTGCGGTCCTCGTACGGAGTAACGGGTAGTCAGTCGGACGGTCACGGGGGATTTCGTCCGGTGAGCGGAGTGGCCCGCACTGGTCGGGTGCGGGTCGCTCGTCGGCGGGGGAAGCGCGCGGATCAGATGCCGAGGTCCTTGATGATCTTGGCTACGTGGCCCGTCGCCTTCACGTTGTAGAGGGCGCGTTCGACCTTGCCCTCCTCGTCCACGATCACCGTCGAGCGGATGACGCCGGTGACCGTCTTGCCGTACAGCTTCTTCTCGCCGAACGCGCCGTACGCCGTCAGGACCTCCTTGGAGGGGTCGCCGACCAGGGTCACCTTCAAGTGCTCCTGCTCGCGGAACTTCGCCAGCTTCTCCGGCTTGTCCGGCGACACGCCGATCACGTCGTAACCCGCCTGGGCCAACACCGCCAGGTTGTCCGTGAAGTCGCACGCCTGCTTGGTGCAGCCCGGCGTCAGGGCGGCCGGGTAGAAGTACACGATCACCTTGCGGCCCTTGTGGGCGGCCAGCGAGACCTCGTTGCCGTCCGCGTCGGGCAGGGTGAAGGCGGGGGCGGTGTCGCCCGGCTCAAGTCGCTCGCTCATGTCAGCAGTCTCCTCGGGAGGGGATCGGTACGGTCCGAGACTAAGCTGACAGACTGTCCACGGTGGCCCACGCCCCTTTGGCCACCACGACCGACCACGACGACGACGGAGGCAGCGCGGTGCCGGAAGCCAGGACCCCCGCACAGATCGAGGCGGACATCGTCCGCCGCCGTGAGCAGCTCGCCGAGACGCTCGACGAGATCGGTGTGCGCGTGCACCCGTCGACGATCGTCGGGGATGCGAAGGCCAAGGTCGCCTCCAAGGTGGACCACACCGTCGGCCGCGCCGTCGTGGCCGTGAACCGGTTGGTCACCGACGTGAAGGGCGGGCTGCGCCGGGAGGACGGGTCGCCGCGCCTCGAGCGGATCGTGCCGGTCGTGGCGGCCGCGGCGGGGCTGGTCGGGCTCCTCGTGCTGACGGCGCGCCGCAAGCGCGGATGAGGTCCGCGGGTGTCGGCGGGGTGTCGGCGGTGACCCTGCGGGGTGCCGGCCCGGCGGGGGCGGGTAGGTTCGGGTCGTGAGCGACAACACCACCACCCACGACAAGCTGCCCATCCGCATGCTGCACGACCGTGTGCTCGTACGTTCCGATCTGCCGGAGGGCGAGCGCCGCTCGGGCGGCGGCATCCTGATTCCGGCGACGGCCGCCGTCGGCAAGCGGCTGGCCTGGGCGGAGGTGGTCGCGGTCGGGCAGAACGTGCGCAGCGTGGAGCCGGGCGACCGGGTGCTGTACGACCCGGAGGACCGGGCGGAGGTCGAGGTGGGCGGGGCGACGTACGTGCTGATGCGCGAGCGGGACCTGCACGCGGTGGCCGCGGAGCGGCTGGAGGGGTCGAAGGATTCGACCGGGCTGTACCTCTGATTCGAGCGCGGAAGGGGCCGGTGACCGGGGTCACCGGCCCTTTTGCGTGCCTTTTGCTACGGTGGTGGGGAACCCCCGACGAGACGCGCCGTACCGGGTTGCTGGACGCAAAGACGACGCACCCCCGTTCCGTCTCGTCCCGGAGGTGCCTGTCATGGCCTGGGTTCTGCTCATTGTCGCCGGTCTGATCGAAGTCGGCTGGTCGATCGGTATGAAGTTCACTGATGGTTTCACGCGGCTCTGGCCCAGTGTGTTCACGGGCGCCGGCATCGTCGCGAGCATGGCGTTGCTGTCGTACGCGGCGAAGACGCTGCCCATCGGGACGGCCTACGGCGTGTGGGTGGGTATCGGCGCCGCCGGTGCGGCGGTGCTCGGTATGGCGGTGCTGGGGGAGCCCGTGACGGCCTCCCGGATCTTCTTCATCTGTCTGCTGCTGGTCGCGGTGGTGGGGCTGAAGGCCACCTCCGGTCACTGATGCGGCTATTCGACGAATTGTGACGGGGGGCGGGAGCGGCGGGTTCCGTCGGCCCCGCCCAGGACCCCGGCGGTGAGGCCGCCGGTCGGGATTCCGCCCGTGGTGGCACCGGCGCCGGTTCCCGTGGTTGATCCGGTGCCGGTTCCGGCGTCGCTCTGGCCGCCGTTCGTCCGTCCGCCGGTGTTGCGGCCCTCCGTCGGCTGTCCGCCGTCGCTCTGTCCGTCCTGGTCCTGGCCGCCGGTCGGTCGTGCGGGGCGGTGCGGGCGGCCCGGCCGGCTGGGCGGGACGGGCGGGAGCGGGGCGGTGCCGGGGGACTGCTCCGGGGTGTTGGGGGTGAAGGGCGGCGGGGAGGGGGCGGCGCCCTGCTGCACTTCGAGGTCGAAGTCGAGCGGGTCGCTGCCCGCCAGGGCCGTCTTCGTGTACTGGGCCCAGATCCGGGCGGGGTACCCGCCGCCCCCGAGGCGGTCTTCGCCCAGTGCCCCGTAGAGGGGTTCCAGGGCGCCGGTGTCCGGGTCCTGGCCCATCACGGAGATCACCGTCACCAGGTCGGGGGTGTACGCGGCGAACCAGGCGGAGCGGTCGAGTTCCGCGGTCCCGGTCTTTCCGGCGGCCGGGCGGCCGGCCGCCAGGGCGGCGGTGCCGGTGCCGTTGTCCACGACGCTGACCAGCATGGAGGTGGTGGTGTCGGCGGCCTCGCGGCTGACGGCCTGGCGCGGGGTGCGGTCGGGCAGTCGGACGCTCTCGTCGCCCTTGCCGATGTTCTCCACGAGGGTGTACGGGGTGTATCGGCCGTGGTCGGCGAGGGTCGCGTAGGCCTGGCCCATGTCGAGCACGCTGGCCTGGAGGGTGCCGAGCGCCATGGCCGGGCCGGCGTCGAAGTTGGGGGTGTTGTCGGGGATGCCGAGGGCGATGGCGGTCCGTTTGACCTTGTCGGTGCCGACGTCGACGACCATCTGGGCGAACACGGTGTTGACGGACAGGTCGGTGGCGGTGTTGACGGTGATGTCCCCGTAGGACTGCTGGCCTTCGTTCTCGGGCGCGTAGGGGATCCGGGTGCCGACGACGCGGCGCTTGTTGTCGCCGTTGTAGAGGGTGTTGGGGGTGATGCGGCGGCCGTCCTGGGTGCGGGCGTCGTTGTCGACGGCGGCGGCGAAGACGAACGGTTTGAAGGTGGAGGCCACTTGGTAGTCGTGCCGGGTGGCGTTGTTGACGTACTGCTTGGTGTAGTCGACGCCTCCGTACATGGCGACGACCTTGCCGGTGGTGGGGTCGATGGAGACGCCGCCGGCCCGGACCACCCGGTCGGCCTTGCGGGTCTGCGGGTCGAGCTTGCTGATGAGCTGTTTGTCCGCGGCGGCGACGATGGCGTTCTGGCGGCGTTTGTCGATGGTGGTGGTGATGCGGTAGCCGCCTTCGGAGAGGGTCTTGTCGTCGACGATCTTGCGCTCGACGATGTAGTCCTTGATGGCTTCGACGAGGTAGCCGCGCTGTCCGGAGAGGCCGGCGGCGGGGCGGACCTTGCCGGGTTCGGGGAAGCGGGCGGCGGCGCGTTCGGCGGCGGTCATCCAGTTCTTCTTGACCATGCCGTCGAGTACGTAGTTCCAGCGGGCGAGCGCGCGGTCGCGGCTCTGGGGGTGGGCGACGACGTCGAAGGCGCTGGGGGAGTTGAGGAGGGTGGCGAGGTAGGCGCCCTCGGTGGTGGTGAGGTTTCCGACGTCCTTGCCGTAGTAGGCCTGGGCGGCGGCCTGGATGCCGTAGGCGTTGCGGCCGAAGTAGCTCGTGTTCAGGTAGCCCTCCAGGATGTAGTCCTTCGACTTCTCCCGGCCGAGTTTGATCGCGATGAAGAACTCCTTGGCCTTGCGCTCGACGGTCTGTTCCTGGCCCAGGTAGTAGTTCTTGACGTACTGCTGGGTGATGGTCGAGCCCGACTGGGTGCCCTTGCCGGCGAGCGTGTTCCACGCGGCGCGCAGCATCGCCTTGGGGTCCACCGCCCGTTCGGAGTAGAAGTCCCGGTCCTCTGCCGCCAGTACGGTCTCCTGGACCGTCCGGGGGACCTGGGAGAGGTCGACGTTGACGCGGTTGACCTCGCCGTCGCGGGCGAGTTGGGAGCCGTCGGCGTAGAGGTAGAGGTTGGACTGGGCGGTGGCGGTGGCGTTGGCGGGCGGGATGTCGACCAGGAGGTAGCCGGCGGTCAGGGCGCCGCCGATCAGCAGGGCGATGAGCAGGATGCTGCCGAGGAGCATGCGCCAGGTGGGGAGGGCGCGGCGCCACCCGGTGCGCTTCCGGGGCCGCCCGGTGGGGGCCGGCGGGGGCGTTTGCGCCGGTGCGTGCTGCTGGGTGTCGGGGTCGCGAGGGGGCCAGCCCGGGGGCGGTGACTGGTCGTTCATCTCCGGGGCTCCTCGACGGTGTACGGCATGTCCACATCTGTACCGATGGTGTCTACCCGATAGCCGATGTGCGTGCTTCGGACGGGCTTAAATCCGTCGCGTGGCTCGCCCCTCCGCACTAAGCTCGCGCGCTTTGGCCGACGTAGGAACGACCTGGGAAGGGGAGGGATACGGTGCGCCAGCAAGTGGAGCCGGAAGCGGATGACGGCGGGGACGACGGCGGGGGCCGGGACGCGGAGGGGGACGCCCGTCGGAGGGCGGGGCGGCGAGCGGTCCACCGGGTACGGCTCTACGCGGCCGTCGCGGTCGGCGGGTTCCGGCGGTACGCCACCTACGGGACGGCGACGGCGGCCGGTGTGTTCACCAACACCGTGTTCGGCTTCGTCCTCGCGTACACCTTCATCGCGCTGTGGGACGAGCGGCCCGGGCTCGGCGGCTACGACCAGGGGCAGGCGCTGGCCTTCATCTGGGTCAGTCAGTCGCTGCTCGCCGCTGCCGCGCTGCTGGGCGGCGGGTTCCAGGAGGAGCTCCAGGAGCGCATCCGTACGGGCGATGTCGCCGTCGACCTGTACCGGCCGGCCGACCTCCAGCTGTGGTGGCTCGCGGCCGACCTGGGCCGGGCGGGGTTCCAGCTGCTGGGGCGCGGGCTGGTGCCGATCCTGGTGGGGGCGCTGGCCTTCCCGTTGGCGCTGCCGGCCGATCCGGTGCGCTGGCTGCTGTTCCTGCCGGCCGTGCTGCTCGGTCTGGTGGTGAGTTTCGCGGTGCGCTTCCTGCTGGGGCTGGCGGCGTTCTGGCTGATGGACGGCGCCGGGGTCAACATGGTGGCCAGCGTGGTGTCGGTCTTCTGCTCCGGGATGCTGCTGCCGTTGACCGTCTTCCCCGGCGGGTTCGGCGAGGCGGTCCGCATGCTGCCGTGGGCGGCGATGCTCCAGGTGCCGATGGACGTCCTGCTGGGCAAGGGGGCGGGCGCCGGCGGGGCGGTGAGGGCGTTCGCGTTCCAGGCCGGCTGGGCGCTGGCGCTGCTGGGGGCCGGCCGGCTGGTGCAGTCGGCGGCGACGCGCAAGGCGGTGGTCCAGGGTGGCTGAGGCGACGCTCGGGCACGAGCGGCCGGCCGGCGCGGTGCGGGAGCGCGAGCCGCGGCGCCACCGCGCGCTGGAGGGGCTGCGCGGCTACGGGCTGATCGTCGCGATGTGGGTCCGGTCGACCATGACCTACCGGACGTCCTTCCTCCTGTCGACCTTCGGGAACGCGGCGATCACGGTCCTGGACTTCGCCGCGATCTACATCATGTTCACGCACGTGGACGCCCTCGGCGGGTTCTCCCTTGCGGAGATCGGCCTGCTGTACGGGTCCTGCTCCACCTCGCTGGGCCTGGCCGGCCTGCTGCTCGGCAACACCGACCGGATCGGTGCCCGGATCCGCGACGGTTCGCTCGACACCATGCTGGTGCGTCCGGTCCCGGTGCTCGCGCAGGTCGCGGCGGACCGGTTCGCGCTGCGCCGGCTCGGGCGGGTCGGGCAGGGGTCCGGGGTGCTGGTGTGGGCGCTCGTGGTGCTCGACGTGGACTGGACGGCCGGGAAGGTGCTGCTGGTGCCGGTGATGGTGCTGGCGGGTACGGCGATCTTCGCGGCGGTGATGGTGGCCGGTGCGGCGTTCCAGTTCGCGGCGGGGGACGCGGCGGAGGTGGTCAACTCGTTCACCTACGGCGGCTGCACGATGCTCCAGTACCCGCCGACGGTGTTCACCAAGGAGCTGCTGCGCGGGGTGACCTTCGTCGTCCCGCTGGCCTTCGTCAACTGGCTGCCCGCGCTGTACGTGCTGGGGCGGCCCGATCCGCTGGGGCTGCCGGGCTGGGTCGCGTACCTGAGTCCGCTCGTCGCCTTCGCGGTGTTCGTGCCCGCGTCGCTGGCGTGGCGGGCGGGACTTCGTTCGTACCGGAGCACGGGGAGCTGAGGACAGGGCATGGAAGACGTACTGATCGAGTTGGACGGGGTCGAGAAGGTCTTCGCCGTGCGGCGCCGGGTGGGCCTGGTGCGGCGGGAGAAACGGCTGGTCAGGGCCGTGGACGGGATCAGTTTCAGCGTCGGACGGGGGGAGATGGTCGGCTACATCGGGCCGAACGGTGCGGGGAAGTCCACCACCATCAAGATGCTGACGGGGATCCTCACGCCGAGTGGCGGCCGGCTGCGCGTGGCGGGCATCGACCCGGCCCGGGAGCGGATGAGGCTGGCGCACCGGATGGGGGTGGTGTTCGGGCAGCGCACGACTTTGTGGTGGGACCTGCCGCTGAAGGACTCCTACGGGCTGATGCGGCGGATGTACCGGATCCCGGAGGCGAGGTACCGGGCGAACCTGGAGCGCTGTGTGGACCGGCTGGACCTGGGGGAGCTGCTGGACGTGCCGGTACGGCAGTTGTCGCTGGGGCAGCGGATGCGCGGGGACATCGCGGCGGCGCTGCTGCACGATCCGGACGTGCTGTACCTGGACGAGCCGACGATCGGGCTCGACGTGGTGAGCAAGGCGAAGGTGCGGGGCTTCCTGCGGCAGCTGAACGCGGAGCTCGGGACGACGGTGCTGCTGACGACGCACGACCTGCAGGACATCGAGCAGTTGTGCGAGCGGGTGATGGTGATCGACCACGGGCGCCTGATGTACGACGGGCCGCTGGGCGGGCTGCACGCGTCGGGGGCGGCGGGGGAGAGCGAGCGGACGCTGGTGGTGGACCTGGAGCGGGAGCTTCCGCCGCTGGAGGTGGCGGGGGCGCGGGTGGTCCGGGTGGAGGGGGCGCGGCAGTGGCTGGCGTTCCCGGCCAAGGCGTCGGCGGCGCCGCTGGTGGCGGCGGTGGCGGCGGGGTACCCGCTGTTGGACCTCTCGGTGCGGGAGCCGGACATCGAGGAGGTCATCGCGCGGATGTACGCGGGGCGGGGGTAGGGGGAAATCAGGGTCGGTCCCGGGGTCCGGTACGGGGCCGGTCCGTACCCCTGCCGGGGCTCAGTACATAGGCTGGTCCCATGAATGACGAGCGGCCGGAGAAGCCGTTGACGGAGGGATCGCTGCCGGAGAAGCCGGTCATGGGGAAGGCGGTGCCGGGGACTTCGGCTCCCTCGCTGCCGGAGGCCGCGCTGCCGCAGCTCAGGGCCTCGGACGCCGACCGGGAGCGGGTGGTGGAGCGGCTGCGGGACGCCGTCGCCGAGGGCCGGCTCGACATGGAGGAGTTCGAGGAGCGGCTGGACGCGGCGTACAAGTCGCGTACGTACGCCGAACTGGATCCGCTGACCCGCGACCTGCCCGCGCCGGGGGCGGCGGCGCCGGTGGCCTCGGCGGCGCCGGCGCAGCCGGTGTCGGCGGTGGCGCGGGCGGGTTCCGGGGCGGCGTGGGCGGACCGCATCGGAGGCCGGGGCACCTCGTCGACGGGGATCGCCGTCATGTCGGGGTTCCAGCGCAAGGGCCGCTGGACGGTGCCGGCGCGGTTCGACGCGTTCGCCCTGATGGGCGGCGGGGAGCTCGACCTGCGCGAGGCGAACTTCGCGGAGCCCGAGGTGGTGATCAACTGCGTGGCCGTGATGGGCGGCATCGAGATCACCGTGCCGCCGGGCGTGGAGGTCGATGTGCGGGGCATCGGGTTCATGGGGGCGTTCGACCAGCGCGAGAGCCCGTGCCCGCCGGAGCCGGGCGCCCCGCGCGTGGTGGTGACGGGCCTGGCCCTGATGGGCGGGGTCGAGGTACGGGTGAAGGAGCCGAAGGGGGCCAAGGGCTCCAAGGGGGGCAGGCAGGTGGAGGGCCGGCCGCCGCGGAAGGAGCTGTAGGGGGTTCCCGGGACCTCCTCTGGCGCGCCGGGAACTCCCGGGACCGGCCGGGAGTCGGATGCTATGCAGACAAAACCGGCCATCGGGGGAAGGCAGGAGTACGTGGAAGACGTGGACCATCGCACGGGGACGGGCACCGGCTCGGGTTCGGGCGCTGCGACCGGGGAGGGTTCCGGTCGCGGGGCCGCCGTCGCGCGGGGCGCTTTCGTGTTCAGCGCGGCGGACGAGGAACGGCGGCACGGCGTCCGCCGGATGAAGGCCACCGCGACCGGGCTGCTGACGCTGGTCGCGCTGGTCTACGTACTCGCCAAGTGGGCGCAGCACACCGGCGCGGGCGGCTGGGCCGGCTACGTCGCGGCCGCCGCCGAGGCGGGCATGGTCGGCGCGCTCGCGGACTGGTTCGCGGTCACGGCCCTGTTCCGGCGGCCCCTGGGGCTGCCCATCCCGCACACCGCGATCATCCCGACGAAGAAGGACCAGCTGGGCGTGTCGCTGGGGGAGTTCGTCGGCGAGAACTTCCTCTCCCCGGAGGTGGTCAGGGTCCGGCTGCACGCCCTCGGCATCGGCGGACGGCTCGGCTCCTGGCTGGCGGACCCCGCGCACGCCGAGCGGGTCACGGCGGAACTGGCGACCGCCCTGCGCGGCGCCCTGACCGTGCTGCGGGACTCCGACGTCCAGGCCGTGGTGGGGGAGGCGATCACCCGCCGGGCCGAGTCCGTCGAGATCGCCCCGGGGGTCGGCAAGACCCTGGAGAAGGTGGTCGCCGAGGGCGGCCACCACCGTGCCGTCGACCTCATCTGCGCCAAGGCCCACGACTGGCTCGTCACGCACGGCGACTCGGTCATGGACGCGGTCCAGGGCGGCGCCCCCGGCTGGACGCCGCGCTTCGTGGACCGCAAGGTGGGCGAGCGGGTGTACAAGGAACTGCTGCGCTTCGTGACGGAGATGCGGGACATGCCGCAGCACCCGGCGCGGGGTGCGGTCGACCGGTTCCTCACGGACTTCGCCGCCGACCTCCAGTCGGACACGCGGACGCGGCAGCGGGTGGAGCGGCTCAAGTCCGAGATCCTGGCGCGGGGCGAGGTGCAGGACGTCATCGCCTCGGCGTGGGCCGCCGTCCGGTCGACGATCATCGCGGCGGCGGAGGACGAGCAGAGCCAGCTGCGGGTACGCGTCCGGTCCTCGCTGATGACCCTGGGCGCGCGGCTGGCGACGGACGGGCGGCTCCAGGACAAGGTGGAGGGCTGGATCGAGGGGGCGCTGGTGTACGTCGTCACCACCTACCGGACGGAGATCACCTCGCTGATCACCGACACGGTGGCGAGCTGGGACGCCGAGCACACCTCCCGCAAGATCGAGGCCCACATCGGCCGCGACCTCCAGTTCATCCGCATCAACGGCACGGTGGTGGGCGCCCTGGCGGGGCTGCTGATCTACACCGTGTCGAAGGCTCTGGGGGCGTGAACCCCAGCCCCGCCGGAGGTTGAGGCGCACCTCAGCGGTGCCGGGGTGGTTTCGGGCCCCGGCATGTCCGGCTTCGCCGGGCTATTTCAGCCCCGCCGGCGTTTGAGGCGCGGGTCTGGGGCGGAGCCCCGGAACACCCGGCGCGGCCGGGCCGCTCCGCGCGACGGGGCCGCAGGTCCCGGCCCCGCGCCGCCGGCTACCCGCGGCGGTCGGCCACGACCCACGCGGCCCCCGCCACGACCCCGGCCGCGCCGAACACGGCCGGCCACGCGCCGACCTTCTTGGCCAGCGGATGCGCCCCCGCGAACCCGGCCAGGTACAGCGCTCCGAGCCCGGCCGCCGCCGCCGCGCCGCCGCGCCGGTGCCACTCCCGGCCCGCCGCGATCCCGGCGGCGCCCAGCACGACGCCGCCCAGCGGGCGCTTCTTGGTCCAGCGGGCCACCGCGTACCCGCCCACCAGTCCGGCCGCCGCCACCATCGAGGTCGGTACCCGCTCCATGTCCACTCCGTCCACTTCCACTTCCCACTGGCGCCACTCGTGGCATCCACGCCGCATCCGTGCGGCTTACGAGGCTAACGCGGCCCCCTGACCGCCCGACGGGCGCCCAGCCCGCCCAGCACCAGAACCGTCCCGCCGATCACGCCGTCCGGAACCGCCTCCCGTACGGCGGCCGGCAGCAGCGCCACGACCCCGAGGACGAGGAGGAAGGCGAGGGCGGCCCGTCCGGCCGCCCGCAGCAGTCTGTCCACGCCTTCTCAACGCGACCGCCCCGGCCGCGACACGGACCGCCCTGAGGGGATTTGTCGCACACTCGCCGGATCCGCCTGATACGCCGCCCATGGAACCCGGAGCGCATAAATTCACTCTCCAAAGACAAACGGGAAAATCCCCGCCAACGTGCCCCAGGAGCCCGGACATCGTGATCTGCTACGGACAGGCCGTCCTCGACCTCGTGGACGAACTGGTCGACGCCTACGCCGACGTCTTCTCCGCCCCGCCGTGGAACGAAGACGAAGAAACCATTCGCCAGTTCGCGGGCCGCCTCCCCGTCGACGCCCGGCGCCGTGGTTTCCGTACCGCCCTGGCCCAGTCCGCGGCCGGGATCGACGGGTTCGCCACCGGCTGGCTGACCCCGGCCGCCTTCCCCAAGAACCGGGCCTACGCCCAGGTCGCGGCGCAGCTCGGACCCGGCCGGGTGAAGGAACTCCTCATCGGCGCGCTGGAGATAGACGAACTCGCCGTACGTCCCTACGCGCGCGGCCGCGGCACCGGACGCGCCCTGCTCACCGAGATCACGGCCGACGCCCCCGACCGGCGCGCCTGGCTGCTGACCTCGCGGCTGGCCAGGGACACGGTGGCGACGTACCGCCGCCTGGGCTGGCACGAGGTCCCCGCGCTCCCCGGCACCGAGACGGGCGTGATCGTCTTCCTGGCGCCGGACCACCCGAGCCGCTGACCAGGGATATCCCGTTCCGGGGGCGGGCATACCCGCGCCATGATCACCACGACGCCCCAGCGGCTGGCCCGGCGCCAGCTCAACATGGCCACCCGGCACCAGCTCACCGCCACCGCCGGAGTGCCCGATGGCACGATCACCTCCCGCACCCGCCCGGGCGGGCCCTGGCAGCGCTTACTGCCCCCGGTCTACCTGCTCCAGACCGGCCCCCCGGACCACCGCCAACGCGCCCTCGCGGCGGTCCTGTACGCCGCCGAGCCCACCGCCGACCCGCTCTCCGGGGACACGGCCGCCCTCACCGGCGCCGCCGCGCTCGCCCTGCTCGGCGTCCGCGAGGCCCCGTACACCCCGGCGGACGTCCTGATCCGCGCCCCGCGCCGGCTCACCGCCACCCCCGGGGTCCGCCCGCTGGCCACCTCCCGCTGGCCGCGCACCATCACCGTCGGCGGCATCCCGAGCACCCGGCCGGTCCGCGCGGCCGCCGACTTCGCCGCCCGCGCCGACGACCCCGACCGCATCCGCTCGACGCTGGCCCACGTGGTCCAGGCCGGCTGGTGCCACCCGCACGACCTGCACGCCGAACTGCGCGCCTCCCGCCTCCTGACCCGCCCCGCGATCCGCTCGGCGGCTTCCGAACTCCTGGCCGGCGTCCGCTCGATCGCCGAGGCCCGGGCCCGCGACACCCTCACGGCGACCGACCTCCCGGCCCCGCTGTGGAACGCCCGCCTCTACACCCCGGACGGCACCTTCCTGGCCAGCCCGGACGCCTACTGGCCCGACGAGGGCGTGGCCCTGGAGGTCGACTCGGCCGAGTACCACTACACCCGCGACGCCTGGCACGCCACCCTCCGCCGCCGGCTGCGCCTGGAGTCCCACGGCATCCTGGTGGTCAGCGCGACCCCCTCCATGCTCCGCGACACCCCGACGGAAGTCCTCGCCGCCCTCCGCACCCTCCTCACCCTGACCACCCCCCGCCCCACCCCACCGACGGCCCTAGCCCGCGGCCACCAACAGCTCTCGCTCTTCCGGGAGCTCGGTGAGCGCCCTCGTTCCGTCTAGTTCGCGATGGCGGAGTACGACCAGACGTCAGCGGGGATCTCGTGCTGGAGCCGCCACACGACACCCATGGGATTGCTGCCCTTGTGGCGGACGTATTCACCAGGGCCGAGCAACATCCAGGCTTGTGGTCGTCCGATGTCCGTCCGTTTGTAACGGCGAACGAAGAGGACCACGTGGGAATCGTTTTCTCGGTGCGTCTGGTAGCGCCGGCCGGTCGGCGACGTTTCTGAGGTTTGAACCTGCGACTCCCAATGGAACTGGAACTCGCTCATCGCGTAATCTTTGTAACGAGTCTGGGGAGAAAAATCCTTTTCTTCCTTTTCAAGGGTGATGAACAAGGCGTCCGTCTGGATGCTCTCGCACCACTTCACACCCTCCCGGAAGTTTCCTGGCATGAAGCCGCCAATCGCGGATTCGTTCAGTGCTGGAAGGATTTCTTCGCGACTGTAAGACGCGTGTACGGTCAGCGGAAGATTGGCCAGTTCCCCGCTCAGCGGGACGGGCAAGTGTTCGGTCTGCCCGAGGTTGTGGGCAAGCACTTGACGAAGCTCCTCGCGAAACGCGTGCTGCGACCGGAGGGAGTCGAAGGCCTCTTGGTAGCCGGAAAAGCCGCCTCCGAGAGGCCATAGCGAGAAGAAGAACATGCGTGCGTAAGCTTGTTCGCGTGCGTCGAGGGCATCGTAGGGCGGAGCGTCATCCCGCAGCAAGGTGGTGTAAGCCCGTACGCGTGCAGGATCGTCCGCATGCAGGAATGCGGATACCCGCTTAAGTAGGGCTTGTTCACCGTTCGGTGGAGGAGTGGCAACTAGTTTGGCTCGCCGCAGCAGTCCTGTCCAAGAATTTCCATTACCGCGATAGAGCTCCTTGATTTCCCTTCCGCTCTCCCTGAGGTATGAGCCGATTGTCGGTTCGGCGTAGGTAGCCACTTCCCGGGCAAGCTGGATCACGTTGACGTTGATTTGAGTTCGAATATTGTCAAGAATGAGATCCTTGGCTTTGGGCTCTAGGATGATTTGACATCCGGAGGGAAGCTGTGGGAATCCCTCTTCTACTGCCCCGAGCAGTCGGTTGCGCGTCAGGTTTGTCAATGCCCTGAATTGCTCTTCGAAGCGGAATTCCTTACGGTGTTGTCCGATGAAGTCCAAAACGGTGAGGACCGGCTTGTTCTCCGTTCGCCGCAGGCCTCGGCCCAGTTGTTGAAGAAATACCGTGGCGCTGGAGGTCGGGCGGAGGAGCAGTAGGGTATCGACGTCCGGAACGTCCAGCCCCTCATTGAAGAGGTCGACGGAGAAGATGACGTTCAGGTCACCACACTTGAGCGCCTCCAGAGCGGCCTTACGGTCAAGGCGTGAAGTCTCGCCAGACAAGGCGACGGCGCGAAATCCTGCTCGGTTGAAGAAGCCAGCCATGAAGTGCGCGTGAGCAACCGATACGCAGAAGCCGAGGGCTCGCATGGTTTCCGGGCTGGTGTGCTTGTCTTGGAGGGCGCGAACAACCAGACGTGCACGTGCCTCATTGCCGGTAAAGAGTTTACTGAGGGCGGTAGAGTCGTACGATCCGCGCTTCCAAGTAACGGCGCTCATATCAGTGTTGTCGGAGATGCCGAAGTAGTGGAATGGGCAAAGGAGGTCGTTCTCCAGCGCCTCCCATAGGCGCATCTCGGCGGCGATTCGACCGCCGAAGAACTCGTCTTGAACGTTCAAGCCGTCCATGCGCTCGGGAGTTGCCGTGAGCCCGAGTAGTTCTTGTGGCGCGAAGTGGTCGATGATCCTTCGGTAGGTCGGAGATGTGCCATGGTGAAATTCATCGATGACGATGGCATCGAAGTGATCGGTCGGAAGCTGTTCCAGCGTGCGCGCATGGAGTGACTGAACGCTGGCGAACACGTTGTTCCAAGCGGTGGGCGTCTTCCCGTCAACAAGCAACTCGCCGAAATTGGCATCGCCCAGTACATCTTGGTAAGTCCGCAAGGATTGCTCCAAGATCTCCTTGCGGTGCGCGATGAAGAGCAGGCGAAGTCGGCGGCCGAGCCTTTGTTGCAGCTGCTTGAAGTCAAGTGCAGCCATTACGGTCTTTCCGGTGCCCGTGGCAGCTACCAGCAGGTTACTGTGCTGGCCATGCACCGAACGTTCCACCTCAAGGCGTTCGAGCATGTCTCGCTGGTGCGGATAGGGGCGGACCTCTAGACCGGACAAGCTGATGACTCGTGCTGCGTCTCTGCTGCTAGAACCCCCGGCGACCCTGAGGGCCTCATCCAGCCGTTGGGCATCTTGGTCAGGGTCGTACGTTTCGAAGGCGCGCTCACTCCAATACGAATCGAAGGTCGCTTCGAATTTGCGCAGTACGTCTGGTGTCGCCACACCGGACAGGCGAACGTTCCATTCCAGTCCGTCGAGCAATGCTGCCTTCGAGAGATTTGAACTTCCGACGTAAGCTGTATCAAACTCAGAATGGCGCCGGAACAGCCAAGCTTTGGCGTGTAGGCGAGTAGAGCGGAGCTCGTAGTTCACCTTCACCTGGGCCCCGAAATCGCGCACCATGCGGTCCAGTGCCGTGCGTTCGGTTGCGCCGATGTAGGTGGTGGTGATGACTCGGATCGGCACGCCGCGAGCCGCAGCGGCTTTCAGCGACTGCTCCAGCACGCGCAAACCCGTCCACTTCACGAAGGCGCATAGCAAGTCGATGCGGTCCGCCGTCGCCAGTTCCGCACGCAGTTCCGATCCCAGGCTCGGGTCATCGGGAGAGTTGGTGATGAGGGCCGTCTCCGACAGGGGCGTGGAGGGGCGAATGTCGTAGGTTCCCTTTGCTGCGGCATCGGCTACAGCCAGTAGCTGACGAGGTCCCGTAACGATGGGCTCCACCCATCCGTCCGCTCCGTCGAACGAGCTGAGGGTCTTGAGGATCTCGTTCGTCGCGTCGACTCGATCGCCAGCTGGGAGCCTCTTGAGGACCTGGCCGACCGCGTGAGCAACATGCCGAGTCAAGACGTGATGTTGCGATTCACCAACGACCTCACCGCGTATGACCTTTGCACCGCCGGCAATCAGATCGCTGATCCTCTTCTCAAGGGCAGTGGTGATCAGCGTTTCATGCAACCCGGTAACAGGAATCGCCGCTCTGGGGTCAGGACCAGCCTTCACTGAATCTCCTCCATCGCTCGTGCATCGCTGCCTTGGTTGTACCAAGGGCTGCTGACAACATCTGTTCAGATCGCGGTGGTTGAGATGTAGTGAGGCTCGTCATCGGCCACAGAGCGTCTGATTTTGATCAGCTGTTGGAGCCGTGGCATTCCGGGTAGGGCTTGCCCGAGGTGCACCAGCAGGGGGAGGTGGGGGAGGGGGGCCAGGGGGTGGCTTTGCCGCGGGCGGCGAGGGTGGTGGCGTACTCCGCCAGGAGGCTGGGGGAGGCCGGGGAGGTTTTCTCGGAGGCGGCGAAGGCCTCGTACGAGGGGACGCTGGCGGTGACGATGCCGAGGTTGGTGGTGCCGGAGGCGGCCAGGGCGCGGAGGGACGATTCGATCTGCGCCAGGTGCTGCGCGTGCGACGGGTACTCCGCGGCGAGGGTCGGGTAGCTGGTCAGGAGCTCGGCCAGTTCGCGCTGGGGCCAGTGCAGGATCGCCACCGGGAAGGGGCGGGAGAGCGCGGCGCGCCGGTCGCCCAGCTCGGCGCGCAGGCGGGCGATCTCGGCGCGGAGCTCGGCCGGGTCGTCGGAGCCCAGGGCCCAGATGCGCTTCGGGTCGTGGAGCTCGTCCAGCGGGATCGGGCCGATGTGGCGGGTGTCCGCGACCATGTCCCAGTCGTCGTGCGGGCGCCCGAGGAGGCGGCGGACGCGGTGCCGGCCCGTGAGGAGGGCGGTGGTGGCCTGGGTGAGGGGGGTGTTCTCCGGGATGAGGAGGGTGGCCGCCTGCGTGAAGCACTCCTCCGAGGCGGTCAACTCGTCGTGGGCCTCCAGGGCTTCCGCGATCACCTCCCAGGGGGCCGGGTCGGCGGGGGCCGCCGTACGGATGCCCTGGATCAGGGCGCGGGCCTCGGCCTCGTGGCCGTACTCCCACAGGTTCGAGGCCTGGAGCGCCTTGATCAGGTGCGGGTCGTCGGGGTCGGAGGCGAGGAGTTGGTCGTAGAGCGCGCTTGCCCGTTCCCGTGCGTCGGCCAGTTCGAGGTGGGCCGCGGCCTGGAGGAGCAACGGCTCCTGGTCCTCGGGGTAGCGGGTCGCCGTGCGGATGAGGCGCTCGGCTTCGGCGATGTGCTCGGCAGGCGTGTCGGGGCGCATGGTTCACACCGTACTGCTGCTGGTCAGTTGACGGGGGAGGTCTTAAGGTGCCGCCCGTGCGGGATCACATACCTGTGGTGGTGCAGGGGGGCGGCCGGCGTGGGCGCCGGGCCGGCCTCGCGGGGGTGCTGTGGGCGGCCGCCGAACTGGCCGTCACGGTGGGGGTGCTGGTGATGTTGCTGGTGGTGCACCAGATGTGGTGGACCAACCGGCAGGCGCTGGCGGGAGCGCGGGAGGAGGTCCGGGCGCTGGAGCGGCAGTGGGAGGCGCCCACGGCGGGGCCGCAACAGGTTCCGGAGCCGCAGCCGCAGCCGCAGTCGGAGCCGGAGGCGCAGGTGCCAGCACCGGCACCGGCGCAACCCGGGAACGGGCCGGGCCGGTCGGGCGCGCCTTCGGCGGCTCCGGTCCGGGCGCCCGAGCGGGACCAGTCGTACGCCGTGCTGCGCGTCCCGCGCCTCGGGCTGGTCGTGCCCGTCGCGCAGGGGATCGACAAGAAGGCCGTCCTGGACAAGGGGTACGCCGGGCACTACCCCGGGACCGCGCAGCCCGGCGCGGAGGGGAACTTCGCGCTGGCCGGGCACCGCAACACGCACGGGGAGCCGTTCCGGTACCTGAACCGGCTCAGGGCGGGGGACGAGGTGACGGTCGACGTGCGGGGGCAGAGGTACACGTACGTGGTGGGGCGGATCCTGCCCGAGACCACCGAGCGGGACACGGGCGTGGTCGCACCCGTGCCGCGCAGCGTGGTGAAGCCGGAGTACGGCTACAGCGCGCCCGGTGCGTACATCACGCTGACCACCTGCACGCCCGAGTACACGTCCAGGTACCGGCTGGTGGTGTGGGGAACGCTGAAACGGTGACGGAAGCCGGGAACACCGCCCCGAGCCGGCCCGTTGTGCGGGTACGGGAATTCGTACGGGTGGGTCGGCAGCGGAAGGGGGTGGGCGGCATGGCCGGGCGTTTCACCGGGCTGTTCGTCACGCTGCTGCTGCTCGGAGGCTTCCTCGGGCTGCTGCTCGGGGAGAGCGGGCCGGCCGGTGTGGTGGTGGTCCTCGCGGCCGCCGTCGCGGTGGGTGCGGCCGCCTTGGCGGCGAGCCGGGTCCGGCCGGTACCGCCGCACCGAATACGTACCACGATCCGTGATCGCGAGCAGCGCACGGCGTTCCTGCCGCAGCGTGATCCCGACGCCTCGGGCCGGTCGCGGCCCCGGGCTCCCGGCCGCCTCGTCCCGACGGCCGCGTAGGGGCGCGCAATACAGGGCGGGGCCGGTCGGCCCCGGCCGGTGGCACCGTTCTACCGCTCACTGATCACTGTCGTCGCCCCTCGCGGGTCGTCACGCCGAAATGCATTTCTTTCGACGTTCGACGAGACCCCTCGGAGGGCCCGCGTGTCCGTTTTCACCCACCTTGTTGCCCAGCTGGGCCGGCTGTTGGAGCCGGTGCTGGCAGGGTCGGCGACCGCTGTGGCGATCGTGCTGTTCACCGTGCTCGTACGCCTCGCACTGCACCCGCTGAGCCGGGCGGCCGTGCGCGGGGCGACGCCGGTGGCCGGCTGCCTTCCCATGCTGTTGCAGCTGCCCGTGTTCTACGTGATGTACCGCGCGTTCTCCTCGGCGGAGGTCGGTGGGGCGGCCAACGAGCTGCTGGGGCACCGGCTGCTCGCCGCGCCCCTCGGGGCCCGCTGGGCCGACGCGCTCGGCGAGGGCGGGGTGTTCGGGGCGCCGGGGCTGGTGTTCCTCGCACTGTTCGCGGCGATCGCGGCGGTGGCGGCCTGGAGCGCGGTGCGCGGGCGCCGGGCGGCACTGGCCCCGGACGGCAAGGCCGGGGTCGGGGGCAAGGCCGAGGCCGGGGGTAATGCCGGGGTCGGCGGCAAGGCCCGGGCCAGGGGTAATGCCGGGGCCGGGGTCGAGGCCGGGGTCGGCGGTGGTTCCCGGGTCGGCGGCAAGGCGGGGGTCGGGGCGAAGGCAGTGGCCCGCGGGCGGGGGCTGCCGGGCGGGGGTGTGGGAACGCTGACCGCCGAGCAGGAGGCGGCGGTGCGGAAGCTGGGCGGTGTGCTGCCCCTGCTCTCGTTCGGGACGCTGATCACCGCTGCCGTGGTGCCGCTCGCCGCGGGGCTCTACCTGCTGACCACCACTGCCTGGTCGGTCGCCGAGCGCGCCTGGCTGCAACGGGGCGCGGCGCGCGGCTGACACAAGGCGGGGAAGGGCGGCGGAGGAAGGCCGGCTGGAGGGGGGCGTTCCAGTCTGTGAACAGGGTCTTGCGGATTGGCCGGACTTCTTGGAGGATCGGCCAATCCTCCGATGGCCGCAACCCATCGTCCGGCCCGGGGCATGCCCATGGGCCGACCACCCTCGACCACGGGAGAATGCCCATGAAGCTGCTGCGTGTCGGACCCGTCGGGTCGGAGCGCCCCGCGCTGCTCGACCAGGACGGAACCCTGCGGGACCTGTCCGGGCTGATCACGGATGTGGACGGCGCGCTCCTCGCCGACGACTCCGCGCTGTCCCGGGTACGGGACGCGGCGGCAGCGCCCGGGGACCTGCCCGCGCTCGACGCCGAAGGGCTGCGCGTGGGTGCCCCCATCGGCCGCATCGGCAAGGTCGTGGGCATCGGCCTGAACTACTTCGGGCACGCCGCGGAGATCGGCGCCGAGCCGCCGGCCGAACCGATCCTCTTCCTCAAGGCACCGGACACGGTCGGCGGCCCGGACGACACCGTCCTCATCCCGCGCGGCAGCGTGAAGACGGACTGGGAGGCCGAGCTCGGCGTCGTCATCGGCGCCACCGCCCGGTACCTGTCCTCCGCGGCGGAAGGGCTGGCGCACGTGGGCGGGTACACGCTGGTCAACGACGTATCGGAGCGCGAGTTCCAGATAGAGCGCGGCGGCACCTGGGACAAGGGCAAGAACTGCGAGACCTTCACCCCGCTCGGCCCGTGGCTGGTCACCGCCGACGAGATCCCGGACCCGCAGGACCTCGGCGTCCGGCTCTGGGTCAACGGCGAGCTCAAGCAGGACGGCAACACCTCGGACCAGATCTTCCCGGTCGGCGAGGTCGTCCGGTACCTGAGCCGGTTCATGACCCTGTACCCCGGCGACGTCATCGTCACGGGCACCCCGGCGGGCGTGGCCATGGGACAGCCGGAGCCCAAGCCGTACCTCCGCGCCGGCGACGTCGTGGAGGTCGAGATCGACGGCCTCGGCCGTCAGCGCCAGGAGTTCAAGGGCGCGTGACCGGGCCGGCGGTCGGCCGGCGGTGCGGGAGGAGCGGACCCCCGGGGGGCGGCCCGCCCCTCCCGGCTGCCCGGCCGGCTGCCAAGCACCCTCGGCCGGGCTGCGGCCGAGGGGCCGCTACGCCGGGTCGCGGTGGGCGAGCGTCACCGTGACGCCCGCGCGCGACGACCGGCGGGCCGCCTCCAGTACGGCCAGGCAGTGCGCCGCCTCACGCGCCGTCACCGGAGCCGGTCCGCCCTCGCGCAGCGCGGCCGCCACCGCCGCGTAGTACGCCGGGTAGTCGCCCGGCACGGTCGGCACCGGGCTCCCGCCGCCGGTCAGCGGGGACTCCCCCGCGCCCAGCCGGCCCCACAGGTGCTCGGGCTCCAGGCCCCACGCCCTGCCGTCCGCGCCCGGCCGCAGCCCTTCGCGCAGCGCCGCCTCCTGGGGGTCCAGGCCGTACTTGACCCAGCCGGCGCGCGAACCGAGCACGCGAAAGCGCGGACCGAGCTGGGCGGTGGTGGCGCTGACGTAGAGGTGCGAGCGGACCCCGCCCGCGTGCGTGATCGCGATGAAGGTGTCGTCGTCCGCCTCCGCGCCCGCGCGGCGCACGTCGGTCTCCGCGTAGACCCGTACGGCCGGACCGAAGAGCACGAGCGCCTGGTCGACCACGTGGCTGCCGAGGTCGTACAGCAGCCCGCCGATCTCCTCCGCCGCCCCCGACTCCCGCCAACCGCCCTTGAGCTGCGGCCGCCAGCGCTCGAAGCGGGACTCGAAGCGCTGGACGTCGCCGAGTTCGCCGTCGGCCAGGAGCCGGCGCAGGGTGAGGAAGTCGTTGTCCCAGCGGCGGTTCTGGAAGACGGACAGGAAGGTGCCGGTCCACTCGGCGAGCGCGGCGAGCCCTTCGGCCTCGGCCGCGGTGGCGGCCAGCGGCTTGTCCACGACCACGGGTACGCCGGCGGTGAGGGCGGACGTGGCGAGCGGGACGTGCGTCTTGTTGGGGGAGGCGATGACCACGAGGTCGACGGGAGCGGCGCCGTCCGAGCCCTCCCAGAGCGCGGCGGCGGACCCGGCGATCCGGACGCCGGGGTAGGCCTCGCGCGCCTGGGCCTGGCGGCCGGGGTCGGAGGTGACGACCGCGTCGAGGACGAGTCCTTCGGTGGCGGTGACGAGGGGGGCGTGGAAGACGGAACCGGCCAGTCCGTAGCCGACGAGTCCGACGCGGAGGGGGGAGGTGGCGTTCAGGGGCATGGGTCATACTTTGGCAACAGTGTTGCGTAAGTGCAAGGAGAGGCGGCGGGGTGAACCGGGGCAATCGGGACGGCGAGGGCCGGGGCGGGGTGAACCTGCCCGCGGTGCGCGGGCACAACGAGGCGCTGCTCCTGGGGTTGTTGCGGGGTGCGGGCCCCGGCGGCCTGGGCCGCGCCGAACTCGCGGCGCGTACGGGTCTCACCCCGCAGGCCATCAGCAAGATCACGGCGCGGCTCGCGGCGGAGGGCCTGGTGGCGGAGGCCGGGCGGGGCGCGTCGACGGGCGGCAAGCCGCGGACGCTGCTGCGGCTGGTGCCGGACGCGGGGTACGCGGTGGGCGTGTACCTGGACCGCGACGAGCTGACGGCCGTACGGGTCGACCTGGCGGGGGACGTCGTCGCGCGGTGGCGCGGCGGGCTGGACCTCGGGGCGGGTACGGGTGCGGGTGCGGAGGCGGCGGGGCCGGGGCCGGAGGCGGCGGTGGAGGCGGTGCTACGGGCGGTCGCGCGGGTTTCCGGCCGGGGCGCGTCAGGGGCGCCGCTGCTCGGGGTGGGGGTCGCGGCGCCGGGTCCGCTGGACTGGCGGGACGGGGTGCTGGGGCGGGTGACGGGGTTCCCGCAGTGGGCGGGGTTCCCGCTACGGGAGGTGCTGGCGGGGCGACTGGCGACAGGGGTGACGGGGGCGGCGGGGGCGCCGGTGGCGGTGGTGGTGGACAAGGACACCAACGCGGGGGTGGCCGCGGCGGCCGGGCGGCACCCGGGCAACTGCGTGTACCTGCACGTCGGAACCGGCCTGGGGGCGGGGCTGCGGCTGGACGGCGCGGTGTACCGGGGGCCGCGCTCGCTGGCGGGGGAGTTCGGACACCAGGTGCTGGAGCTGGACGGGCCGCCGTGCCGGTGCGGGGGGCGGGGGTGCGTGGAGGCGTTGTGCCTGGCGGCGCTGGAGCGGGGGGACCTGGCGGTGGCGGCGCGGGTACTGGGGGAGGGGGCGGCGAACGTGGTGGCGCTGCTGGATGTGGACCGGGTGCTGCTGGGCGGGCGGGTGGTGGAGGCCGAGCCGGAGGTGTTCGTGGAGGGGGTACGGGCGGTGCTGGCCCGGCGGCGGGTGGGGGCGGCCGTGGCCCTGGCCGGGGCGGGGGTGGCGGAGGGGGCGGCGGAGCTGGTGCTGGGACCGGTGTTCGGGCGGGGGCGTTGACGGAGGGCGCCGAGCTGGGGTTCGGGTGCGGCCCCGGCTGCGCCGGGTTTTCTGGGGCTCCGCCCCGGGCCCCGCGCCTCGGCTGCGCCCCCGGCTGCGCCGGGTGTTCTGGGGCTCCGCCCCCGGGCCCCGCGCCTCAAGCGCCGACGGGGCTGGATTTGGCCGGGGTCCTGCGCTCAAGCAGGCCCCGCCCGCGGCCCCGCCCCGCAAAGGCCCGCCGGCCCGGTGGCGTCCGATCAGGCGTAAAGGGGGGTTGCCCGCGCGCCCCGGGGAGGGGTGGGGTGGGGGGCGTGGGAGAGTGCGGGCGAGGGCGGGGTGATTGTCGCCTCGTCCGATCATCCTCCGATCGTCCTTGTTTCCGTCCGGCGAGCTGCGAAGGTCCTCCATGCGACTGCGCGAAGCCCTTGCCCCTCCCGCCCTGCTGGCCGCTGTGGTCCTCTCCCTCCTCGCACCCGGCCCCGCCACCGCCACCGCCGACGTCGGCAACGGCGGCGGTGCCCGTCCGGCCCCCGCCCCCGCGCTGCCCTCGCGCGCGAAGGCCACCTGCGGGGACGCCAAGAGCAGCGCCTTCCCCATCGGCGCCCGGATCCGCGGCGGGCCGGCCGTGTACCGCACCGGCGACGGCCCCCAGACCTGGTACCTGGACCTGACCAACACGACCTCCGGCGAGTGCACCGCCATCCACCCGGTCGTCGTCTTCACGGACAAGGCCCGCACCCTGCGCCCCGCCCACCTCCGGATGGACTTCGAGACCCCCGGCGGCCCCCGCCCCGTCACCCTGGAGCGCAGCGACCGGGACGAGATCATCGCCGTGTTCGACGGCGGCGGCGAGACCTTCCCCGGGTTCACCATCGGCGCCGGCGGCGCCCGCACCGTCCGCGTCTCGCTCGCCTTCGCGCCCGACGCCCCCCACGGCGAGGTCCTCGCCGACGCCGCCGTCGTCCAGCGCAAGGGTGACGACGGGGACTGGGTCGGCGAGGCGGGCGGCTACCGGTTCTCCGTCGAGGGGCCGCAGGACGACGACACCGGCGAGGCGGGCTCGCTCGCGCACACCGGTCCGCGCCCCTGGGCGGCCGCCGCGGCCGCCGTCGCCACCCTCACGACCGGGGGCGCGCTGCTGCTCGGCGCCCGCAGGCTGCGGGCCCGCGCGGGAGGCTGACGTACACCTGGCCCACGTACAGTCCGAGGGTGGAACATCAGAGCCAGAGCCTGCCCCACCGCCCCGGCCAGGCGGTGCGGTCCGGCATCCCCGAGCACGGGCGCATCCCCAAGTACTACGCGGTCAAGGCCCGTCTCTCCGTTCTGGTCGAGGAACTCGGAGAGGGCGGCCTGCTCCCCACCGAGCGTGATCTCGCCGAGCAGTACGAGGTCTCCCGCGAGACCGTCCGCCAGGCCCTGCGCGAGCTGCTGCTGGAGGGCCGGCTGCGCCGCTCCGGGCGCGGGACCGTCGTCGCCGGGCCCAAGCTGGAGCAGCCGCTGTCCCTCGCCAGCTACACCGAGGGCGTACGCCGCCAGGGCCGCCGCCCGGGCCGGCACCTCATCGGGCTGGAGCGCTTCCCCTGCCCGCCCGAGCTGGCCCGCGGCATCGGCGCCGAGACCGGTGAGCCCGTCTGGCACCTGGAGCGCGTCCTGCTCGCCGATGACGAGCGGGTCGGCCTGGAGAGCACCTACCTGCGCGTCGCCCGCGCGCCCCGCCTCGACAGCGATTTCCAGCCGGACTCGTCCTTCTACGGATACCTCCGCGAGCGCCTCGGCATCTCGTTCGGCGACGCCGACGAGAAGCTGGAAACGGTCCTTGCGACCCCCCGCGAGGCCCTGCTGATCGGCACTCCCCCCGCCCTTCCCATGCTGCTCATCCACCGGTTCTCCCGGGACCAGGACGGCCGCCCGCTGGAGCGGGTGCGTTCGCTCTACCGTGGTGACCGGTTCAGCTTCACGACCCGTCTGCGTCCCGAGTAGCCTCGGTCATTCCCTCACCAGAGCGAGCGAAAGGGACGCACTCATGTCACGGGAAGATAACGGGTCTGGTCCAAGCGTCGAGGCCTGTTCACCCGCCCGCCACCACGCCGCCCCTCCCGGGCCACGGTCCGCCCGCACCGTGGACGGCGTGAGAGTCATAGTCGTCGGAGGCGGCGTGGTCGGCACCATGCACGCCTGGCAAGCAGTCGAACGCGGCCACGAGGTCGTCCAAATCGAACGGGAGGCCGAGGCCCGCGGCGCGTCCCTGCGCAATTTCGGCCAGATCTGGGTCAGCGGCCGCGCCGGGGGCGAGGAGCTCGACACCGCCCTGCGGGCCCGCGAGCTCTGGGAGCGGATCGGCGCGCGCGTGCCCGGCCTGGGCTTCCGCGCCATCGGCTCCCTGACCCCCGTCCGCAATCCCCGCGAACTCGCCGTCGCGGAAGCGGCGGTGGCCCGCCCGGACGCGGCCGCCCGCGGGTACAAGCTGGTCACCGCCGAGGAGGCCCGGGCGGTCAATCCGGCGCTGCGCGGCGCCTTCGAGGCCGCCCTGTGGTGCGAGCGGGACGCGGCCGTGGAGCCGCGCACCGCGCAGCTCCACCTGCGCGAGGCCCTGCGCGCCACCGGCCGGTACACCTTCCTCCCGGGACGCGAGGTGCGCGAGGTCGTCGGGACCGGCGCGGTCCGCGACGACCACGGCGACGTCCACCGCGGTGACGCCGTCGTGCTGGCCACCGGCGCCTGGCTGTCCGGCCTGGTCCGCGAGCTGGTCCCCGACCTGCCCGTGCGCCGCGTCCGCCTCCAGATGATGCAGACCGCGCCGCTCGGCGAGCCGCTGACCACCTCGGTCGCGGACGCCGACAGCTTCCGCTACTACCCGGCGTACCGGTCGCAGGCCCTCGACTCCCTCAACGCCGGGCAGGAGCAGGCGCCGGTCGCGGCCGCGCACAAGATGCAGCTGCTGATGGTCCAGCGCCAGGACGGCGGACTGACCATCGGCGACACCCACGCATACGAGCACCCGTTCGCGTTCGACACCGTCGAGGATCCCTACGAGCACCTCGCCGGGGTGGTCGAGTCCTTCCTGGGCCGCCCGCTGCCCAGGATCCGGCGCCGCTGGGCGGGCGTGTACGCGCAGTGCACCGACACCACCCGGGTCGTCCACCGCCAGCAGGCCGCCGACGGCGTCTGGCTGGTGACCGGACCCGGCGGGCGCGGCATGACCTGCTCGCCGGCCATAGCCGAAACCACCGCGAACGAACTGGGCTGGTAGCCGACATGACGGACGAGAACGCCAAGAACGCCACCGCCGGAACCCGCGACCTGGTCGTCCTCGACATGGCCGGCACCACCGTCTCCGACGGCGGTCTGGTCGAACGGGCCTTCGAGCGCGCCGCCGAACGCCTCGGCGTCGAGCCCGACAGCGCGGACCACGCCGCCAAGCTCCAGTACGTCCGCGACACCATGGGCGAGTCGAAGATCTCCGTCTTCCGTCACCTCTTCGGTGCGCAGGACATCGCCCAGCGCGCCAACTCCGCCTTCGAGGAGGCGTACGGGGAACTCGTCGACGGCGGCCTGATCACCCCGGTGCCCGGCGCCCGCGAGGCCGTCGAGGAGCTCCGCGCCGACGGCCGCACCGTCGTACTGACGACCGGCTTCGCCCGCGTCACCCAGGACGCCATCCTCGACGCCCTCGGCTGGCGGGACCTGGCCGACCTCACCCTCTGCCCGGCCGACGCCGGCGGCCGCGGCCGCCCCTACCCCGACATGGTGCTGGCCGCGTTCCTGCGCACGGGCGCGGTGGCCGACGTACGGCAGACCGTGGTCGTGGGCGACACGGCGTACGACATGCTCAGCGGGGTCCGGGCCGGCGCCGGGGTCGTGGCCGGCGTCCTCACCGGCGCCCACGGCCGCGAGGTGCTGACCGGCAACGGCGCGACCCACGTCCTCGGCTCCGTCGCCGAACTCCCGGCCCTGCTGGCGGAGTCGGCGTGAGCGGCATCCGCTTCGACTCGGTCTCGGTCGCCTACCACGGCACCACCGTCCTGGACCGGCTCGACCTCACCGTCGAGCCGGGCGAGGTGATGGCGCTGCTCGGCCCCTCCGGCTCGGGCAAGACCACGGCCCTGCGCGCGGTCGCCGGATTCGTGCGGCCCGTCTCCGGCCGGGTGCTGATCGGCGGCCGGGACGTCACCGGCCTGCCGCCGCACAAGCGCGGCATCGGCATGGTCGTCCAGCAGTACGCGCTGTTCCCGCACATGCGGGTCGACGAGAACGTCGCCTTCGGTCTCAAGGCGCAGAAGGCGCCCAAGGCCGGGATACCCGGGCGGGTCGCCGAGGCCCTGGAGATGACGGGGATGGCCGCCTACGCGAAGCGCTATCCGCGCGAGCTCTCCGGCGGCCAGCAGCAGCGCGTCGCCATCGCCCGCGCCCTCGCCATCCGCCCCGGCGTCCTGCTGCTGGACGAGCCGCTGTCCGCGCTCGACGCGCAGTTGCGGTCCGGGATGCTCGCCGAACTCGCGCGGCTGCACCGCGAGCTGCCGGACGTCTCGATCCTCTACGTCACCCACGACCAGGTCGAGGCGCTGACCCTCGCCGACCGGATCGCGGTCATGGACCGGGCCCGGCTCCAGGACTGCGGCACCCCGCAGCAGCTGTACCGGACGCCGGGTACGGAGTTCACCGCCTCCTTCGTCGGCAACGCCAACCTGCTCCCGGTGACCGTGGCCGACGGCGGCGCGGTCTTCGAGGGGCACGCGCTGGAACTCGACCGGGGTCTCGCCGCGCCCGGCGCGGGCGCCACCCTGTGCGTACGGCCCCACCTGCTGGCCCTGGGCGAGGGCCCGAACGCGCTGCGCGGCACGATCACCGAGGTGCAGTGGCGCGGCTCGACGCACCGGCTGT
This sequence comes from Streptomyces sp. NPDC054883, assembly GCF_053610645.1. Lineage (NCBI taxonomy): Bacteria > Bacillati > Actinomycetota > Actinomycetes > Kitasatosporales > Streptomycetaceae > Streptomyces > Streptomyces sp. NPDC054883. The sequence goes on along the minus strand of NZ_JBSGYT010000020.1, from coordinate 8,632 downwards.
ACGTCGACATCGACGGCCACCGGGTCAAGGCGGACCTGCCGGAGCTGCGGGAGACCCCGGCGCTGGGCGACGAGGTGATCCTGCACTTCGAGCCCCGGGACGCGGTGCTGCTCTCGGCGGAGGTGTCCCGTGGTGCCTGAGGTCACCGACAGCCGACCGTCGGGCCCACCGGGCGCGCCGGGCGCGGCCGTGGTCGCGCAGGGAACGGCCGGGGCCGCGCCGGACCCCGCCGCCGCGCCGGTGCCGTTCCCGCTGCCCGCCCCGCGGGGCGCCGGCCCGGCCCGCGCCCGGCACCCGCGCGGGGTTCCCGCCTGGGTGTGGTCCCTGCCGCCGCTCGCCGCGCTCGCGCTGGTCTTCCTGTACCCCCTCGCCCTGGTCGTCCAGCAGTCCTTCACCCCCGACAACGGCGGCGGCGCCCTCGACGCCTACTCCGCCGTGTTCTCCTCCACCGTCTTCCGCGAAGCGCTCGGCACCACCGTCCGGCTGGCCGCGGGCGCCACCATCGGCTGCCTCGTGCTCGGCTTCGCCCTGGCGCTGGTCATCGCCTTCGTGCCCTTCCCCGGCGCCAGGGGGGTGGCCAAGTTCATCGATGTCTTCCTCTCCTTCCCCTCCTTCCTCATCACCCTCGCCCTCCTCTTCGTCTACGGCACCGCCGGCATGGCCAACGGGCTGTGGAGCGACGCCTTCTCCACCCCGGAGGGCCCGTTCCACTTCCTCACCACCCCCTGGGGCGTGCTGCTGGCCGAGATCACCTACTTCACGCCGTTCGTGATGCGCCCGCTGCTCGCCGCCTTCTCCCAACTGGACACGGCGCAGCTGGAAGTGGCCTCCTCGCTCGGCGCGCGCCCGGCCCGGATCGTCCGCAGGGTGATCCTCCCCGAGGCCCTGCCGGCCCTCGCCGCGGGCGGCAGCCTCGTCCTCGTCATGTGCCTCAACGAGTTCGGGATCGTCCTGTTCACCGGCGCCAAGGACGTCACGACGCTCCCGATGCTCATCTACGGCAAGGCGATCCTCGAATCCGACTACGCGGGCGCCTGTGTGGTCGCCGTCGTCAACATCTCGGTCTCCGTCGGCCTGTTCGGCCTCTACCGGGTGGTGAGCAAGCGTGCTGGTGCATAGCAAGGCGGGCCGCTGGGCCGCCTGGGGGCTGTTCGGCTTCCTCTTCCTTCCCCTCTTCGCGCTGCCCCTGCTCGTCGTGGTGGCCGCCTCCTTCGCCACTCACTGGTCCGGCGCCTTCCCCTCCGGTCCGACCACCCAGAACTACGCCTCCGCCGTGCAGGGCGAATCCCTCCGGGCACTGACGACCTCGCTGGTCACCGCCCTGGCCGCGAGCCTGCTCGCCCTCACCGTCGGCAGCTGGGCCGCACTGGCCGCCGCCGGGCTGGGCAAGCGCGGCAGGCGGTCGCTCGACGCGCTGTTCATGCTGCCGGTCGCCGTGCCGTCCGTCGTCCTGGGCCTGGCCGTGCTCGTCGCGTTCAGCAAGCCCCCGCTGCTGCTCAACGGCACGAGCTCCATCGTCATCCTGGCGCACACGATTCTTGTCACGGCGTTCGCCCATCAGTCGGTTTCAGCCGCCATCGTCCGTCTCGATCCCGCGTACGAGCGGGCGGCCGCCTCCCTGGGCGCCCGTCCCTCGTACGTCCTGTGGCGGGTCAAGCTCCCCCTGCTGCTGCCCTCCCTGACCGCGGCCGCCGGGCTCTGCTTCGCCCTGTCCATGGGCGAGCTGAGCGCCACGATGATGCTCTACCCGCCGGACTGGATGCCCCTCCCGGTCCGGATCTTCACCGCCACCGACCGCGGTTCGCTGTTCAGCGGCTCCGCGATCGCGGTGGTCCTCATGGCCGCCACCCTGCTGGTCCTGCTGGCCGTCTCCCGCGTCCGCACCGAGGCGTCCTACCGCTGAGTCCCCGCTCCACACCTCCAGACTCCCTTTCCCGTGAGGAAGTTCCATGCCCAGCACCCGCATGCCCAGCACCCGCATGCCCCTGCGCGCCGCCGCCGTCACCGGCGGTCTCGCCCTCGCCGCCTCCCTCACCGCCTGCGGCGGCGGATCCGCCTCCTCCGCGGGCTCCGACGGCGCGGAGAAGACCGTCACCGTCTACAGCGCCGACGGCCTCAAGAGCGACAAGGGCGACGGCTGGTACGACAAGGTCTTCGCCGACTTCACCAAGAAGACCGGCATCGAGGTCAAGTACGTCGAAGGCGGCTCGGGGGAGATGGTGCAGCGAGCCCTGCGCGAGAAGACCAACACCCAGGCGGACGTCCTCGTCACCCTGCCGCCCTTCATCCAGCAGGCCGACGGCAAGGGCCTGCTCCAGGCGTACAAGCCGCAGGGCTCCGACAAGGTCAACGGCGGCGACAAGGCCGCCGACGGCAAGTGGACCTCGGTGGTGAACAACTACTTCGGCTTCGTCTACGACAAGAAGGAGCTGACGGAGGCCCCGAAGACCTGGGAGGAGCTGCTCGACGCCAAGTACGAGGGCAAGCTCCAGTACTCCACCCCGGGTGTCGCCGGCGACGGAACCGCCGTGCTCGTCAAGTCGATGCACGACTTCGGCGGCAAGGAGCCGGCGATGGAGTACCTGAAGAAGCTCCAGGCCAACAACGTCGGCCCGTCGTCCTCGACCAGCAAGCTCGCGCCCAAGACCGACAAGGGCGAGCTGCTCGTCGCCAACGGCGACGTCCAGATGAACTTCGCGCAGTCCAAGTCCATGCCGAACCTCGGCATCTGGTTCCCGGCCAAGGACGGCGGCAGGCCGACCACCTTCGCCCTCCCGTACGCGGCCGGTCTGGTCGACAAGTCCCCGCACACCGAGAACGGCAAGAAGCTCCTCGACTACCTGCTCGGCGAGGACGCCCAGAAGCTGGTCAGCGAGGTCGGCGGCGGCTTCCCGGCCCGCACCGACGTCCAGCCCACCGACACCAACGCCGTCGAACTCTCCAAGCTCATGACCGGTGTCGAGGTCTTCGAGCCCGACTGGTCGGACATCGACAAGAACCTCTCGGGCTACGTCGACGCGTGGAAGTCGGCCACCGGCAGCTGAGCGGTCGCCTCCCGGTCACCTGTGACCGGCGAGGTGTCTTTCCGGTAACGGGTCTTGACCGAAACGCGCCCTCGGTCCGGGGGCGCCGTATGCCCCCCGCGCCCTCACCACGACCCCTCCCCGGAGGAGTACGTGTCCACTGTCCTGTCCGGACGGACCCTCGCCGTGGCCGCCACCGCCACCGCCCTGTTCGGCACCGCTCTCATCACCGTCCCGGCCACGGCGGCCGCCACCGACAAGGTCCTCGTCATCGGCCCCGACGGCGTGGTCCTCGACCGCCTCAAGGCCGCCAACGCCCCCAACCTGCAAGGCCTGATGAGCCAGGGCCTGACCGGTTCTCCGCCAAGATCGACAAGCGGCTCGGCCTCAAGGGCGACCGCGACGGCTACGGCAGCGAGGACCCCAAGACCGCCGACGCGGCCTCCGCCGAACTCCGCTACAGCGGCACCAACAACTGGTACTGGACCGTCGACAACGTGAAGCTCGGCTGACACCGGTCTCCCGCCGCCTTCCGGTCCATGTCCGGGCCGTGGACGCGCCCCGCGTCCACGGCCCGTTCCCCGATAGGGTGGTACAGACCAGAGGCCCCCGTGGTCAGAGGCCCCGCAGAGCGGAGAACAGTCCCGTGGCAGAGCGCAAGCCGATCGAATCCTGGCTCACCGACATGGACGGAGTCCTCATCCACGAGGGGACGCCGATCCCCGGCGCCGATGCCTTCATCAAGCGGCTGCGCGAGTCCGGCAAGCCCTTCCTGGTCCTGACCAACAACTCCATCTACACCCCGCGCGACCTGCACGCCCGGCTCAACCGGATGGGCCTGCACGTCCCCGTCGACAACATCTGGACCTCGGCGCTCGCCACCGCCAAGTTCCTCGACGACCAGCGTCCGGGCGGCACGGCCTACGTCATCGGCGAGGCCGGCCTGACCACCGCCCTGCACGACATCGGCTACATCCTGACCGACCACGAGCCGGACTACGTGGTCCTGGGCGAGACCCGTACGTACAGCTTCGAGGCGATGACCAAGGCCGTCCGCCTGATCAACGGCGGCGCCCGCTTCATCTGCACCAACCCGGACGAGACCGGCCCGTCCACCGAGGGGCCGCTGCCCGCCACCGGCGCCGTCGCCGCGCTGATCACCAAGGCCACCGGCAAGCAGCCGTACTTCGCCGGCAAGCCCAACCCGCTGATGATGCGGACCGGCCTGAACGCGATCGGCGCGCACTCCGAGAGCAGCGCCATGATCGGCGACCGGATGGACACCGACGTGCTCGCCGGCCTGGAGGCGGGCATGCAGACCTTCCTCGTCCTGACCGGTCTGACCACGGTCGAGGACACCGAGAAGTTCCCCTACCGCCCCACCAAGACGGTCGACTCCATCGCCGACCTGGTCGACCTCGTCTAGGTCCCCGAGTGTGCTGTCCGGCAGGTGCCCGGCAGGTGCCCGGCAGGTGTCCGGCGCGTACGTCCGGGGCGTACGGCTGACTCGTACGGTCCAAAGGCGCGCCGCTCCGGATGCGGGGCGGCGCGCCGCGCGTGAATCTCCTTGTTGAGGAGGTTCACCATGCGCAGTACTCTGATCGCTCTCCGTGCCACCGGGGTGGCCGTCGCCCTGACCGCCCTCGGCGCGGTGACCGCGCCCGCAGCCGCCGCCGAGGACTGGGGCCGCGGCGGCGTCTCGGTCAAGCCGGATCCGGCCGAGCCCGGCGACCTGGTCAAGCTGGAGGTGCGGGGCTGCGACGGCGGCTGGGCGTCGGCCAGGTCCTCCGTTTTCGTCTCCGAGGTCCACCTGTCCGCCGGACACGACGACCGCCACGCCCTGTGGGGTGACGCGCTCATCGCCACGCACGCCCGGCCGGGCTCGCACGAGATCCGCGTCAAGTGCGACGGCCGCGACGACCGGGTGAGCGGCTCCGTCCGGATCCGGGAGGGGCACCACCCCGACCCGCACCACTCGCCCGTCCGGCCGGTCCACGCGGGCGGCGGCGCGATGGCCGCAGAGGTGGCCCGGACGACCGAGCTGGCGGCCGCGCCCACGAAGAAGAACCACGGCGGCGACGGCCCTGGGCTGCCCCAGACGGTGATCGGCGCCGTCCTCGCCGCCGTGGCCACCCTCGCCGTCGCGGGCAGGGCGCTGGCGCTGCGCCGCCGTCGCGGCAGCGAGTGAGGGCACGCCGGTGAGCGAGGAGCCCCGCGGCTCCGGCGGCTCCCGCCTGCTGACGTTCGCCGCGTGGACCGTGCTGGTGCTCGGGCTGTGGTTGTGGGGGCGGGAGATCACCGGGGTTCCCGTACCGCCCGGGGGCCAGGCGGGCGGTGGCGGGGCCGCGGCGCCCGGCCTGCCCGTGGCCCACGCCCCGCTGGCGGCGGCGCCGCCGGCGCGGCTCGACGTACCGTCCCTGGGCATCCAGGCGCCGGTGATCTCGCGCGGCCTGGACCGCGAGGGGGCGATCGAGCCGCCTCCGTACGAGAACCCGGGCACGGTCGGCTGGTGGAGCGGCGGTACCCAGCCGGGCAAGGCCGGTACCGCCCTGCTGATCGGGCACGTGGACACGCGGTCGAAGCCGGCGGTGTTCTACGGGCTGAGCACGGCGCAGCGGGGGGACAAGGTCGGCGTGGTCCGGGCGGACGGGTCGGTCGCCGAGTTCACGGTCGAGGAGGTACGGGTCTACGAGCGCGCGGGGTTCGACCCGCAGAAGGCGTACGGCCCCAAAGTGCCGGGCCGCGCCGAGCTGCGGCTGGTGACCTGCGGCGGAACGTACGACAAGACGGCCAAGCAGTACTCGGCGAACGTGGTGGTCGCCGCCTACCTGACGGGTGTGCGGGCCAGACCCGGTACGCCCGTGTGAGGGACGGGAACGAAGAAACCCCCGCAGCTTTCGCTGCGGGGGTTTTTCCCGTCTGTGCGCCGCCAGGGACTCGAACCCCGGACCCGCTGATTAAGAGTCAGCTGCTCTAACCAACTGAGCTAGCGGCGCTTGCTGACAGGGAAAACTCTACCCCACCTGCGGGGGTGCTCATGACCAGCCGCGCCCGCGTTGTCCGATTAACCCATGTTTGGGGGGTTTGTCGTGCACGATATGTCTGAGCCGAGCCGAATCTGATGCCCCGCCAGACGCGTGCCCGGTCGGACGAGTGGACGAGCAAGGGGAGTGGACGGAACGCATGACGACGCAGCCTCCGATGCAGGTGCAGATGGCGCCATCGATGCCGATGCCGGTCTTCGAGGAGTACGAGCCCGCGGGCGACTGTGTCTGCCCGGGCTGCGTGCACCGGCGGCGCACCCTCGCCCGCGGGCGGGCCATACCGCTCCGGGACGGCGGACACCCCGCCGCGCGCGGCGCGCGCCGCGCGCTGGTACTGGCCACGGCGGCCGGTGTGGTGCTGAGCGGCGGCGGCGCGACCGCCGTGGCGACGGCCCGCCCCACGCCGGGCCCGGGCCCGGCGCAGCCGGGCGGTCCGGATCCGGTGAAGCCGACGCCGCCGGAGCCCGCGAAGCCGGGCTCCGCGAAGCCGGGCGGGCCGGGCTCCGCCACGCCGGACGTGCCGGGCTCCGCGAAGCCGGACGTGCCTGGGTCCGGGAAACCCGCCGCGCCGGGACACCGTAAGCCGGGCGGGCCCGGGCCCGGGACGCCGGACGTGCCCGGGTCCCCACAGGGCGGCCGGGCGCCGCTGCACGGGCCGAAGGGGTCGCCCGCCAAGCCGCCGGGCCTGCCGGGGGCGCCCACGGCGGTGCGCCGGATCGACCGGTCGACGATCATCAACCGGGCCAAGGTGTGGCTGGACGAGCAGGTCCCGTACAGCATGAACGACTACTGGTGGGACGGATACCGGCAGGACTGCTCGGGCTTCGTCTCCATGGCCTGGAACCTCGGCACGAACGAATGGACCGGCAGTCTCGACAAGTTCGCCAAGAAGATCACCAAGGAGGAGTTGCTGCCGGGGGACATGCTCCTCTTCCACAACCCCTCCGACCCCAACAACGGCTCGCACGTCACCCTCTTCGGCGGCTGGGTCGACGAGACGCGCACGCACTACATCGCCTACGAGCAGACGCGCCCGACGACGCGCAAGCTGGCGACGCCGTTCGGGTACTGGAACAACGCGACCAAGTACCTGCCCTACCGCTTCACCGGGGTGACCGGCGGGCTCGTGCCGGACGGGCCGGGGACGGACCCGAAGCCGGCGGTTCCGTCCGCCTTCCCCGGAGCGAAGATGTTCGGGCCGGGCGCCGACAACCAGCACGTGGCGCGGCTGGGCCGGATGCTGATCGACCGGGGCGGACGCCGCTTCTACCCCAAGGGCCCGAGCACGAAGTGGAGCGAGTCCGACCGGCTGGCCACCCGGGCCTTCCAGACGGCCCAGGGCTGGACGGGAGCCGACGCCGACGGCATCCCGGGCGCGGACACCTGGCGGCTGCTGGTCGAGGGGCAGGGCAACGACATCGTGCCCACGCCGGACGCCGCGCCGGGCCCGGGCGGCCACCCCGCGTACCCGGGCCCGGCCGCCTTCCGGCCGGGACGGTCCGGCCCGGCCGTCGCCGCCCTCGGCCGCCGGCTGGTGGCGAAGGGGTTCGGCAAGCACTACACCTCCGGCCCGGGTTCCGTCTGGAGCGAGGCCGACCGCCGCAACGTCGAGGCGTTCCAGCGCGCGCAGGGCTGGCGCGGGGCCTCGGCCAACGGCTATCCGGGCCCGGAAACCTGGCGCCGGCTGTTCGCATGACGGAGGCAACCATGTACCCCACGCGCACCACGACCACGACGGGCACCTTCCCCGTCCCCCCGTCGGGCCCCCGCCGGTCTCCCCGCCCGGGCCGCTGGACCACCCGTTTCCGCGCCACCCCGGCCCCGGCTCCCACGCCGACCGAGCCGGCAACCCCAACGCCGCCCCCGCACCCGGCCTGGCCGGCGGCCCCGGGGGATGTGGGAGAGGGGGCCGCGCACCCGGCCCCGGCCCGTGCGGAAGCGCCCTGGCCGACGGCCCCGCACCGGGCCCCGGCCGAAGTCCCGGTCCCGACCCCGGCCCGTGCGGAAGCGCCGCCCTGGCCGGCGGTCCCGACGCTGACGCCGGAGCCGGCCCCGGGCGAAGGGTCGGCTGCCGAGCCGACCGTGCCCCGTTCCCCCGTCCGTGCGGCGGCCGCAGCCCGGGCGGAGAGTGCGGCGTGGCCTCCGCCCCCGGCCTCGGTGCCCCACCCGAGCATGACGCCGACAACGGCCCCCGGCGCGGGCCCGGCGCAGGCGCAGCACGCGGTCCCGGTCCCCGGCCCGGCGCCCCAGCCGAGCCGTTCCACCCCCCGCGCTGCGACGCCGCAGGCGGTGTCGGCGTCGGAGCCGGGCGCCCCGTCCTCGGCCACCGTCCCGGGCACGGCCTCGGCCCGGAATCCGAGCCCGGCGGCGGTGCCCGTCTCCTCCGCCCGCTCGACAGCCCCACCAGTGGCTCCGCACCAGTCGTCGGGGCCGACCGTGGCCCACCCCCTGACCCGGGACCCGGGACCGGCGGCCCTCAGCGGGACTCCCGCGATGGTCCCGGGCCCGGCCGCGCCTCCGGCGGCCCCGACCGAGGCGCCCGCCGCGGGGTACGCGGCCGCGTAC